>CAYUAQ010000144.1:0-9825 GCA_964442705.1 uncultured Desulfobacteraceae bacterium
CTGAAACCGGCAGGGCAATCGAAAGTAACGATTGGCATGGTTGATGCCGGGGCCCTTCATGGTATGCGCGCACCTGGGTTCGAGGGGCGGGTCATGCGAGGCCCTTTTCCACCGTTGCCCTGGCCGTTTCGAGCACCTTGCCCGCGAAGCGATGTTCCAGCGCCCGGTGCAGCATGGGCGTGGAGATAATCCTTTGGCGGGCCGCCATGGCGGCTACACCTGCCAGGGCACGGTCCGGGGGGCGGATGCCCAGTTTTTTGAAATCGATGGTGTGCACCCGGGCGCGGCTTTGCGGCAGGGTCACGTCGGCGGCGGCCAGGATCAGCGTGCCGGCGTCGAAGTGGGCAAAGGCCTCGCGCCGGCGGTCGACACCCTCCTGGTCCAGGGCCAGTACCACGTCCGGTGTTTCGATACCGGTGTAGCCGATCTCTTCGGCCGACACGATGACCTCGCTGATGGAGGGGCCCCGCAGCACGGTGATGTTGTATTCGTTTTTCTGGGTGACCTGCAATCCGGCGCCCATGGCGGCCAGACCAACGATTTCACCGGCGGTAATGATGCGCTGGCCGGCGCTTCCCAGGATGACCAGCTCCTGCCGGTTGCCGGAGAGCGGCGCGAATTCGGGGGCGATTTCCATGGGCGGGCGGGCGGGCGGCAGTGACGCCTGCCGCTGGGCGTAGTGACGGCCGTACTCGGGGCGCTGGTTTTCGTCGAGGACGCCGCGGCCGGAGGCCATGGCGGCCAGGTCTGCTTCGATCATTTTAGGGGTCAGCCGGTTTTTCCTGGTGTAGCGGCCCGGGCAGATGCCCCAGATGTCCAGCACGGCAAAGCCGTCGAAGGCGATGGCGGTGCGGATATTTTCGGCCAGGCCTTTTGACAGGCCCGAGCAGCGGGCCGCATAGGGCGCCCCGGCGGCCTCCACCAGACGGCATACGTCCATGGGCTTTTCCAACTGATTGAGAAAGGACGAACCGGTCTGGGCTTCCGGCGGGGTGGTGGCCGAGCACTGGCCGCCGGTCATGCCGAAGTTGAAGTTGTTGAGCACCAGCAGGGTCAGGTCCAGGTTGCGCCGGCAGGCGGCCAGCAGGTGGGCGCCGCCGATGCCCAGGCCACCGTCTCCCATGGTCACCACCACGGTCAGTTCGGGCCGCGCCATCTTGAGGCCCGTGGCGTAGGTCAGGGCGCGGCCGTGCAGGCCGTGCAGGGCGTGGGTGTTGAAGAAGGTGTCGAACAGGCCCGAGCAGCCGATGTCGCTGACGATGGCGATGCGGCTGGCGGGCAGCGCCAGGAGGGCAAAGGCCTTGTCCAGGCCGTGGACAACGCGCTCGTGGGTACAGCCGGGGCAGAACACCGGCGGCCGGCTACGGTTGATCAGGCTATCCATGGCAGATCACCTCCTCGATGGTCTCCGGGTGGATCAGGCGGCCGTCCATCTGCCCGATAAAATCGATGCGCCGGTCCCCCAGCACCCGATGGATCTCCCGCACGTACTGCCCCAGGTTCATTTCCACCACCACGATGCGGCGGGCACGGGCGGCTTTCTGCCGGATGAGGTTTTCCGGCACCGGCCACAGGGTCTTGAGGGTCAGCAAAGAGACGTCCGCCCCACAGCTGTCCACGGCGCTCCTGGCGGCCCGGCTGCTGACACCGTAGGCGATGACGAGCGTGTCGGCATCCGGCGGCCCGTAGAATTCATGGTAACTGAAGGTATCCGCTGCGGATCGCAGCTTGCGGTCCAGCCGCTGCTGGGCAGCGGCGATCTGGGAGGGGTCCGTGGTGATGTAGCCGTCCGGCCCGTGGGTCGACGACGTCTGCCGCACGACAATGTCGGCGCCGATGGGCAGAAAGTCGGGTACGTCCCGGCCCTCTCCGGCGGCAAAGGGCTGATAGGGCGGCGATCCGGAAAACCGGCGCCGCTCTTTTATTTCCGGGCGGGGCAGGGCCTGCAGGTCGACGCTTTCGCGGGTCATGCCGATTTCCTTGTTGGAGGCCACAAAGACTGGGCAACGGTAGGATTCCGAGAGGTTGAAGGCCGCCATGGTGAGCACGAAACAGTCGGCCGTGTTCACCGGTGCCAGCACGATGACGGGCAGTCCGCCGGAGTTGCCCCAGCGCAGGAACTGAATGTCGCCGTCGGCGCCGCGGGTGGCCGAGCCGGTGGAGGGGCCCAGCCGCTGGACATCCACGATGACGATGGGAATCTCGCTGCCGATGGCGAAGGAGATCTGCTCGCTGTAGAGGCTGATGCCGGGGCCCGAGGTGGCGGTCATGGCCTTGAGGCCGGCCATGGAGGCCCCCAGGCAGAACCCGATGGAGGCGATTTCGTCCTCGCCCTGCAGGCAGATGCCTCCCGTGGGCGGCAGCAGGGTCAGCATGGACTGGAATATGGTGGTGGCCGGCGTGATGGGGTAGCCGGCGAAAAAGCGGCAGCCGGCCGCCAGGGCCCCGCGGGCGATGGCCTCATTACCTTCCATGAAACTTGCGGTCATGGCCGTTTCTCCCTATACAATGCCCACCTCTTCGATGGGCCGGTTTTCCAGGATGCGCCGGGGGCTGAAAATGGAAAGATCCAGCACCGGCGGCTTTCCCAGGATCAGTTCGGAGATGTAGCGTCCCACGGCCGGGGCCTGCTGCAGGCCGTGGCCGGAAAACCCGTTTACCAGGAAAAAGTCTTTCAGTTCGGGCCACGGCCCCAAAATGGCGTTGTTGTCCAGGGTGTTGACGGCGTACAGTCCCGCCCAGCCGCGCACCAGTCTCAGGCGTTCGAAGTCCGGCACGAAGGTGGCCAGTTCCAGCCACAGGACATCAAAAAAGCGCCGCTGGTCGTAACTGAAGTTGTAGCCCACCGGATCTTCGTGCATGGATTTTCCCACCAGGATCAGTCCGCCGGTCTCGGTGCGGAAGTAGAGCCCCGAGGGCAGGATGGTCAGCGGCAGGGGGCCTTCGGGCTTGACGGCCGTGTCGACGATAAAAACCTGGCGTTTGACCGGCACCACCGGGATGCGGACCCCGGCCGTGGCGGCCAGGTCCGCGGCCCAGGCGCCGGCGCAGTTGACCACGCAGCCGGCGGCAAGCCGTGTCCCCGAGGCCAGGCGCACACCCGTGGCCCGGCCGTCGTGGTGCTCCACGGCCGTGACCTCGTCCTTGACAAACTCGGCACCCAGGAAACGGGCCTTGGCGCGGTAGCCCATCAGCACGGCTTGGGCGTCGAAGTGGCCGTCGCCGGGGCCGAAGGTGGCGCCCACGACGCCCTCCGGGCGATAGAGCGGATAGCGTTCTTTGACGGTTGCCGGCTCCCACCACTGGACATCGCACCCCAGTTGGCGCTGAAGCTCCAGGGCGCGGCCAAAAATCTCGCGGCTGGCCTCGTCCACCAGGAACAGGTTTCCCTCGGGGCGGAACATCACCTTGGGGCCTTCGCCGTCCACGGCCATGTCTTTCTCGAAGGTTTCAAACACCTCCAGCGTGTAAAGGGAGATTTGGATGTTTTCGCGCAGGCTGAACTGGATGCGCACGTTGGCCAGCGACAGGGAGCTGGAAGCATGCTCGTAGGCCGGATCGCGTTCCACCACAGCGATCCTCAGCGCGCTGTCGGCGGCCGCCAGGTGAAAGGCCACCGAGGCGCCCATCACCCCGCCGCCCACGATTACGACGTCAAATGACTGATTGGCGGTCAAGGTAAGGTTTTCTCCGTTGGGGTCGGGTGCCCTGTTTCCGCAGTACCGGATGGGTGCCGGAGAACCATGGCCTGTCTGAGCTTTTCCAGCCAGGGCGTCATGGCTGCACGGTGCTCCGGTGGCACCATCAGGATGGTCAGCGGGCTGTTGGCCGTCAGCGCGGGTGGCCTATCACCGCGATGAGATCCTTCCGCATCCGCATCCATGGCACCCGCGAGGTAGTCCAGTATGACAGCCAGGTTGCCCGAAAAACCGCCGGCATCCAGGTGTTCGATGCACTGCAGGAAAACGGTGTTGAGGGAAAGGGTAAAATCATCCACGGTGGCGTAGCCGGTGGTACCGCAGTCCACTGTCGACACCAGGCAGCGGCAGCCGAAAGGGCGTGCGGCATACACGCGACAGGTGTTTTCCGCCAGAAAGGGGCAGCGTCCCGAGACAAGTGTTTCAGGCTCTTCGAGCGGTGTTTTCCCCTCGGCGCACAGGCGGGCCAGGGCATTGGTGGTGACGGGGCCGTTGTGGGAATGGCGCCCCGCATCTTGCGTAAGTCGCCCCAGCAGGCCGGCCTGGTGGGTACGGGAAAGAAAATCTGCCAGGTAACGCGCTTCCAGGCTGGTCAGGGTAACATTTGCAGTGCAGCAGTGGGCGCAGCCCTGCCGGCAGGCCAGCCTCAGGCCGGTGACGAATTCATCGTAGAGCCCGTAAACGGCTTCCAGGGCGCCCAGCCGGCGTACGCTGTCAGTGGACTCTGGGGCGTGATTGGCGGTATTCAAGGCTCATAACCTGTGAAAAGTTTTTGAGGCCGCTCATTCGCTGACCTGCTTGCGGCGGTACTGCAGATAGCCGTTGCGCAGGGCTTCATAGGGATCGATGGCCGCTTCCTTGATGGCTTCGTAGTCGCCGATGCGGAAAGACATCAGGTTGATCATGTCCAGGGCCCGCGTGCCCATGCCGATGGTGGCCGTGTTGAAGTAGGTCACCGGATCGATGAAGATATCGCCCACCATGCCGATGGTGTCGCGCAGGGAAGAGGGGCCGAGGATGGGCCAGACGATGTAAAACCCCTCGCCGATGCCGTAGCGCCCGAAAGTCTGGCCCAGATCCTCGGGATTGGTCTGCAGGTCGGGATAGAGGGGGGTCAGGTCGTTCAGCCCACCGCAGCCCACCGTGGAGTTGATGAAGAAGCGGGCCAGTTCCCTGGCAGCGGTGGTGAACTTGCCCTGCAGCACACAGTTCGCCAGGCGGATGGGGGCCGCGATGTTGTAAAAGAAATTCTTGACGCACAAGCGGAACTGTTCCGGGGCCACCTTGCGGTAGGTCTCGGCCACCGGTTTGAACACCCAGAAATAGGCCCGGTCGTTGAAGACGAACATGGCCCGGTTGAAGGGCGCCATGGGATCGGGGACATCGATGGCGGACTCGGTGTCGTCGTCCTCGTCCAGAAAGTCCTCGTCATCGTCCATGTACTCGTCGCCGATATCGTCGGTGGCGCCGGTGACCTGGGAGGCGCCGGATACTGCCGGGGAATCGGCCGTTTCTGCCGATGCGGCCGAGGAAGCGGACACCAGCACCGCCTGTGCGGCCGTGGCCGGTTCCGGCGGGCGGTCCTGCAGGGCCGGCGTGTGGGTCGGGGCGCCGGCGGTGCGGTTGTGGGCGCAGCCCGTTACGGCCAGCAGGACGAGCAGCAGGGCCGCAACGTTTCTCAGCCGAAACAAGCGATTATGGTCGTTGCCGTCATTCATTTTCCATACGCTCGACTTTTTTCTGCAGCTGGGCCAGCAGATCGGCGGGCTTCTTGTTGACCAGGAACTTGTTGAACTGCGAGCGGTAATTCTTGACCAGGCTGATGCCCTCTACCAGCACGTCGTAGACCTTCCACGCGTTGTTCTTGAGGCGCATCTTGTAGTCCACCGGGAAATCGCCGCTGGGCCGCAACACCTTGGTCATCACGACGGCCCTGGTGGCCGAGGTCTTTTTCTCGCCCAGCCAGGCCACTTTATAGTCTTCATGGACCCCCTGGAGCTTGCGGGAATAGGTCTTTTTCAGGATTTTGGCAAACAGCTCGGTGAACTTTTTGCGCTCTTCGGGGGTGAACCGCCGCCAGTTGCGCCCCAGGGCACGGCGGGAAATTTCCACGCTGTCGAAGATGTCGCCGGTGTACTCGAACAGCTTCTCGCGCTGGATCTTCTTTTTCTCGGGCGTGTTGTACTGGGGATCTTTGAGCAGGGCGAGTACCTTGCCGACCGGCACCTTGAGGGTTTCCATGGGGCCCATCGCCTTTGCGCCGGCGGGCCCGACGATGATCAGCAGTATGCCTAGACACAGGGTGACAGTGGTTTTCATGGTTTGGAACCTTATTCTGGGATGTGGCGGCTTGGCGGCATTATTTGATATCACCAAAGACGTATTTGCTGATTAATTCTTCCAGGTCGACGGCCGATTCGGTTTCCGTTATCATGCCGCCCGACTTGAGGACCTCATCGGATCCCCCCGGCGAGATCTTGATGTACTTGTCCCCGATCAGACCGGCCGTTTTCACGGACGCGATGGTGTCATCGGTGAGTTCGACGTCCTTGCGGATCTTCAGGTCGACCAGCGCCACCATCTGCTCCACGTCCAGATCGATGGCATCCACCTGTCCCACCTGCACGCCCGCAATTTCCACCTGGGCGCCGGACTTCAGGCCGGAAACCGACTCGAACCTGGCACGCAGGTGGTAGTAGTTGCCCCCGATCAGCTCCATCTTGCCCAACCGGATGGTCAGGTAGCCGACGCACAGAATGCCGATAAACACGAAAATGCCCACAACCATTTCCGCAGACGATTTCTTCATAATCCCTCCGCCATGGTACAGACCCGAAACTCGAAAAAGGTCTTCTGGTTCTGTTCCGCCCCAGCCAGCAGTTCTTCCAACTGACTGTTTTCATGGACTTCCACGAAACCGGCGCTGATGGACACGCAGAAATCAGCTTCGGGGCGGCCCGCGAGCATCTCGTCCGGTTTCAGCTGGCTGGACAGCTGTGTGCAGAAGTCTTCGGCCCGTTTGCGGTTGCTGCCGGAAAGGGACACCAGGATCTTGTTCAGCCCCAGGCGCGAGCAGGTGTCCGTGATGGACAGGAACCGCTGCACCTGGATGGCCAGGTTGCGCAGCACGGTCTGTCCGGCCACGTGGCCGATGGTGTCATTGATTTCATCCATGTTTTCCACCGTCAGCAGGACCAGGGAAAAGTGGATGTGGTGATCCCGCAGGTGGGCCATGTGTTCCCAGAATTTCTTGGTGCCCTGGGGCTGAGGGATCAGGCCGGTGAGGTCGTCGTGACGGGTTTCCAGGCCGTTGATGAACTCCTGGACGGCCGGATTGCCGGACTCGAGGATGTCGTCGGGCCTTCCCTGGACCAGGATGCGGCCCTCGTCCAGCATGGCCACCTGCTGGGAGATGTAGAAGACGTCCGGTATCTCGTGGCTGACGATGACGCCGGTGAATCCGTAGCGTTTCTGGTAGTTGGCGATCATGCTGTGCACCGCGTTCTTGCGGATAGGATCCAGGCCGGTGGTGGGCTCGTCGAACAGCACGATCTCGGGGTCCGTCACCAGCGCCCGTGCCAGGGCCACGCGCTTCTTCATGCCGCCGGACAGCTGCGAGGGATACTTGTCCTCGATTTGATGCAGGTCCAGCTGCCGCATTTTGTCCCGCACCTTTTTGCGGATTTCTTCGGGCGAAAATCCCCGGCGCTCGGCCAACGGCAGGGCGATGTTTTCAAAGACGGTCATGGAGTCGAACAGCGCCGTGCCCTGGAACATGTAGCTGAGACGCTGTTTCAGGGCTTTTTTTTCGCCTTTGCTGAAATCGGCCAGGGGGCGGCCGTCGAACAGGATGGTGCCGCGGTCGGGCTGCAGCAGCCCGATGATGAGTTTGAGCATGACGCTTTTTCCCACCCCGCTCTTGCCGATGATGGTGGTCACCTGCCCCCGCAGGATGTCCAGGTCGACACCGCGCAGCACCCGGTTTTCACCGAAGCTTTTAAAGACGTTTTCGAATCTGATCAGCGGCTCTTCCATGGCAGTGTTCTACAACAGGATCGATGTCAGCACGTAGTCGGAGATCAGCACGAGTACGCAGGAAGTGACCACCGCGGCGGTGGTCGACAGACTGACCCCCTTGGCGCCGAAGCCCTCGCGGCGGCGGTCGGTGTAAAAACCCTCGTAACAGCAGATCAGGGTCACGATGACGGCGAAAACGATGGATTTGATGAATCCTCCGCTGATATCCTGCATGACCACGCTGCTCTCCACGCGCGCAAAATAGATGCCCGGGTTGATGCCCAGCAGCAGCGATCCCGTCAGGTAGCCGCCCATGATGCCGATGACGTCGAAAAGCGCCGTCAGCAGGGGGAAGCTGATCAGGCCGGCGGCAATGCGCGGGCTGACCAGAAAACGAATGGGGTCGATGTCCATGGTGGTCAGGGCGTCGATCTGTTCGGAGATGCGCATGATGCCGATTTCCGCCGACATGGCCGATCCAGCCCGGGCGATCACCATGATGGCGGCCAGGACCGGTCCCATTTCGCGGATGAGGGAAAGCGCCACAGCGGCACCCAGCAGGCCCTCGGATCCGAATTTGACCAGGGTGTAATAGCCCTGGATGCCCAACACCATGCCGGTGAAGGCGCCGGTCAGACAGATGACGAACACCGATTTGGCGCCAATGAAATAAACCTGCTGAATGATTTTGCGGATCTGCAGGGGCAGCGAGAAGATGTGCACCACCGCCCGGAAGAAAAAAATGGCGATGCACCCCATCTCTTCGATGGGGTGGATGGCTCGCCGGCCCAGGGTACTCAGGCCGTTTTTTATGGACTCGGAGGCTGGCATCAGCTGGTTTTTTCTTCAGCCGGAGTGACGGCGCATTCCCGGGTTTCATCCCCCTGTTCTCCCCGGCACACCCGGCAGCGGTCCTGGCTGCACGCCTGGCAGGCGAAGCAGTCCGGGCAGCGGTGTTTCCGACCAGGTTCGGCCCTATGAGAGGGGATGAATACTTTTCCCTCAAGTCCGGGTACAGTGCAGAAAGCCATGGGCATCGATCCTCACCAATCCCACATCACCGGATCGTCATCCAGATGGTCGGTGACCAGACGGCCGGCGGTGTCGATCATTTCAAGATCGCTCTCGGAGAGGTCCACGTCGGCGGCCCGGGCGTTCATGCGGGCCTGCTCGGCGTTGCGGGCGCCGGCGATGGCGCAGGTCATGGGCTGCCGGATCAGCCAGGCCAGGGCCACCTGGTTCATGGGCAGGTTCAGGCGCCGACAGATGTCGCGCAGCTCCGCCAGGGCCCGCTGGGCATGCGCGAAGGTCTCCCCCTGAAACAGGCGGTTCTTGACGCGGTGGTCCCCTTTGGCGAACCGGTGATCGGGGCCGAATTTTCCGGTCAGCAGCCCCTGGGCCAGCGAGGAATAGGCCAGGATGGTGATCTGTTTGTCCACGCAGTAAGGCATGGTGTCTTTTTCCACGTGGCGCCAGAACAGGGAATAAGGCGGCTGCAGGCTGTCTATCTGTCCGTACTGGGCGGCCTCCTCCAGCTGCTGGCGGGAGAAGTTGGAGACCCCGATGGCCCGGATCTTTCCCTGCTTTTTGAGCTCGTTCAGGGCCCGCAGGGTTTCTTCCACGGGCACCTGGGGAGTTCCGAAGGAGCCCGCCGGCCAGTGAATCTGGTACAGGTCGATGTAGTCCGTGTGCAGATTGCGCAGGCTGCGGTGGCAGGCCTCGAACACCTGGTCGTAGGCCAGGTGGCTGGCAAAGACCTTGGTGGCGTAGACCGCCTCCTTGCGTACATCACCCAGGGCCTTGTGGACGATGCGCTCCGAGTAGCCGTCGCCGTAAACCTCGGCCGTGTCGACGGTGATGACGCCTTCGTCGAAAGCCGCGCGAATGGCGGCGATGGTGTCGGCGTCGTCTATACCGGTCCACATCTTTTTCCCAGCCTGCCAGGTCCCCATGACGATGGGAGAAATCTGGATGTCCGATTTGCCCAGTTGACGCAGGTGCATGAATGTCTCCCTGTCTATTTCAGCCTTATTCCAGTGTGTTGCACAAATCAACCTGAACTAATTACCCCAGCATCGGTGAAAAGGCAAGCGCAAACTTGGACACTCCC
>CAYUAQ010000145.1:0-9639 GCA_964442705.1 uncultured Desulfobacteraceae bacterium
GGAAAAATTTCACGGCCTCAAGGATCCTGAAAAGCGCTATCGTCAACGGTATCTGGATCTGATCATGAACCGGGAAGTGCGCGCTATTTTTCTGAAACGCAGCCTGATAATCGACACCATCCGGCGCTTTTTCATCGAGCGGGATTTTCTGGAGGTCGAAACGCCCATGATGCAGGTTCTGCCGGGCGGTGCCGAGGCCACCCCCTTCGTGACCCACCACAATGCCCTGGGCATTGATCTTTACCTGCGCATTGCACCTGAACTGTACCTCAAACGACTGGTGGTCGGCGGCTTTGAAAGGGTGTTCGAAATCAACCGCAACTTCAGAAACGAGGGTATTTCCACCCGGCACAATCCGGAATTCACCATGCTGGAGTTTTATCAGGCTTACGCCACTTACGATGACCTGATGGTGCTGACCGAGGAGCTTCTGCGCCAGGTGACCATGGCGGTGAGCGGCAACCACCGATTCCGCTACCAGGGAAGCGAGATCGATCTGTCCGGAGCCTTTGCGCGCTATACGCTGTCCGAGGCGTTGCAGGATATCGGTGGTGTCGACCAGGCGCTGTTGGAAGATCCCCGTGGGTTGCTGGATTTTGCCGCCACCAGAGGTATCCAGGTGGCCAAATCCAGGCGGCACGGCAAAGTGATCACCAAACTTTTCGATGTGCTGGTGGAACCTAAGCTGATTCAGCCGACCTTCATCACGGGCTATCCGGTGGAAGTTTCGCCGCTGTCGCGGCGCAGCGACCAGGATCCCGGTATTACCGAGCGGTTTGAACTGTTCGTGGCCGGACACGAAATCGCCAATGGGTTTTCCGAGCTCAACGACCCGGAAGACCAGCGCCGGCGCTTCGAACAGCAGGTGGCCGACAAACAGGCCGGGGATGAGGAAACCCACAGCATGGACACGGATTATATCGAAGCCTTGGAGTACGGCATGCCGCCCACCGCCGGGGAAGGGGTCGGCATCGACCGCCTGGTCATGCTGCTGACCGATTCGCCGTCCATCCGGGAAGTGATTCTGTTTCCGCATTTGAAACCGCAGTAGTGTATTATTATGTCTTTTGAATGGTTTATCGGTAGCCGCTACCTGCGGGCCAAGCGCAAACAGGCCTTCATTTCGGTGATCACGATTCTGTCGGTGGCCGGGGTGACCGTGGGGGTGATGGCCCTGATCGTGGTGATCGCCGTCATGTCCGGTGCCGTGACCGAATTGAAGGCACGCATCCTGGGAGTAGAATCTCATGTGGTGGTCATGAAGTACGGGGGAGCGGTCGAGAATTACCCCCAGATTATCAAGCGCATCAAGAGCGTGGACGGCGTCACGTCGGCAGCGCCCTTCGTTTACTCGCAGACCATGATCCGGTCGCGCAACGGGGTTTCCGGCGCGGTGATCCGGGGCATCGATCCCGACGCCCGGGGAGAATCCGTACCGGGCCTTTCCCGGGATGCGCTCCAGCGGGCGCTGCTTCCCGGACTGGAGGGGAAAAGCGGTCGTCGCGTGCCCGGTGTGATACTGGGCCGGGAGCTGGCCCGCACCCTGCGCGTGGTCCAGGGGGACTGGGTGTACCTGCTTTCACCGCGGGGAATGATATCACCCATGGGACATCTGCCGTCCATGCGGCGTTTCCGGGTAACCGGCGTGTTCGCGTCGGGGATGTACGAGTACGACGGCTCCTTTGCCTATATCCGCCTGGCCGATGCGCAGCAGTTGCTTCGCCTGGCCAAAGGCGTGACGGGTATCGAGGTGCGGGTCGCTGATGTGTACAAGGCCGATCAGATCGCCGCTGAAATCGTCAAACGCCTGGGGTTTCCCTTCTGGGCCAAAGACTGGATGCGCATGAATCAGAACCTTTTTTCGGCCCTGAAGCTCGAAAAAACCGCCATGTTCATTATCCTGACGCTCATCGTCATGGTGGCGGCCTTTAACATCGCCAGCACCCTGATCATGACGGTCATGGCCAAAACCAGAGATATCGCCATCTTAAAAGCCATGGGGGCCACCAACCGCAGCATCCGGCGGATATTCGTGCTAAACGGCATGGTCATCGGGGCCGTGGGCACGACCCTGGGGGTGATGCTGGGGGCCACCCTGTGCGCCCTGCTGGACCGTTACAAGTTCATCAAGCTCCCCGGCGATGTCTACTATTTTACGACCCTGCCGGTGAACTTGAGGGCCATGGATGTGCTGGTGATTGCCGTGGCTGCCATGCTGATCTGTTTCCTGGCGACACTGTATCCGGCCAACCAGGCCTCCAGGCTCAACCCGGTCGAGGCCATTCGCTATGGCTGAGGCGGCTGTCAAGACGGTGCCGCCCCTGGAAAAAGGTGCGGCCGAGTATCTCATGCGGGTGCGCGGCATCAGCAAGAGTTACGAAACCAATGGCAACCGCATCGAGGTGCTCAAGGGGATCGACTTCGATCTGCAGCCCGGTGAGAGCGTGGCCGTTGTGGGCGCTTCGGGCATCGGCAAGTCCACCCTGCTGCACATCCTGGGAGGCCTCGACCGTCCGGACAGCGGACGGCTCCTGTACCGCGGGAAGGATCTTCTGGAATTCGATGCCGCGCAGCTGGCAGCCTTTCGCAATGCGTCCATAGGCTTTGTGTTTCAGTTTCACCACCTGCTGCCGGAGTTCAATGCCCTGGAAAACACCATGATGCCGGCCTTGATCCGGGGAGACAGCCGCCAGAGCGCCCGCCAGGCGGCCGAGGAAATCCTGGTGCGGGTGGGACTGGCGGACCGCCTGCGGCATCCGGTCAGCAAGCTCTCCGGCGGCGAGCAGCAGCGTGTTGCCCTGGCGCGGGCGCTGATACTCCACCCCCCGCTGCTGCTGGCGGACGAGCCTACCGGCAACCTGGACAGGCGGAACAGTGCCCAGATCCACGAACTGCTGATGACTCTTAACAGTGAATTGTCCATGACGCTGGTGGTGGTCACCCACAACATGGAGTTGGCGGACTGCATGTCTCGAGAATTTACCATAACCGACGGAAAGCTGACGGAGAGAGATTGAGGACGGTCTCATGCGAAACCATCTGTCATACCTGGTCGTTGCGCTGATTCTCCTGCTGGCGGCCGTTCAGGGTCGGGCCCTGGAACAGGTTCGGATCTTGGTGCTGCCCTTCAGCGTGTATTCGGAACAGGACCTGAGCTATCTCGAAGATGAGATCCGCACGGTTCTGGGCGGGGACCTGCAGGCCCAGGGCGCCGGGCTCGTAGCCTTCGATGGTACGGCTGAAGAAGCCCGGGAACTGATCTCGCAGGGTCCCGAGGCGGTGCGTGCGGTGGCGCGTCAGCAGGGGGCCGATTTCGTGGTGTGGGGCAGCCTGACCCGCGTGGGGCAGCACTTCAGCGTGGATGCCGGTCTGCTCAGTGTGCAGACGGAACGCCCCGCCGAGCATTTTTTCGTCGAGGGCCAGGGTATGGAAAATCTGCCGGCCAGCCTGGAGAAACTGTCCCAGGAGATGGGGCTGAAGATCTTCAGGCGCGAAAAGGTGGTGGCGGTCAAGGTCGAGGGCAATGTGCGCATCGAGGCCGATGCCATCAAACGGGTGATCAAGACCAAGCCCGGCAGCGTGTTCCTGGCCCGCAGCATTTCCCGGGATCTCAAGGCCATTTACGCCATGGGGTATTTCGATGACGTGCGGGTCGAAGCCAAGAAGAAGGGCGACGGCCAGATCATTATTTTTCATGTACAGGAAAAGCCCACCATCCGTCACATCCGTTTCCAGGGCAACCACGTTTTCGAAAACGATGAGCTCATGGAGGGGCTGGACATCAAGACGGGCTCGATTCTCAACAGTTTCAAGGTCAAGAGCAATATCGAGCAGATCAAAAACATGTACCGCGAAAAAAACTACCATAATGTGGAGGTTACCTATAAAGTCATCCCGCGGGAGCACAATCAGGCCGATCTGGAATTCGACATCAAGGAAGGCGAGAAGATCCGCATCAAGGAGATTACATTCGTGGGCAACCACGCTTACAGCGCCAAAAAACTGAAGGGCTTGATGAAGACCTCCGAAAAGGGCTTTTTGTCCTGGCTGACCTCCTCCGGAGATCTTAAAATGGAGGATCTCAAGCAGGATATGGGCCAGATCGGCGCCTTTTATCACAACAACGGCTACATCGATGCGCGGGTGGCCGAACCGGAGATCACCTACAGCGGCAAATGGATATACATTACCATCAAGATCGAAGAGGGGCCGCGCTACAAGGTGGGACATGTCGATTTAAGCGGCGACCTGATCTGGCCCAAGGCCTCCCTGCTCACCAAATTGAAGATTTCCTCCCAGGAGTATTTCAGCCGGGAAGTGCTGCGCAACGACGTCCTGGTGCTGACCGACATATACTCGGACGCCGGTTACGCCTACGCCGAGATCAACCCCCGGGTGAAACGCGACAAGCAAAACCTGACGGTGGATATCGACTTTTCCATCGACAAGGGCAAACTGGTCTATTTCGAGAAAATCATCATCGGCGGCAATGATAAGACCAGGGACAAAGTCATCCGCCGCCAGCTGCCCATCTACGAGCAGGAACTATACAGCGGCGGCCGCCTGAAGCAGGGCATCCGCAACCTGTACCGGCTGGATTATTTCGAAGATGTCAAGGTGGACACCAAGAAGGGCAGCGGCGACGACAAGATGGTCGTCAAGATTGACGTCACCGAGAAGTCCACGGGGTCGTTTTCCATGGGGGCCGGTTACGGCACGGTGGAAAAAATGTTCGCCACCGGTTCCATCACCCAGCGAAATCTCTTCGGCCGGGGGCAGATCCTGAACCTGCGGGGCATGCTCGGCGGCCGGACCAACCGCATCGACCTGAGCTTTACAGAGCCCTGGCTTTTCGACATACCGCTGTCCGCCGGGATGGACGCCTTTGTCTGGGATCGCGATTATGACGTCTACCAGCGGACCAGCACCGGCGGCGCCCTGCGAGCCGGCTACCCCGTCTGGCGCTACACCCGGCTGACAGGCCGCTACCTGTTCGACAGCTCCAATATTTACGATATCGATCAGTTCGCCGCCCAGTCCATCAAGGACCTCGAGGGCACCAATATCACCAGCAGCCTCTCGGCCATCCTGACCTATGACAGCCGCAACAACCTGTACAATGCCACCAAGGGCATGCTCAACCGGTTGACGCTGACCTATGCCGGGCTGGGCGGTGACGTGGGCTTTTATAAGGCCGTGGGTGAAGTGGGCTGGTATTTTCCCATCTTGTGGTCCACTTCGGGGCTCCTGCGTGCCAAGGGCGGCTACGTCAATGAAGCCGGCGGCATTCTGCCGGACTACGAACGCTTCTACCTCGGGGGCATCACTTCGGTGCGGGGGTACGACTTCCGGGATATTTCCGCTTACGATGCCGACGGCAACAAGATCGGCGGCAATTCCTTCGTGCAGTTCAACGCCGAGTACCGGGTGCCGCTGCTCAAGGAGCAGGGGATCTTCGGTGTGGCTTTCTTCGATGCCGGTAATGTCTATGGGCAGGGTCAGACCCCGGATCTTTCGGATTTACGCACCAGCGCCGGCCTCGGGATCCGCTGGCTGTCGCCCATGGGTCCCATCCGGCTGGAGTACGCCTTTGTCCTCAATCCCGAGGACGATGGGCCTTCCGGTGGAAAATGGGAGTTCGGCATAGGAGCGGCGTTCTAGAAGTTTGAAAGGGGAAGTTTGAAGTTTGAAGGGGGAGGGAAAATTATCTTATCTGAGGGAGATCATTATGAAATGGAATAGAATAATTTTTTGTGTGACGGCGGTTGCCTTTGTTTTTGTGGTCCAGTCGGCTCTGGCCGCCGATGTGGCCAAGATCGGCATCGTCAATGCGCAGCGGGTGCTGATGACATCCAAGGCCGGCAAGGAGGCCCAGGCCAAGATCAACGCGGCCGGCAAAAAAATGGAGGCCGAACTCAAAAAGAAGGGCAAGGAGATCGAGGACCTCAAAAACCGTCTGCAGCGCGAGGCCATGGTGCTGAGCAAGGAGGTGCGCGACAACCGTGAGCGGGAAATCCGGATCAAGATCAACGATTTGAAATCCTCCCAGCTCAAGTACCGCCAGGAACTGCAGAACATGGAGAAAAAGCTGCTGGGCGAGCTCAGAAAGGAGATCCTGAAGGTGGCCAACGACCTGGGCAAAAAGGGAGGCTATCTGATGATCATCGACCGCATGGGCGTGCTGTACGCCCCCAAGTCGTTGGACATAACGGACAAGCTGATCAAAGAGTTCAACCGCACTTACGCCGGCAAAAAGAAGAAATAGGGCCTGCGGGCGAATTACGTCTGCGGGCCGACGGAGAA
The DNA here is from genome assembly GCA_964442705.1 of uncultured Desulfobacteraceae bacterium. GTDB lineage: Bacteria > Desulfobacterota > Desulfobacteria > Desulfobacterales > JALSRD01 > JALSRD01. The sequence continues at coordinate 6,304 of CAYUAQ010000145.1, forward strand.
CAGGATTATGGAAGCAAAACTGCGGGACATCGCGGTCCTGCTGCAGGCCGAACTGGCCGGAGACGGTGAGGTGGTCATCCGCGGAGCGGCTCCCTTTGAGACGGCTTCTGGGGACCAGATTACCTATGCCGGCAGCAGCCGTTTTTTGAGGCGCATCGACCAGACGGGCGCCGGGGCCGTTCTGGTCCCTAAAGGTTTTGAAGCCCCCGGGAAGAATCTGCTGCGGGTGGACAATCCCGAACTGACGTTTCTGCAGCTCCTGAAACGGTTTCTGCCGAAGCCGGAGCCCAAAGTCGGCATCGACACGCTGGCGCAAACCGGTGATGGGGTCGCCATGGGAAAGGATGCCTACCTGGGCCCCCACGTGGTCATCGGCAACCGGGTGCGCATGGGCGACCGGGTGAAGATCGCGGCCGGCACCTTCATCGGGGACGATGTGGTGCTGGGCGACGATGTGGAGATCTGGCCCAACGTCACCATCCTGGAGCGGTGCCGCATCGGCAGCCGCGTCCGCATCCAGGCCGCCACGGTGATCGGCAGCATCGGTTTCGGGTATGTCCACGACGGCGAGCGCTATCACCCCATCCCGCACCTGGGCATCGTGCAGATCGACGACGACGTGGATATCGGGGCCGGCAATACCATCGATCGGGCCACCTTTGGCAAAACCTGGATCCAGAGCGGCGTCAAGACCGACAACCAGGTCCATATCGCCCACAACGTGACCGTGGGGGCGCACACCGTGATGGCGGCCCAGGCCGGCGTGTCGGGCAGCGTGACCATCGGCCGGCACTGCATCCTGGCGGGACAGTCCGGCGTCTCCCAGCATCTCAGCCTGGGCGACGGGGCCATCGTGGGACCCCAGGCGGGCCTGGCCAAGTCGGTGCCTGCAGGTGAGACCGTATCCGGTTCCCCCGAGATGCCTCACCGCACGTGGCTCAAGGTCCAGCGTATCATCCCGCGGCTGCCGGAGCTCAGGAAGCAGGTGGCTGCGCTGGAAAAGCGCCTCCAGGCACTGGAAAAGACGGGCGGATCTGAATCCGCCTGAAAGTGAGCGACCGTCAGGTTTAAAAAGGGGAAACACCCATGGACGAGCCTTTCGATATCCAGAAAATCCTGTCGATGCTGCCCCACCGCTATCCCTTTCTGATGGTGGACCGGGTGCTGGAATTCGTCTCCCATGAAAAAATCGTGGCACTGAAAAACGTCACCATCAACGAGCCGTTTTTCCAGGGGCATTTCCCCGGACAGCCCATCATGCCCGGTGTGCTGATCATCGAGGCACTTGCCCAGGCCGGAGGGGTGCTGGTCTGCGCCTCGGCAGGCGAAAATGCCCCCGAGGCGGTTTACTTTCTGGGCATGGACAAGGTGAAATTCCGCCGGGCGGTTTACCCCGGAGACCAGCTGATTCTGCACGTCTCCCTGGGGCGCACCCGCGGCAACGTGGCCAAAATGCAGGGCAAGGCCACGGTGGACGGCAAGATCGTGGCCGAGGGGGAACTGCTGGGGCGGTTTTAATAGATACCAACCGAGGATTAGCGTATTATGATACATTCCACAGCCATCGTGGACAGTAGGGCCGAAATCGATACTGATGTCAGCATCGGCCCTTACAGTGTGGTCGCCGCCGATGTTAAAATCGGCAGGGGCACCGTCATCGGCCCCCATGTCACCATCGAGCCTTACGTCACCATCGGCCCCCGCTGCAACATTTTTCAGTATGCCTCCATCGGCGCCATCCCCCAGACCGTGACCTGGGGCAACGAAGAGAGCTATGTGGTCATCGGCGCCGGCACGGTCATCCGCGAGTTCGTCACCATCAACCGCGGCACCGCGTCCGGCGGCGGCACCACCCTGGTGGGCGAGGAAAACTTTCTGATGGCCTACTGCCACATCGCCCACGACTGCCAGCTGGGCCGCCGCGTGATCCTGGCCAACAACACCACCCTGGCCGGCCACATCACCATCGGTGATTTCGCCACCGTAGGGGGGTTGACCGCCGTGCACCAGTTTTCCCGCATCGGCGCGTATGCCTTTGTGGGCGGCACTTCCGGCGTGGCCAAGGATATTCCCCCTTACGTATTGGCCTGGGGAAACCGGGCGAAGTTATATGGGCTCAACACGGTGGGGCTCAAGCGGCACGGCTTCAGGCCGGATACCCTGGCGACCCTCAAAAAGGTCTATCGGATCGTTTTCCGCATCGGTCTGACCCTGAACGAAGCCATCGAAAGGATCAAGGCCGAAGTGGAGATGATTCCCGAGGTGGAGAAATTCATCGCCTTTGTGGAAAGCTCGAAAAGAGGACTCACCCGTTGAAGGACGGAGGGCGCCTATTGCAGGCACATCCGGATCACAACAGTGCGACGGCGGGCCGCAGGACCGGCCGGAAGATCGGGTTAATTGCCGGCAACGGGCAGTTCCCCCTGATTTTTGCCCGTGCGGCCCGCCAAAAGGGCCTGTCCGTGTGTGCCGTGGCTCATATCGGCGAAACCGTTCCGGAACTGGAGGCCCACGTGGATGCCGTCCGGTGGCTGCACGTGGGGCAGATCAAGAAGCTGATCAAGTTTTTCAAACGCAGCGGTGTCGATGTGGCCGCCATGATCGGCGGCATCCGCAAGACCCGCATGTTTGCCGATGTGCGGCCGGACACCAAGGCCATCGCCCTGTTTGCCGCTATGAAGCACACCCATGACGACGGCATCCTGCGGGCCTTTGCCGATGTACTGGAAAAAGCCGGCATCCGGGTACTGCCGTCCACGGATCTGGTGCCGGAACTGCTGGCGGCACCGGGATGCTGGACGCGGCGCACGCCCAGCCGGGCGGAAAAGGCCGATATCGAACTGGGTTGGAAACTGGCCAAGGAAATCGGGCGCCTGGGCATCGGGCAGTGCGTGGTCATGGGCGCGGGCAGCGTGCTGGCCGTGGAGGCCATCGACGGCACCGACGCCACCATCGCCCGGGGCGCGGGCCTGGGGCGGGGCAATGCCGTGGTGGTCAAAATATGCAAACCCAATCAGGACCTGCGTTTCGACATACCGGCGGTGGGCGTGGAGACCATCGAAACCATGGCGGCCAACGGCGCCACGGCCCTGGCCGTGGAAGCCGGCCGAACCGTGGTTTTCGACCGCGACAGGATGATTGCCACTGCCGACGGCGCCGGTATCGCCATCGTGGCCTTGGAGGGAGTGGACGACTGAGACATGAACACGAATCGCACCGATAAACGCCTGCGGGTTGGTGTGGTGGGTGTCGGCTACCTGGGAAAATTTCACGCCGAAAAGTATGCCCGCATGCCCGAAGTGGAACTGGTAGGGGTGGTGGACATAGATGCCCGCA
>CAYUAQ010000146.1:0-9592 GCA_964442705.1 uncultured Desulfobacteraceae bacterium
GACCGGATAGTGGTTTTCTCTTGACAAAAAGAGGCTCGCGGGGTAGGCAACCCGTATTTATTATTCATATAAAAAGCCTTTTCCGACCCCGCTGCCGCAAGCCTGCTTCTGCGTTGGCGGTGGGCGCCGGGAGCGTTGCCGGACGCGCGAGATTCGTTTCAGGTCATCGGGACACGTGACAGCCCAACGGTCAACCACACCAAAGACGGAGTTCTCATGAGCACGGTAGAGGAGAAATCGCAAGAGGTTACTGTGGATCAACCCGACGACGCGGCCCCGGCCGACCCCTCGCAGACGTCCCGGGACACTGAGGTCGCGTCCGATGGTGGGGGTATCCTGGCAGCCTTTTTTATCGGCATCGTCGCCAGCCTTATCGTGGGGTGGGTCATCTTTCCCCAGCTGCTGTATTCCAAGAAACAGCAGCCCGTCGATTTCAACCATGCCCTCCACGTCCAGGAGGTGGACAACGGCTGTGCCAGCTGTCACTATTTCCGGGAGGACGGTACTTTTGCGGGTATTCCCAAGCTGGCCAAGTGCATCGAGTGCCACGCAGAACCCATCGGCATCAGCAAGCAAGAAGGCGATTTCATCGCAACATACGTCGCCACGGGAACCGAGATACCGTGGTACGTCTATTCCAAACAGCCGCCCTGTGTTTTCTTTTCCCATGCCGCCCATGTCCAGCTGGGGAACATGGACTGCGCCACCTGCCACGGCGACATCGGCGCTTCGGAGCACACCCGGGTCTACCAGGAGAACCGCATTTCCGGATACAGTCGGGACATCTGGGGGCGCAACATCTCGGGCCTTACGCGGTACACCTGGGAGAGCATGAAAATGGCCGACTGCGCCCGGTGTCACAAGAAGGAAAATGTTCACCAGACCAGCGTACAGACCAAAAAGGGGGCGTGTTTTGTCTGCCACAAATAGGGTTGCGGCGGACCAGCGGCAGGCGGGGCGCCAGGCCCCCGCAGCGACCTTTGCGGGCAAGAAATCTATCGGTTCGCAGGACCGCTTCACGTTAATTCAGTCCAGGGGGTGGAATTCATGAAAGTAGGCCGAAGGCGTTTCTTGGCGTTTGGCATCGGCGGGGCTGTGGGGACAGCTGTGACGCCGCTGCCCTGGAAACTGATGGACGATATTGCCATCTGGACGCAGAACTGGCCCTGGACACCGGTACCCCCCAGGGGGGAAGTGTCACACGTCGAATCCGTGTGCACCCTCTGCCCGGGCCGGTGCGGTATCACCGTGCGCAAGGTGGGTGACCGGGTGGTGAAGATCGAGGGCACCAAGGGGCATCCGGTAAACGACGGCGGCATCTGCCTGCTGGGCCTGAGCGGCCCGCAGTTCCTCTACGGCCCGTCCCGGGTCCGGACCCCGCTGAAGCGCGCCGGCAAAAGAGGGGAGGGTCGCTGGGAGGCCATCGGCTGGCAGCAGGCCATCTCCGAAGTCGCCAAGCGCATGGCCGACCTGAGGTCCAAGGGACAGCCGCACACGGTGGCCTGCCTGCTGCCCGAGGACCGGGGCACCGTGGCACAGCTGTTTTCGCGGCTGCTCACCGTTTTCGGATCCCCCAATGTGATGCGCCGGCCGTCCATGGAAGATACTTACGAACTGGCGCTTTATCTCACCCATGGCGTCATCGGCCGCCCTGGATTCGATCTGGAAAAGACCACTTTTCTGCTGAGCTTCGGCAGCGGGTATCTGCAGGGATGGGGATCTCCGGTACACATGTTCAAGGCCCACAGCCGCCTGCTGTCCAAGTCCTCCCGGGTGGTTCAGGTCGAGCCGCGCCTGTCCATCAGCGCCGCCAAGGCCGACCGTTGGGTGGCCATCAAACCGGGCACCGAAGCCGCCCTGGCACTGGGTCTGTGCCACGTGATTATAAAGGAGTCGCTCTACGACAAGGATTTCGTCGGCAAACACTGCCAGGGTTTCGAGTCCTGGGTCGACGACAAGGGGCAGAACCAGCCCGGTTTCAAGGAAATGGTGCTGGGCAATTTCACCCCGGCCACCACGGCGGACATCACCGGCCTCAGCCAGGCCGACATCACCGAGCTGGCCCGTACCTTCGCCAAGGCCAGCCGGCCGCTGGCCATCTGCGGGCGGGGCAACGGCAGCGTACCGGGCACCCTGGGCGAATTCCTGGCGGTGTACGCCCTGAATGCCCTGGTGGGCAGTGTGGGCCGCAGCGGCGGGATTCTGGCGGTGCCGGATGCCGACTATATCCACTGGCTCCCGCCGGAAATGGACGCCATCGCCGCCAAGGGGATGCAGCAGGAGCGGCTGGACGGCGCCGGCAGCGACAAGTATCCGCTGGCCCGATACCGCACCAGCTACCTGGCCGCCGCCATCAACGGCAAAGAAAATTCGCCGCAGGTACTGCTGGTGGCCGGAGAAAACCCGGCCTACAGCCTGCCGGGAACCGCCGAGCTGAAAAAGGCGCTGGCCGCCGTTCCTTTCCTGGTGAGCTTCTCGTCCTTCATGGACGAAACCGCCGCCATGGCGGATCTCATTCTGCCCAACCACCTCTACCTGGAGCGCCTGGAGGACGTGCCACCGGTTTTCGGCCTGCCGCGGCCGCTGCTGCAGCTGTGCCGGCCGGTGACGGCGCCACAGTTCAACACCCGCCACACCGGCGACGTGATCATCGAAATCGCCCGGGCCCTGGGCGGCAGTGTGGCCGCGGCCTTTCCCTGGCCGAATTACGAGGCCTGCCTGAAGCAGACCCTGGGGGGACATTTCGCCAGGCTCGACAAAGACGTCTATGTGGAGGGGAAAGCATCCGGTCCGCGGTTTGAAACCGCTTCCGCGAAATTTGAGTTCATCAACGCCGAGTACAAGACAAAGCCGACCTTCACCCCCATGGAGCCCCAGGGCGACAAGGGCTCCTTCCCGCTGGTGCTGACCGGTTACGACAGCATGCGGCTGGCCAGCGGCGCGGTGGCCGACTCGCCCCTCATGGTCAAGAGCGTGGATGACACGGTGCTCAAGAAGGGGGACGTGCTGGTCGAGGTCAACCCCCACACCGCCGGGAAAAACGACTTGGCCGAAGGCGGTGCCGCCGTGCTGGCCACCCCTGTGGGAAAGGCGCGGGTGAGGGTGCACCTGTCCCACCAGGTGCCGCCGGGCATGGTGGCCATGCCCCGCGGGCTGGGGCACAGTGCCTACGACCCGTTCATCGGCGGCAAGGGCGTCAACTTCAATGGGCTCATTGCGCCGGTGCCTGACCCGGTTTCCGGGCTGGATGCCGCCTGGGGAATCAGGGCGAGTCTGACCAAGGTCTAATCAGGGTCTAATCTGGATGAGGATGCGAGGTTTCAATGGAAGAAAAACATAGGCAGGATGGCCCCAAGAAGTACGGGATGGTGATCGACCTGGACAAATGCACCGGCTGTGGCTCCTGCACGGTGGCCTGCATGTCGGAAAACAACACCCCTTTCAGGGAAGACGAGTCCGACAAGCTCCTGAGCGTCGCCTGGCTGCGCATCTACAAGCTGACCAATGGGAAGCCCTATCCGGACAGCGACGTCTGTTACCTGCCCAGACCCTGCATGCACTGCGAGGGACACGCCGGCCATTCTCCGTGCGTTTCGGTGTGCCCGGCCACGGCCACGGACTACGACAGCGCCACGGGCATCGTCAGCCAGATTTACACGCGTTGCTTCGGCTGCCGCTACTGCATGGCCGCCTGCCCCTACCATGCCCGGCTGTTCAACTGGTGGGATCCGGTGTGGCCCGACGGCATGGAGAAATACCTCAACCCGGATGTGTCCGTGCGCATGCGGGGCATCGTGGAGAAGTGCAGCTTCTGTTACCACCGCCTGCAGCGGGCCAAGGACAAGGCCTATGCCGAAGGGCGGCGCGAGATCCGCGAAGACGAGTACCAGACCGCCTGCACCCAGGCCTGTCCGGCGGGCGCCATCACCTTCGGCGACCTGAACAATCCCGAACATGCCGTGCACAAGTTGAAGCAAAGCCCCCGGGCTTTCCGGCTGCTGGAGCGCCTGGGCACCAACCCCAAGGTGTACTACCTGTCGAGCCGCGAATGGGTGCGCCGGGCCGGGGACAACTACCTGGAGGATGAGGCCACGGGAGCGGGCAAGCACATGGCCGAGCACAAGGGATAGGCGCCGCCATGGACGACCGCCAACCCTTGAGGATTCAACAAACCGCATGGGAACGAGGAGTTAAATGATGATAGATTCCGCACTCATCCCCGAAGGGGTCAAACGCTGTCCGACATGGCAATTCGCCTTGGCCGTCGCCCTGGCCAGCGGCGTGCTGCTGTGGGGCGTGTATGCCATGCTGCTGTGCTGGATCAAGGGCCTCAACCAGACCAACATGAACAACGCTTACGGGTTTGCCCTCTGGATCTGGGCCGACCTGGCGGTCATCGCCCTGGGCGGCGGGGCTTTCTTCACCGGTCTGCTGCGCTATGTGTTCGGAAAGGACGAACTCAAGCACCTCATCAACTACGCCGTGCTGATCGGCTTCATCTGTTACAGTTCCGCCCAGCTGATTCTGGCCATCGACGTGGGCCAGCCCCTGCGGGCCTGGTTCATCTTCTGGCACGCCAACGTGCACTCCATGCTGACCGAGGTGGCCTTCTGCCTGAGCGCCTACTTCGGGGTGCTGTGCATCGAGTACCTGCCGCTGATCCTGGAAAACCGCCAGATCGACAAGGTGCCCTTTTTTCACCGTTTCAGCCACAACCTGCACCACGTCATGGCGGTTTTCGCTGCCACGGGCGCCTTCCTGTCCTTCTTCCACCAGGGATCTCTGGGCGGCGTGTCCGGCGTGCTCTTCGGCCGTCCCTTCTCATTCCGCGAGGGGGTGCTGGTATGGCCGTGGACTTTTTTCCTCTTCACCTGGTCGGCGGCGGCCTGCGGCCCCTGTTTCACCCTCGCCATCACCAAGATGACCGAAAAAATCACCGGCAAGAAACTGGTCAAAGACAATGTCATCGAGCTGTTGGCCAAGATCGCCGGTTGGATGCTGGCCAGCTATATCGTCGCCAAGATCATCGACACCATTTACTGGGCCACGGTCACGGCGCCCTCCAAGGGCATGAACCTGATGGACTTTTACTCCAACAACGCCTTCTACGGCATTTGGATTCTGGTGCTGGAAATCGGCATCTGCGGGATCCTGCCGGCGGCCATCCTGATCATCCCCGCCGGCCGCAAGAATTCCAAACTGCTGACCACGGCGGCCGTGCTGGGCGCCGTGGGGGTGTGCGTCAACCGTTGGGTCATGGTACTGCAGACCCTGGCGGTGCCCGTGCTGCCCTTTGAAACCTGGACCCTGTACATTCCCAGCTGGCAGGAGGTGGCCACCACCATCCTGCCGGTGGCCTACGGGGTCATCCTGGTTCTGATTTCATACCGATACCTGCCGGTGTTCCCCCAGGAAGCCGAGCTGAACCCCATCGAACAGTAGCCCCGGCTGCGGAGGAGAGAATGTTTCCCTTTAATTTTGAATGGATATGGGATCTGGGTCACACGGTATTCATGGGCGGGCTGTGGTATGCGCTGACCATCATCGGCATCGGCGTCACCTACTGCGTGATCAAAGCCGTCAAGGAAACATCGGAGGATGCCGGCGACGGCCATCACTAAACGCCACCGCCGGCTTTTTTGTCAATCCAGGCGCTTTTCGCTGCTCCCCGGCACCGAGAGGCGCTTTTTTATGCCGGCTTCAGGAAACAGCACATGGATAAAATCGTCATCCAGGGCGGCCGGTCACTCAGCGGCCGGGTCACCGTCAGCGGCGCCAAAAATGCCGCCCTGCCCATCCTGGTGTCCTCGCTGCTCACCGGCGGCCGCAACCGTTACGCCAACGTGCCGCGGCTCAATGACATCGAAAGCATCAAGCTTCTGCTGACACATCTGGGGGCCAGGGTGGAAACCGACGGACACACGGTCAGCATCGACGCCGGCGGCCTGTGCGAGGCCGAGGCTCCCTACGACCTGGTCCGCAAGATGCGGGCTTCGGTGCTGGTGCTGGGGCCGCTGGTGGCCCGCCTCGGCCGGGCGCGGGTGTCGCTGCCGGGCGGATGCGCCATCGGAGCGCGGCCCATCAACCTGCACTTAAAGGGCCTTTCCCTGATGGGGGCGCAGATCGAGATTCAGCACGGCTACGTGGAGGCCCGTGTGGACCGGCTCAAGGGCGCCGACATCTACCTGGACGTGGCCAGCGTCACGGGTACCGAGAACCTCATGATGGCCGCCGTGCTGGCAGAGGGGGTGACGGTGCTGCGCAATGCGGCCCGGGAGCCCGAAGTGGCCGCCCTGGCGGACACCTTGAACCGCATGGGGGCCAGGATCACCGGGGCCGGAACATCGGTCATCACCATCACGGGCGTTGACAAACTGCACGCCGTGGACACCGCCATCATCCCCGACCGCATCGAAGCCGGCACCTTCATGGTGGCGGCGGCCCTGACCGGGGGCCAAATAACGGTGTGCGGATGCGAGCCGGCGCACCTGGGGGCCGTGATCCACAAACTCAAGCTCACCGGGGCCGAGGTGCGCGTGCGCGCGAAGGACATCACGGTGAGGGGCGGGCGCGGCATCCAGAGCGTCGACATCAAAACGCTTCCCTATCCCGGTTTCCCCACCGACATGCAGGCCCAGTTCATGGTGCTCATGTCCGTGGCCGGCGGCTTGAGCATCATTTCAGAAACGATTTTCGAGAACCGCTTCATCCACGTCAGCGAACTGCGGCGCATGGGCGCCGACATCACGGTCTCGGGAAACGCCGCCATGGTAAAGGGCACCCAGACCCTTTCCGGGGCCCCGGTGATGGCTTCGGACCTGCGGGCCAGCGCCTGCCTGGTGCTGGCCGGACTGGTCGCCCGGGGGGTCACAGAAGTCAACCGTGTCTATCACCTGGACAGAGGCTATGAGGCCATGGAGAAAAAATTCGCCCGTCTGGGAGCGGTCATTGAACGGGTCCCGGCCTGACGGCAGCTTGCATGCGGCGCTGCCCGCCGGCGCCCGATGATGCGCCGCTTCTATGTCCGTCCCGCCGCCGCCCTGCTGGCGGGGCTGGTGGTCGGCATCGCCGCCGGGAACCGACTGCCCGGCTACACGCTGCCGGCCGGCCTGCTGGCGCTTGCCGCCGCCCTGTGGACGGTCGCCGATCTGGTGCGGGGCCGCACCGCCCGTGCCGTTCCCCTGATCCTGTTCACTCTGCTGGGGTACCTCAGCCTGCAGCCCTGGGTGGCGCCGTGCCTGCCCGCCGATCATGTGCGCTATTTTGCCGGCCCCCGGAAATGGACCATTGGCGGTGTGGTGGCCGAGACCCCCGTCAATCGGGGCGGCCGCTGCCGCTTCGTGCTGCGGACGCATTTTCTGGAAAAACCCGGGCGGCGGATGGCGGTGAGCGGACGGCTGCGGGTCACTGTGCTGGCCGAAAACCGTTCGCTGCGGGCCGGAGACTCGCTGTCTCTCAGGGGGCGCATCAAGGCCATCCGCAATTTCGCCAACCCCGGCGGCTTCGATTATGAGCGTTACATGGCCTACCGCCAGGTGTGGGTCTCCTGCTACGTGCGCCGGGGACAGCTGCGGGTGCTCGAAAAAGCCGCCGGGAGCGGTGCCGCAGCCGCCGTAGATGAACTGCGCCGCCGGGTATCGGGCTTCATCGAAACGGCACCCCTGCTCACCGGCCGGCCGTCGGTGCGCGCCGTTTTAAAGGCCCTGCTCATCGGGAACCGGCAGGGCATCTCGCCCTCCCTGCGCCAGGCGTTCAACCGCGCCGGTGCCGGTCACCTGCTGGCCATTTCCGGCCTGCACATCGGCATCGTGGCAGCCGCGGCTTTTTTCCTCTTCCGCTGGCTCCTGTCCCGCATCGACTTTTTCCTGTGGCGGGGCTGGACGGCAAGCGCCGCCGCCGTGCTGACCCTGCTCCCCGTCCTGTCCTACGGCCTGCTGTCCGGCATGTCGGCTTCCACCCAGCGGGCGGTCATCATGGTGGCCGTTTTCCTGGCGGCCCTCATGGCCGGGCGACAGAACGACCTCATGAACACCATCGCCTGGGCGGCCCTGGTGATTCTGACCGTGTTTCCGCCGGCGCTGTTTTCGGTGTCCTTCCAGCTTTCCTTTGCCGCCGTTTTCTGGATCGTCTGCGGCCTGCAGCAGCCCGCCTTCAAATATGCCGTGGAGAAGCTGCGGCCGCACCCGGTGCTCAAGAGGCTCTTCTCTCTGATGGCCGTTTCGCTGCTGGCGGTTCTGGGCACGCTGCCCTTGGTGACGCTCTACTTCAACCAGGTATCGCTGGTGGGCCCCCTGGCCAATGTGGTGCTGGTCCCGCTCATGGGTTTTGCCGCTATTCCCGCGGGACTCGGCGGCCTTGCGCTGCTGCCGTTTACGCACACGGGCGCCCTGGCGCTTGTCAATGTCAGTGCCGCTGCCGTGGCCGGGGGTCTGGCACTGATCGAGGCGGTCGCAAGGCTTCCCTTTGCCGCGCTGACCACGGTGACACCCTCCCCGGTGGAGATCGCCGGGTACTATGGGCTGCTGGGCGCTTCGATGGCCTTTTTTCTGTCCGCACCGGCCCCCTCGGCGAACAGCGGCCAGGCTGCCAGGCCGATTTTTTCCGTCCGGCGTCCGGCCGCTGCGCTGGCCCTGTCGGCGCTGGTCCTGCTGGCCGTTGACGCGGGCTGGTGGGTGTATGCACGCCACTGGCGGCAGGACCTGCGGGTCACGGTGCTGGATGTGGGCCAGGGCAGCGCCGCGTTGGTGGAACTGCCCCGGGGGCGGGTGATGATGGTGGACGGCGGCGGATTCTCCGACAACGCCGGTTTCGATGTGGGGGAGAGGATCGTGGCCCCGCTGCTGCGGCGCCGGAAAATACTGACCGTGGACACCCTGGTGCTCTCGCACCCCAACAGCGATCATCTCAACGGTCTGCTCTACATCGCCGACCATTTCAACGTCAGGCGGGTGCTGAGCAACGGCCAGGGGCAGCCCACCCGCGGGTACGCCCGCTTCCGGGATATCATCGCCAGGCGCGGCATCGTCATGCCGGCGCTGGATCATATCCGCCGCCGCCAGTGGATCAACGGCGCCCGGCTGGATATCCTGAGCCCGCCCGACGACTTTCGGAAAAGGCGTCGGCAGGACCATTGGCGCACGGTGAACAACAACTCGGTGGTGGTCCGCATCGGCCTGGGGCGGATTTCGTTTCTCTTGCCGGCGGACGTCGAGCGCCGCATGGAAAAAGAGTTGGTCGCGCAGTGGGGCGGTGCGCTCAAGAGCACCGTGCTGCTGGCGCCCCATCACGGCAGCCGCACGTCCAGTTCCGTGATGTTTTTGAAAGCCGTGGCCCCGGAAGTGGTGGTGGTTTCCTGCGGGTACGGGAACCGTTTCGGCTTTCCACACACCCAGGTCCTGCAGCGCCTGCAGCGGCTGGGCGCCGAAGTTTTCACGACGGCGCGCCACGGTGCCGTGACCATGATCACCGACGGCCGCCGCCTGATCATCGAGACCACACGCCGTGCCGATCTGAAACAGGGCAATCGCAAGTAGCATGACCCGCCGGGGTGGACAGGGTTCGTCGGCGCTCCGTGAGCCCCGGCGGGGATGCT
>CAYUAQ010000147.1:0-9436 GCA_964442705.1 uncultured Desulfobacteraceae bacterium
AGTTCTAGAAAAAAGTCTAAAAGAATTCAACGTTCTGAAAATGCGCTCGCCGTGGCCGGAAGACCTGCAGTAAATTCTGGAAAAGCGCCCACCATGGCCAGGCGGTCTGCAGTGGTGATTGCGGCGGTTACCTTTTTCCTGGGATTTTTCGCCGGCGCAGTTTTCGCGATCTATAAAACCAGTTCGTCTCCGGGCGATACTGCCACAGCGTCCGCGGGCATCGACTATGCGGCCAAAGCCAAAAGGTTTGAAGCCGAAGTGGCCCGCAATCCGCAAAATATGGCAGCCTGGATTCAGCTGGGCCATGTCTACTTCGATACCGGCAACCATGCCCGGGCCATCGATGCTTACGAAAAAGCGCTTGCCCTGAATCCGGCCAATGCCGACGTGCTGACCGACCTGGGCATCATGTACCGGCGCAGTGGGCAGCCGCACAAGGCGATCGAAAAATTTGATAAAGCCGTGGCCGTTGATTCCCGACACGAAACGGCCCGGCTGAATAAAGGTATTGTCCTGCTGCACGACCTGGGCGATCGCGAGGGCGCCATCCACACCTGGGAAGAACTGCTGGAAATAAATCCGCTTGCCATGGCCAGCAACGAGCAGAGTGTAGACCAACTGGTAAAACATTACAGGGAAGGGCACGATCAGAAGGCCTCTAACTGAGGATGGTGACATCACAGAACGTCGTCATGAACGCTCCAGGGAACTTTTTACGGTCGAGGAAAATCGCTCATGAAACCTGACAAGCAGAACAACCGTTGGCTGGACCCCTTGTGGGACCTGTTTACCTCGGTCAAACTTACCGTGGTGACCCTGCTGCTTTTAGCTGCCACTTCGGTGGTGGGCACCCTGATTCCCCAAAACGCCCAACCGGCCGCCTATATCCAGGCTTACGGGGAATTTGCCTATCGACTGTTGCGTGTTTTCGATGTCTTCAACATGTATTATTCTTGGTGGTTCCGGGCACTTATCGGCATTCTGACGGTCAACATCGCCGTGTGCACCATCAATCGCTGGCCGGCCATCTGGAAGATGGTTTCTTCCAAAAAGCTGCACAGCGGGTCGCTCGAGAAGAAAAAGCCCTTGTCCGAGTTTTCCGACAGGAGAGATCCGCAGGAACTGGGGTCCTTGTACCGGGCCTATGTCGGCAGAAAGTATCGTCGGGCCCACATCACCCCAACCAGGGACGGTTTCCGGCTGATGGCCGAAAAAGGCCGTTGGACCCGGCTGGGCGTCCCCATCGTGCACGTGAGCATCGTGGTCATATTGGCCGGCGCCCTGATCGGGTCGTTTTTCGGGTTTGACGGATTCGTCAACATCCCAGAGGGCGGCGGTACCAGCCAGATTCGGCTGCGCAACAGCGACGCCACGCTGCCGCTGGGTTTTGAGGTCCGTTGCGACGACTTCGACGTCAGCTTTTACGAGTCCGGTTCCCCCAAAGAATTTCGGTCCAGCCTGGTCATTCTGGAAGACGGCCGCAAGGTGCTTGAAAAAGATATCATCGTCAACGATCCCCTGCGGTACCGGGGCATCAATTTTTTTCAATCCAGTTACGGTGCCATGCCGCCCAAAAAGATAGAGTTGCAGCTAACCTCCAGGAGTTCCGGCCAGACCGTGCGGCACAAGGTCGCCATGGGTCAGTATGTGGATCTGCCTGAGGAGGGCGGTCGTTTTACGGTTAAAGAATACCGCCGGGATTATCTTTTCAACGGTGTCAAGGTGGGAGCGGCGGTGCTCGGCGTGCTGAAAAGGCCCGGCCGGCAGCCGGTGGATATCGCCCTGCCCCTGCGGTTTCCCACCTTTGACCGGATGCGCAAGGGAGAGTGGATCATTTCAGTAGCCGGGCACGACGATGCCTACTACACGGGCCTGCAGGTGACAAAAGATCCGGGTGTTCCTGTCGTTTACACCGGTTTCACCCTCCTGATCCTGGGGTGCTGGGTGGCGTTTTTCGTGTCCCACCAGAAAATCGTGGTGGACGTGCGGCTGAGCCCCCACAGCAGCCGTATCAGAATTTTCGGCTCCGCCAGCCGCAACCGCATCGGTTTTGAAAACAAGGTTCGCAAACTGGGTGAGGAACTGAGCAGGCTGGAGTCCAACCTTACAGCGGGGAAATCATCATGAACAGCTCCTGGATACTTTCGGTGACGACATTTGTCTATGGCCTGGCCGCATCCCTGTACTTGGCGGCCTGGGTATTTCACAAGAAGAGGCTCAATCGTCCGGCAATCTGGCTTGTCGTCCTGGGGATTGCGGGAAACACGGCCGGATTCATCATGAGATGGATGGAATCCTACCAGATGGGCATCGGCCGGATCCCCCTTTCCAACCTGTACGAGTCGCTGGTGTTTTTTTCCCTGATGATTGCCGTGATTTATCTGGTGATCGAACGCAAATACGGCCAGCCGACCATCGGCGCCTTCGCCATGCCCCTGGCCACCCTGTCCATGGCCTATGCCTCCCTGTCTCCCAATATCAGCGACCGCATCCAGCCGCTGCTGCCGGCTCTGAAGAGCAACTGGCTGACGGTGCACGTGATCACCTGTTTCATCGGCTACGCCGCCTTTGCCCTGGCATTCGGCCTGGGGCTCATGTACCTGATTAAAAATGATGAGGGTGGTGAGGGAGGAAGCATGTTATCCAGCATCCCGCCGAGGCGGGTTCTGGACGAACTCGGCCACCAGATGGTACTCTTCGGGTTTCTGTTTCTGTCGGCCGGCATCCTTTCCGGGGCGGTGTGGGCCAATTCGGCCTGGGGGCGCTACTGGGGCTGGGACCCCAAGGAGACCTGGTCGCTGATCACCTGGTTCGTCTATGCAACCTTGCTGCACGCACGCCTCATGAGGGGGTGGCGCGGCAAACGCATCGCCGTATTTTCCATGGTGGGTTTTGCCGCGGTGCTGATCACCTATTTCGGTGTGAATTACCTGCCGGGGCTGCACAGCTATGGCGCCGGTTGAGGGTGGGCTGTGTGTTTAGATGTACGAAGTGTAGTACGGTTCGTACATCTGGGGGCGGATGAAGCTTTCAAGATCGTCGGGTCGCGCCTGGCGGGCCAGTTCACTTTCGTAGGCCACCTGGGCTACGGCCACGGCGATTTCCAGGGAGACCCGCCGGATGTCCCTGATGGGGGGGAACAGTCGCCCCAGGGTGAAGTCCGCCTGGGATGCGGCCCGGCCCAGGGTTTCGGCCGCGGCCAGGAACATGTCGTCGGTGACGTGCCGCGTGCGCGTGCTAGTGACGCCCAGGCCCATGCCGGGGAAGATATAGGCGTTGTTGCATTGCGCCGGCACGAAGGTGCGGCCCTCGAAGGTGACCGGATCGAAGGGGCTGCCGCTGGCAAAGACGGCCCGGCCACCGGTCCAGGTGTAAGCCGCTGTGGCCGTGCACTCGGACTTGGAGGTGGGGTTGGACAGCGCCATGATGACAGGCGCTTGGTTGTATGCGGCCATGGCCTTCAGGATTTTCTTGTCGAATTTTCCGGCTTGGCCGGAGACCCCCACGAGCACCGTGGGCCGCAGGGCGTCCACGGCATCGGCCAGATTGAGAATGGGCGGGTGCTCGTGGGCGAAGGGCAGCTTGTGGGCTGCGAGGCCTTCCCGGCCCTTGACCACCAGGCCCTTGGAGTCCACGAACCAGCAGCGCAGGCGGGCATCGGCCTCGTCCAGGCCTTCGCGCACCATGGCTTTCACAATCAGTTCGCCGATACCGGTGCCGGCCATGCCGGCGCCCAGGAAGAGGATCTTCTGGTGGCTGAGCCTGCGGCCGGTCATGCGTGCGGCGGCGTGCAGGCCGGCCAGCGTGACGCAGGCGGTTCCCTGAATGTCATCGTTGAAGGTGCAGACCCGACCGCGGTATTTCTCCAACAGCCGGAAGGCGTTGATGTTGGCAAAGTCCTCGAACTGGATGAGTGCCTCGGGCCAGCGGGCGTTCACCGCCGTGACGAACTCGTCGATGACGGCGTCGTAGACATCGCCACGGATGCGTTCCTGCTTGAGGCCGATGTAGAGTGGATCGTTGAGGAAATCCACGTTGTTGGTGCCCACGTCGATGGTCACCGGCAGGCAGCGCAGCGGATTGATGCCGGCGCAGGCGATATACAGGCACAGCTTTCCGACGGGAATGCCCATGCCCTGGGCGCCCAGATCTCCCAGCCCCAGTATGCGCTCACCGTCGGTCACCACGAGGACTTGCACCTCCTCGCCCGGCCACTGCCGCAGCAATTCCGCAAAGCGCCCCCGCTGTTCGACCGACAGGAAAACTCCCTGGGGTTTGCGGAAGATGTGCGAGTACTCCAGGCAGGCCTGGCCCACCGTGGGGGTGTAGACGATGGACATCATCTCTTCCAGGTGCTCCAGCAGGACCCGGTTGAAGAGCGTCAGGTTACGTTCCATGAGCGCCATCAGGAAGATGTATTTTTCGATGTCGTCGGGTTTCTTATGGTAATTGTTCATCACCCGCTCGACCTGGTTTTCGATGGTGGTCACCACGGGCGGCAGGAGGCCGTCGATGTGCAGTGCCCGCCGTTCCTCGCGGGTAAAGGCCGTGCCCTTGTTGTAGACGTTGTGGTTCAGCAGTTCATGTCCCGTGGGGACGGCCTCAACGCCGGGTATTTTAACGGTGTCCATCAGGCTTTCTCCCGGTAAGGCATGTCAGCCCGCTATTCGTCCTTCCACAGACTCATATCCATTTCCTGCTCGGTTTTGGCCACGATGCAGGTGACGGCCAGGTCGCCGGTCACATTGGTGGCGGTACGCCCCATGTCCAGGATGGCGTCGATACCGAAGATCATGGCGTAGGCCATGGCCACCGGGGTTCCCGGTTCCACGGCCAGGCCCACCGAGTTGAGCACCATCATCAGCATGATGGCTCCGGCGCCGGGCACTCCGGCCGTTCCGATGGAGGCCAGCACGGCCGTGGCGATCACCGTCATCTGCTGGGAAAAGGTCAGCGGTGCACCGATGGCGAAACCGATGAAGATGGCGCACACCCCCTGGTAGATGGCCGTTCCGTCCATGTTGATAGTGGCGCCCAGGGGCAGGGAAAAGGAGTAGACGCCCTTGGAGATGCCCATTTCCTCTTCGGCCACCTCCATGCTAACCGGCAGGGTGCCGCCGCTGCTGCGGGTCACGAATGCCGTGACCGTGGCCTCACGCACTTTCTTGAAGAATTTCATTGGGTTGACTTTAAACAGGGCCAGGCCCGCGCCGTAAACCAGCACGATGTGCGTCAGCATGGCCAGGTAAACCGCGCCGGTGGTGACCCCCAGCGGTCCCAGGGCATCGGCGCCCTGCTTGGCGAACACCACCGCGATGAGGGCGAAGACCCCTATGGGGGCGTATTCCAGGATCCAGTTGACGACCAGGTACATGATTTCCGCTCCGCCGTCGAAGAAGTTGAACACCGTGTTGGCGGCATTGCGGATGCGGTCGTCCTCGCTCTCCCGCAGGTAGGCGACGCCAATGCCGAAAAGCAGGCAGCAGAATATGATCGGCAGGATATTGCCGCTGGCCATGGCAGAGAAGGGGTTTACCGGCACGACGTTGATGAGCGTGTCCACCAGCGAGGGGGTTTTCATGGCTTTTTTAAGAGCGGCTCCGCCGGCTGCGGCCAGCTGCATGCCCTTGCCGGGCTGAAACAGGTTTCCGAAAATCAACCCCAGGGCCACGGCAAAGGCCGTGGTGACCATGTAAATACCCAAGGCCTTGACGCCTACCCGGCCCAGGCGCGCCGGATGGACACTGGCGGCGCCCACGATGATGGTAAACATAACCACCGGCACCACGATCATTTTCAGCAGACGCACGAAAATATCCCCGAAGGGACTGACCCACTCGATCCCGGGGCCGAAGATCCAGCCGGCAGCAACGCCCAGAATAAGTCCCACCAGGATTCGCAGCAGCAGATTTACCTTGAAATACCAGCTAAATAATTTCATGACGGCTCCCCTGTCTGTATCGTCTCAAAGGCAATTGGGGGACAACCCCGGTCCCTACTCGTAGGCATCTCCTCTCGGCTGCTGCTCGCGCAGCGTCTCCAGCTTCCGCCGACGTTCCTGAATAAACTTGTTTTTGAGCAATTCTGCGCGGGTGGGGGATTTGGCCGTGCCGAATTTCCCACCGGCCCAGGTCAAGCGTTCGAAGTACTCGTATTTCAGGAGGTCCAGGGTGCCGTCCGAAGAGATCTGGTCGATGAACAGATTCAGCCAGGTGAGGAAGTCGGGATCCCCCTTGCGGATGGCAAATCCATAGGTTTCCCTGGTCACCGGCTCCAGCAGCGCTTTGATATGCAGGGCTTCTCTGGGATGGGTGGCCTGCCAGATGCGCACAAAAGGCGAATCAGCCGCCATGGCGTCGACTTCCCCCTTGACCACTGCTTCTATGGCTTTTTCTGTAGTGGGGTACGTCTTGATGGCATCGGCGGGAAACAGTTCACGGGCGAATTTTTCGTGGGTGGTCCCGGCTTTGACCCCCAGGGTCAGGCCGGACACTGCGGTCAGATCGAAGTAGGATGAAGCGTCAGGGCCCACGAGTTTGCGGTTGACCAGCGCCGCCTGGCTGACCTGGAAATAGGGTTTGGTGAAGTTGACTTTCAGACCGCGTTCGGCCGTGCGGGTCATGGCGGCGATGATGATATCGGACTCCCTGGCCAGCAGTTTGGTGATCTGGTCGCCGTAATGCTGAGGCCGGATAAACCGGACTTTTACCTTCAGGTAGTCACCGATCAGTCCGGCCAAGTCCACGTCCAGGCCGCTGAGTTTACCGCCGATTTCCATGGAAAAAGGGGGATATCCTCTGTTCAGGGAAACCACCAGCTCACCCTTCTGGTGAATACGGGCCATTTCTCCGGCCTGCGCGGCGCAACTCAACAGGCCGACAAAGACACACACCCAGCCAAGCAGTTTTTTCATGATTCCCTCCTTCACATCACGGGAAGTTTTTAAGCGGAGCGCTGACGTATACGGGAAATATGATAAGCGTGATTGCATGCACGGGCACTGATAAAATGGCGTAATGTTGGAAACCAGGGGTTAGTCTCGAGGAATTCGATCCATTAAACCATTTCCCGCTAAGAAACACAATCTCAAAAGCGCAGGGGGAAAACGCAACTTACGGGAACCTTTATGGGGATATCGGTGTTGCGAAAACCGATATCGTGTTTATTCTATCCACATTGAGATCTCCGCTAGGCAGAAAATTAGGTCCTTTAAACCGGATGCCGTGTTGTGCACTGGAAAGACGCGCGCAAGGGCATCGGCATCCGACATTTTCCATAACCAGAACCATGAAGGAGGAGAGGTATGTTTTGTTTCCAATGTCAGGAAACCGCCAAGAACAGCGGCTGCACCATCAAGGGTGTTTGCGGCAAACCCGAGGACACGGCCAACCTGCAGGATCTCCTGATCCACACGTTGAAGGGGCTTGCCATCTACGGTGAAAAAGCCGCCGAGCTCGGTATCGCCAACCAGGAAAACGGTTTGTTTACCTGCCAGGCGCTCTTTGCCACCATCACCAATGCCAACTGGGCCGACGACCGTTTCATCGCGCTGATCAAGGAGGCGCTGCAGCGCCGCGATGCGCTTAAGAAGAAGGTCGACGAGGCCTGCAGCGCCAAGGGGGAAACCTTTGCCCCCCGGCACGATGCCGCCACCTGGTCTTCCGATGACCCCGCGGAGTTTGCCGAAAAAGCAAAGTCCGTCGGTGTTCTGGCCACCGAAAATGAAGACGTGCGCTCGCTGCGGGAGCTGCTGGTCATCGGTCTCAAGGGCGTCGCCGCCTACGCCGAGCACGCCGCCGTGCTGGGCAAGGAAAAAGAAGAGATCTACAACTTCCTGATGGAGGCCCTGGCCTCCACCACCAAGGACCTGGCCGTGGACGAGATGGTCGGACTGGTCATGAAATGTGGGGAGACCGCCGTCACCACCATGGCCCTGCTGGACGAGGCCAACACCGGCGCCTATGGCCACCCCGAAATCTCCGAGGTCAATATCGGCGTGCGCGGCAACCCGGGCATCCTGATCAGCGGCCACGACCTCAAGGACATGGAAGAGCTGCTCAAGCAGACCGAGGGCACCGGCGTGGACGTGTACACCCACGGCGAGATGCTGCCGGCCAACTACTACCCGGCCTTCAAGAAGTACGACCACTTCGTGGGCAACTACGGCGGCTCCTGGTGGCACCAGAACAAGGAGTTCGAGTCCTTCAACGGGCCCATCCTGCTGACCACCAACTGCCTGGTGCCCCTTAAGAAAGACAACACCTACCTCGACCGCCTGTTTACCACCGGCGTGGTCGGATACCCCGGCGCCAAACACATCGCCGACCGTCCCGCGGGCGGCGCCAAGGATTTTTCCCAGCTCATCGAGTTGGCCAAGAAGTGCCCGCCACCCGAAGAGCTGGAAACCGGCAAGATCGTGGGCGGGTTCGCCCACAACCAAGTGATTGCGCTGGCCGACAAGGTGGTGGATGCCGTCAAATCCGGCGCCATCAAGCGTTTCGTGGTCATGGCCGGCTGTGACGGACGCCAGCGGTCCCGAAACTACTACACCGAGGTGGCCGAAAAGCTGCCCAAGGACACCGTGATTCTCACCGCCGGGTGCGCCAAGTACCGTTACAACAAGCTGGACCTGGGAGACATCGGCGGCATTCCGCGGGTGCTCGACGCCGGCCAGTGCAACGACAGCTACTCCCTGGCAGTGATCGCTCTCAAGCTCAAGGAGGTGTTCGGCCTGGACGACATCAACGACCTGCCCATCTCCTACGACATCGCCTGGTACGAGCAGAAGGCCGTGGCCGTGCTGCTGGCCCTGCTCTTCCTGGGGGTCAAGGGCATCCGCCTGGGACCGACGCTGCCGGCGTTTCTGTCCCCGGCCGTGGCCAACGTGCTGGTGGAAAAGTTCGACATCAAACCCATCGGCACAGTCGACGAAGACGTCGCCGCCATGATGGAAGGCAAGTAAGCCAACGGATCAAACCATGGTGGCCGCGAGGGGACAGAGAGCGTCTTTTCACCGGCCGCCATGGTGCTCAACGCCGGAGCCAATTTCAGCCGAAGTTGGCTCTTGTGGTATAAAAGGAGAGACCCATGGTATCATCCTACACCGCCGAAGAGCTGTTTGACGCCCTGACCAGCCGCGAGGACTTTCTGCTGCTGGACGTCAGAAACGACGAGGATTTCGATCGTTTCAAAGTGGAGGGACCCTATCCCTTCGACATGATCAACGTGGCCTACTTCGAGTTCATGGAATTCGAGGAGGAAAGCGTGGACAAGGTGCCCCGGGGCAGGAAAATACGCATCGTTTGCGCCAAGGAGGGGTCGGCCAAGTACGTTGCCGAGATTCTCGAGAAGCACGGTTATGATGACGTATCCTTCCTTCAGGGCGGCATCAAGACCTGGGGCAACCTGCTGGCGCCGGTCAAGGCGGGCGGGGGCG
>CAYUAQ010000148.1:0-9322 GCA_964442705.1 uncultured Desulfobacteraceae bacterium
AAAGGGACAAAGGGACAAAGGGACAAAGGGACAAAGGGACAAAGGGACAAAGGGACTAGTATAAAACAAAAATCACGAAGCACCCTGATGTCAAGGAGAAAAATCCTTTACTTCACACTTCACACTTCAAACTTCAAACTTTCTCAAAGGGGAGTGTCGTGGAAACCGAGAAATTCGAACCCAAGATCCTGGCATTCGTGTGCAACTGGTGCGCTTACGGCGCCGCGGACCTGGCCGGCGTAAGCCGCCTGCAGTATCCGCCCAACGTGCGGCTGGTGCGGGTCATGTGCACGGCCACCGTGTCGCCGCACCACATCCTGAGGGCCCTGCAGGACGGGGCCGACGGCGTGCTGGTGGGCGGGTGACACGTCGGCGACTGCCATTACCTGTACGGTAATTACATGACCATCAAGCGCGTCACCTTTCTGCAGGAACTGCTGTCCTTCATGGGCCTGGAGGACCGCGTGCACCTGGAGTGGATTTCTTCGGCCGAAGCCCAGAAATTCGCCCGCGTGGTGACGGATTTCACGGAAAAAATCCGATCGCTGGGGCCCAACCCGCTGGGCGCCTTTTCGGAAGACTGGAAGGCCGCACCTCCGCGAATGGCAGCGCCGGTCGCCCGGCGGGCTGAACCGGGGCGGTATGGATTCGATGTCACGTAACGCTTCAGTCAGCCGGGAAACTCCTGCCGGTGGAGCGCAGGAAGCCTATCGGTAAGGCGGAACCGAAATGGTTCCTGCGCGCAACGCCGGAACTTATCGGCAACTCACGGTGATGAGGAGAACGTCATGAAAGACAAGATCAGGCGCTGGCTGCAGGAAGGCACCATCGACATCTTCCTGGGCTACAAAGAGGCCGACGGCCACCCCCTGCCCCACGGCTTTACCGCGGATCGCATCGAGGAGCTCGACGACCTGGTGGTCGGCACGGCCCGCTACTCGCTGGAAAAAATCGCCACGCACCTGACGGCCGCCAAGCCGGACATCAGGATCGGCATGCTGGCACGCGACTGCAACCAGCGGGCAGTGAACGTCCTCGTCATCTGGAACCAGCTCAAGCCCGACCACATCCGGACCGTCAACGTCAACTGCTGCCCCTCGAACCTCAAGGAGCACGGGGACTGCTCGTACCTGGAGCCCGAAGCGGCCGGCAGCTACAAGCAGCAGGTGGGCATGGACAACAACCTGCGGCCGCAGGATGCCGCCCAGGGCGGGCCGTCCGAGCGCCTGGAGCGCTGGATGTACGAATTTCAGAAGTGCATCAAGTGCTACGGGTGCCGCAATATCTGCCCGGTCTGCTTCTGCCAGGAGTGCAGCCTGGAGCACGGCGAGCTCGTCGGTACCGGCAAGCTGCCTCCCGAGGTGCCCATCTTTCACCTGGTCAGGGCCGTGCACATGGCCGGCCGCTGCATCGACTGCGGGCTGTGCGAGGATGCCTGCCCGGCGGACATTCCCCTGCGGTTGCTCTACCGCAAGGTCAACGAAATCGTCACGGATCTGTTTGATTATCAAACCGGCACCAGCGCCGACCAGTCTCCCTTCAGCATCCTGGGAGACACGGTCACCCTGGAGCCCAAACCACTGGAGCCGATTAGATGAGAAACATCTCATTTTCCGGAAAAGAGCAGTAGCCGTTTACCGGCAGAGCGCGAGGCACGTTTGGGTGGAGCGACATTGTCCATCCGGGCAAGAAGCCATCCGACTGCCCGGCGTTAAGAATTTCAAGCTGTTTGAGGAGCCTGCGACGAGTTCTTGAAATCTAGACGGGCAGCCGGATGGCGCCCCGGATGGACACCAGGAGCGAAGCCCAAACCTGTCTCGCGCGGGGCTATCCGAACTTATTGAGAACATACACGCAAACTTTGTGCCTTTGCGCCTTTGTGCCTATGTACCCTTTCGCCTTTGTGCCTTTTTCAAAAGACGTTGCGAAGCAGCGCTTTCAATGTTCATAGAAGGAGAAAAACCCATGCAATGCGAACTCGTTCCTTCGGTCTGTTCCTACTGCGGAACGGGCTGCGGCATCCTCTTCGAAGTCATCGACGGGCGCATCAACAGCACCCTGCCCATGAAGACCCACCCGGTCAACGAGGGCAAACTGTGCATCAAGGGATGGAATCTGCACGAACACGTCAACAGCTTCATGCGCCTGAAAAAGCCCATGGTCAAAACCTTCGGCCGCTTCATCAATGCCGAGTGGGACGAGGCCATCCAGCTGACGGCCGACCGCCTCGGCGACATCATCGCCAAGTACGGCCCGGACAGTATCGGCGTGCTGGTGTCGGCCAAGCTGACCAACGAGGAGAACTACCTGGCCCAGAAATTCGCCCGCGCGGTGATCGGTACCAACAACGTCGACCACTGCGCCCGCCTCTGACACTCCTCCACGGTGGCCGGTCTGGCCGCCGCCTTCGGCAGTGGCGCCATGACGAATTCCATTGCGGAAATCGAAGACGCGGCCTGCATCTTCGTGATCGGCTCCAACACCACCGCCTGCCACCCGCTCATCGCCCGGCGCATCTACCGGGCCAAGGAAAAAGGCGCCCGGCTGATCGTGGCCGACCCGCGCAACATCCAGCTCAGCCGCTTTGCCGACATCGCGGTCCAGCAGCGCCTGGGCAGCGACGTGGCCCTGCTCAACGGCATGATGCACCTGATCATCAGAAACGACTGGCAGGATGCCGACTACATCGCCCGGCGCACCGAGGACTACGATGCCCTGGAAGAACTGCTGCGGGACTACACCCCGGAAAGGGTGCAGGCCATCACCGGCGTGGACCCGCACGACCTGGCGCGCATGGCCGAACTGTACGCCACCTGCCGCCCCGCCTCCCTGCTCTACGCCATGGGCATCACCCAGCACACCACGGGGGTGGACAACGTCAAGTCCTGCTGCAACCTGGCCATGCTGTGCGGCAACGTGGGCGTCTACGCCGGCGGCGTCAACCCCCTGCGCGGCCAGAACAACGTCCAGGGCGCCTGCGACATGGGGGGGCTGCCGGACGTGCTGCCCGGCTACCAGAAAGTCGGCGACCCTGAGGTGCTGGAGAAGTTTTCCAACGCCTGGGGCCGCAAGCTTTCCTCCTGGGCCGGGATGACCATCACCGACATGATCCCGGCCATGCTGGCGGGCAAACTCAAGGGCATGCTGATCATCGGCGAAAACCCCAAGCTCAGCGACCCGGACTGGAACCACCTGGCCCACGCCCTGAAAAACCTCGAATTCCTGGTGGTGCAGGAACTCTTCCTGTCTGAAACCGCCCAGGTGGCCGACGTGGTGCTGGCAGCGGCTTCTTCGGCCGAAAAAGAGGGCACCTTCACCAACACCGAGCGGCGCTGCATGCGCATCCGCAAGGCCGTGGAACCCATGGGCAACAGCCTGCCGGACTGGGAGATCATCTGCCGGCTGTCCACCGCCATGGGCTACGAGATGAACTACAGCGGCCCGGAGGAAATCTTCGACGAAATGGCATCGCTGACCAAGAGCTACCAGGGCATGAGCTACCAGCGCCTGGGCATCGACGGGCTGCAGTGGCCCTGTCCGCATGCCGAACATCCCGGCACCCCTTACCTGCACAAGGACCAGTTCACCCGCGGCAGGGGGAAATTTCACGCCATCGCCTACCGGGATCCGGCCGAACTGCCCGACGAAGACTATCCCTTCTATTTGACCACCGGCCGCATGTTCGCCCATTTCCACACCGGCACCATGACGCGCATCTCGCCGCATCTGGACGTGGAGCAGACCACCGGGTACGTGAGCATCCACCCGGCCGACGCCCATTCCATGGACATTCACGACGGCGACCTGCTGGTCCTGTCCTCGCGCCGGGGCAGCATGGAGGTGCCGGCCCGGCTGAGCCGTTCGGTGGAGCCCGGCATGCTGTTTCTGCCCATCCACTTCGGCGAGAGTCCCACCAATGTGCTGACCAACGCCGAAGCCGTCGACCCGCTGGCCAAGATCCCGGAATTCAAGGTGAGCGCCGTGAAGGTGGAGAAGATGGTGGTTTAGCCGGTATCAGCGGATACCCGACGCGGGTGCTGCCCACAGCCCAGTGGAGCACAGGATACGTTTCGGTGGAGCGACCATTGGCCATCCGGGGGAAAAGCCATCCCTCTGGCCGGTGTCAGGCATTTCAAGCTGTCTGAGGAGCTCGCGACGAGTTCTTGAAATGCCGCCGGACAGAGGGATGGCGCCCCGGGTGGACACGGTAGCGAAGCCGATACGGATCCTGTGCGCAACGGTGAATCCGGCTTCATAGCATGGCTTGTTTTTATGGCAGCCTTACTGAAGCCGCACTCTGATTGCTCCAACAACATGAACAAGGGAGAAACGGTCATGAAAGCTACACGCATTCTGGTCATGGAAGACGATGAAACCATCTCCACGGCCCTCGAGATGATTTTGAGTGAAGAGGGCTACGATGTGGCGGTGGCCGGAACCGGAGAAAAGGCCCTGGAGCTGTTCGCACAAAAGCCCTTTGACCTGATCATCGCCGACTTGAAACTGCCGGGCATCAGCGGGATGGAAGTGATCAGGCAGGTCAAAGAAGAAAAACCAGAGACCGAGGTCATTGTCATCACCGGCGTGGGCACCCAGCCCATTGCCGAGGAAGCGCTGACCCTGGGCGCCCACGACTTTCTGCCCAAGCCCTTCACGGATGACCAGATTAAAACGGCCATCGAAGAGGCGCTGGAACACCACGAAGCCGGGCCCTTTCACCTGTTTTCCATCATTCAAAAACGGGAAGTACTCAACGTTTTGAGCCGGGCGGCCGATGACGAGGAATTCTGGAATGAGCTGATGGAACTCGGTTCCAAGGCCCTGGACCAGGCCCAGCTGATCAGCGACGCCAAGGCGGCCATCGCCTCGGGGGATCTGAAATGGATCAACGAGCACGTGGGGGAACTCAACCAGAAACAGTTGGCCTTCATCTTCAAGCGGCTGGAGCGGCAGTCCTACCTGTAGGACGAGCGGTCAGACCGCCTCCGGAGCGGCCTGCTGCCCGTCGTGGCTTTTTTCCGGTTCGAAGGGGATCTCGGTGGTGGGCAGAAAAACCGTGAAGGTGGTGCCCTTGCCCACCTCGCTTTCGACCCGGATGTAGCCGCCCAGCTGCTGGACGATGCCCCGCGACACCGACAGCCCCAGACCGGTGCCCTTGCCCTCGGGCTTGGTGGTGAAGAAGGGGTCGAAGATGCGCCGCAGAATGTGTTCGGGAATGCCGGGGCCGTTGTCGGTGATGCTGACGGCCACGTATTCGTCCTGGCGGTCCTTGTCGATGGAGATGGTGATGCGCCCCTGGCGCTGCGGCAGAACGTCCACGGCATTTAAAATCAGGTTGACGAACACCTGGCCCAGCAACTGTTCGTCGCCGTGCACCGGCGGCAGGTTGTCGGGCAGGTAGGTTTCCAGGCGGATCTTGGCGATTTTCACCTGGTTGGAAACCAGGTCGATGGCCTTCTGCAGGGTCTCTTTCAGGTCCAGGCGCTGGATGCGGGTTTCGCTTTCGCGGGCGAAATCCAGCAGGTTGCGCACGATCCGCTGGGCGCGCTCGGTCTCGCCGATGACGTCGGCGATCATCTCTTTTTGCTCCTCCGGCGGGATGACGTCGTAGTCCTCCTCCAGGGAGGCCGCCGTCAGCAGGATGTTGTTCAGGGGGTTGTTCAGCTCGTGGGCCACGCCGGCCACCAGGTTGCCGATGGCCCGGATCTTGTGGCTCTCCACCAGAATCTTCTGGCGCTTTTCCAGTTCGTCAATCATGTGGTTGATGGCCATGGCCAGCTGGGTAAACTCGTCGCGGTACCACCGCCGGGGGGTGATGTGGGTGAAATCACCGGCGGCGATGCGATCGGTGTAGCCCCGCAGGTAGTGCAGGTTCTTCAGGATTTCGTTGTTGATGAACAGGGCCGCCACGAGCATCATGGTCAAGAGTACTACCAGGAACGTGAGGGTCACCCGCTTGACCAGCAGAAAAGTGCGGTCCACGGCCTGGCGCTCCCTTTCGGCAAAATCGGCGGCGAAACGGATCATCTGGGCACCGTGACGGCGCAGCCGCCCCTCCACGTCGGTACTCACCTGCGCATCGCGGCTCTCCCCCATCTTCTTGAGCAGCACGGCGTACTCCTCGGTGCCCCTGATAAGGTTGAGATAGTGATCGAGGGAAATCACCTTAATGACCTTTTCGCGGTTCTCCGCCATGATCTTCTGGGCCAGCGCGAGGTGCCGCAGGGCGTCTTCCAGGTTGGTGCCGTAAAGCAGGTAGTTCTTTTCGAAGCGCCGCACCTGCTGGATTTCGTTCATGTAGCTTTCGGCGATTTCCAGGAAGCGGATCTTGTGCTGCACCGTCATCACGGCGTAAACCATCCAGACCGTGATGACCGCACAGAAAATGAAGATGATGGAAAAGGCCAGGATCAGGCGAAAACGGATGCTGATCTTGGGCCGGTGCCGCAGCTGTTCGTTCCAGGAGGCCTGGGGGCTTTCCACCTTGCCGGACCCGGCCATGCCGGCATAGATGCCGGCCGCACCCCCGGGGTAGTGCGGGTCTGTCCGCGGGCTGCGGCCGTATGGGGAGGTGTCGTCTGGCATAGGCTTCAGGCGAAGGCGCGGTAGTTGCCCTCCAGGAACTGACGCGTGTAGCGTTTGACCATGTCGTCGTTGGTGAGCAGCATGTCCAGCTGCCGGGCACAGGCCATCAAACGGCCCAGCATCTCGAGGGCCTGTTCGGACTCCTGCTGGTTGTGATAGCGGAACCAGGCCGTGACCAGGTCCCGGCGGCGGTCGACGCCGAAGTTCAGCTGGCGCAGAACGGCCTCCAGGAAACGGGCCCGGCGCGTGCGGGCCAGGTCGTTGCCGCCGCCGCCGCGCAGGCGGAAGTTAACGTGGTTGTTCTCCGGCCAGGGCCCCACCACGGCATCGATCATGGCGTAGTGGTATATGAAGCGGGCGTTGAAGTTGAGGTAGTCGCGGGCCACGATGAGGTAGTTGGTTTTGCGGCGGCCCCGTGGCCCCCGGCTGCCGCCCATGATGGTCTCTTCAAAATCGGTGGGCACCACGTCCATGGCCGGCAGCACGCGCGGCTGCCACAAGACCCGCGGATCGGCGATCCCGCGCCACAGGGCCCCGAAGGGCACACTGTGCACATCCTGGGCCCGGGCGTTCTTGCCGCGGCGCTCCACGCAGCCGTCCAGGTCCAGCAGCCGCAGTTTGATGGGAATGGGGGTTTCGATGGCGATGGTCTTGCGCTTCCACGGGCGGTTCTGGCGGTCGCCGAAGTCGAACATGGAACGTATGGACATCTCGTGAACGAAACGCACCACGTCGTGCACCGAACGGCACTTGCGGGCCTTGAAGCCCGACGCATAGGGATCCGTTAGGGTGAGCACCAGCAGCATGTTGTAGAGGGGGTCCCGGGAGCGCTGCGTCTTTTCGGCCGAAAGGCGCGCCAGCATGCGCTCGCGCACGTCCGGCCAGCGGGAGCCGCGGTAGATGCGGCGGTGGGTGGCATCCATGGAAACCATCGTGCCGGGCGCGAAGCGCCAGATGCCGCGGCCCACCCGGAACAGGCAGGGCAGGGACTGCTCCCGGGCCAGGGTGGCCAGGTGCCCCACGGGGTTGCCCTCTTCCACGATGAGTCCACCCAGGTGCGGCAGGATCTCGGCCAGTTGGGGGGCGGCGTTGCGCGCCACGGCGATGGCGCCCTTGTGCCGCACGACCGGCGCCTGCTCATCGGTGATGTGCTCGATGGGCCCCTCGGCCCGGCCCGGAAAGATGGTGGTGCCGCCCTCTAAGTCGGGCACCGCCCGCTTCTCGACGCGGTAGTGCTGCTTTTCGGCCTGGCCCTGCAGGCGACGTCCCTGCAGCAGCCACAGCCGGCCCGCCTCGTCCAGGCTCCACTCGATGTCCATTTCGTGGCCGAAGCGCAGGCACAGCTCCCGGGCCGTGTCCACGATGCGGCGCAAGGTGTCTTCGGGCAGCGGCTTTTCGTAAAGAACCCGGCCGCTTTCAGGGTCCGTGGCGCGCACCGTCTCCAGCAGACGGTAGGTCTCCCCCTTTCCCAGGCGGTACATATCGGCGGCCTGCAGCCCGTGGATCATGTGCTGGGCCAGTCCCGGCACCGCGTTGACCAGCATCTGCCCGCTTTGCGGGGCAGCCGGGTCCTGGGTGTAGATCACGCCCGAGAACGCCGCCGCGATCATGGGCATGAAGAGCACCGCCATCTGGATCTCCGCCTCGCGGATACCGTGATTGAAGCGGTAGGTCACGGCCCGGTCGCTGAAGCGGCTGGCCAGCACCTCCCGGTAGGCCGCCTCCAGCCGGTCGGCGGTCACCTCCAGCCGGCTGTCGAACTGCCCGGCAAAGGACAGCTCCCGGTCCTCGCAGGTGGCGCTGGAGCGCACGGCCCAGGATGCGCTCTTGAGGCGCGCGGCCAGCGAGGCGATCTGCTCGCGCACGGCTGCCGGGACGGTCGCCTGCAGAAAGAGATCGCGCAGGGCCCGCGTGCGGGACTTGAAGGCGTCGCTGTCGGTGACCACCTCCAGGTCCTTCATCAGGATGCGGATGCGCTCCTGCAGCTGATTCTCTTCGATGAGCAGCTGACTCGCCCGGGTGGTGATGACAAAGGCCGGCGGCACCATGTCCGGAAACACCTGCATCAGGGCGGCCAGCCCGGCGGCCTTGCCCCCCACCAGCCGGGCATCGGCCGGTTCCGGTGCCAGGCGAACGGCCAGGGGCGCATCCCCGGAACGTTCCTCGCGCTCCAGCTCCCGGCGGATGTCCACGTACAGATTCTCGAGTACGCCATAGAGCGGCTTGTGCCGGTCGCCCGTGAGCAGGTTCAGCTCCTGGGCCATCATCAGGGTGGTGTCCAGCAGCATGCGAATGGGACGGCGGATCTGTCGGCCGTGCCGGCGGCTGAAGTTCAGATCCGCTTCCAGATCCGCCATCAGCTGCAGCGCCGTGCTGTTTTTCTTCAGCAGCGAGCGAAAAGTCTCGTAGCGGTAGCGAAAGGAAAAATCCGCATCGCTGCCGGTGGCGGTGTGGTTGTTGGGAGGAGCATTCATGCGTATATTATTCCCGATTTTTAAAGCGATAAGATCTCAGCG
Source organism: uncultured Desulfobacteraceae bacterium (assembly GCA_964442705.1). Lineage (GTDB taxonomy): Bacteria > Desulfobacterota > Desulfobacteria > Desulfobacterales > JALSRD01 > JALSRD01. The sequence goes on from CAYUAQ010000148.1 coordinate 9,102, forward strand.
TCAGGATTTAAGATTAAAGGCGTCAGCCGTCACGTATCAGCAATCAGCTTTTTAGAGGCGTCAGCTGTCAGGTTTCAGCAATCAGCTTTTGATGGTGCCGTAAACACCTTCTAGCTGATACCTGAAACCTGAAACCTGATACCTTTTCCACCTGATACCTTTTTCCCCTGATACCTTTTTCCCCTGATAGCTAAAATTCATTTCCCCGCCAGCTCGACGGC
>CAYUAQ010000149.1:0-9300 GCA_964442705.1 uncultured Desulfobacteraceae bacterium
CGCATCCCGGGCGCAACGGTGGATCTGTTTTTATAAAATTTCTTGTTTTTTATGACAGTCTTTCAAGGAGTAAGGTCTATTGGCAGGCTTCGGCTGCGCGCCGTTGGAGAACCGGCGGGAAGGAGATGCGCAGGCCGGTGGCGCGTCGAGAAAGGCGAACGGTCTGAGCGCAGCGAGTTTCTCGCCTTTCGGCGCCGCCGGCCTGCGCATCCCCGCCGGGGCTCACGAAGCGCAGACGATGCCTGCCCGCACCGCGGTTACCCGGCTACGGGCGTGGCCCCAAGCGGTCGGCTACTGGCGATTACCCCGGCAAAGGGAGCCGCCGGCTTGACTTTTTCGCTGTGGATACCTAAGGTGAAGGCAGACGTAGCGCAGGAAAATAGCCCATGAAGAATCTGATCCTAGCCATCGCACTGCTGGTAGCTTTTATTTCAGCCGCTCCGGCAGGCGCCGAAATCTACCACTGGGTTGACGACCAGGACGTCCCCCACTATTCCAACCAGAAGCCTGCGGAAACGGACAAGCCGCTGTCGACACAGGCAGAGATCCCCTACGACGCCGAAGCTGACCGCAAGCGCCAGGAGGCCGAAGCCGCAGCCTGGAAGGAGGAGCTCGAGCGGGAAAGCAGGCAGGAGGAAGCACGCCTCCGGCTGGAAGCGGAACGCCTGGCCGCGCAGCGGCAGCAGCGGGCATCGCAACCGCCGCCCACCATTATACAAAATAACGTGTACAAAAGCGGTGGCGGCAGTGCCTACTATCCCTCCTACTGCCGTGACGGGCTGCCGCCGCCCTGCCGGGGCCCGGTGCTCCCCCCTTGGGAACGGCGCAAACTGTATCACCGCCGATACTACCAGAGCTCCCCCTATTTCCGCCAGCACCTGTACTACGGGAATACCCTGAACTACCGACCGCGCAGACCGGGCTCATCCCTGCCGCCATCCGGCATTGTGCCGCCGGTCGGTCGCCCACCCGGCGTTCATCCGCCGGTTGTTCGCCCACCGGTCGCTCGTCCGCCGGTGGGGCATCCGCCCGCTGTCCGCCCTCCCCTCGTTGGCCGGCCCAGGTAGACATGCTTTCACCGGCGCGTTTCTGCACGTCCACCGGCATTTCCAACCGGCCTGACCTGTTTTGACTTGATTTGTCGCCAGGATTGCCTGTAGGGTAGCGTCCAAACGGTGCTCCACCGTCGGGCTGGCAACCATCCCCGTTAAAAGTCATCACGTTCCCAGCATCCGACTGTTTCAGGCGGACGGTCATGATTACCAGTGCGGTCTTGGACGAAATTGCAAGGTACTACGCTTTCTGTATCCCGCCTAACGCGCGGGTTCTGGAGCTGGGTTGCGGCACCGGCTACCTGCTGGCCCATGTCCAACCCGCCGCCGGTGTCGGCCTGGATAGCGATGGGCAAAAAATTCGACGGGCCACTGAAACCCATGGCCGGGGCGGCGGGCTCCGGTTCCTGGAAGCCGATATCGAATCTTTCGACTACGACCGCCTGGAGCCGTTTGATTACATCATCCTGTCGGATATCCTGCCCTTGGTGCATGACGTGCAGGAACTGCTGGTGCGACTCCAGCCGGTCTGCTCACCGGATACCCGGCTGGTCATCTCCTATCGCTCCAATCTCTGGCGCCCGGCCATGGCCCTGGCGGGTCTGTGGAATCATCGCGGGAGACCGCCTTATGTCAATTGGCTCTCCAGCCATGATATGCGCAACCTGCTCTACCTTTCCGGATTCGAAGTGGTCACGTTGGCCGGCAGGACCCTCATGCCCGTGAAAATCCCCGCCGTAACCCCGCTTTTAAACCGTGGACTGGCAAAACTCCCCGCCATCCGTCAGCTTTGCCTGAACTGGTTTCTGGTGGCACGACCCGTTTATGAAAACCCTGGAGCGGAAAATGCCGCCCACCCCACGGTTTCCATCGTCATCCCCACCAAGAATGAGCAAGGCAATATAGAGGCTATTTTCCAGCGCACCCCACAGATGGGCCGCTGGACCGAACTGGTTTTTATCGACGGGCGATCGACGGATGGGACCATCGAGGAAATCAACCGCTGCATCGAGGCCTGCGCAGCCGCCTGGAAGCGGGTGGTGCTGCGGCGGCAGGCCGGGAGGGGCAAAGGGCAGGCCGTCCGCCAGGGATTCGCCGAATGCCGCGGGGACATCCTGATGATACTGGACTCCGACCTGACCGTGCCGCCCGAGGAGCTGCCCAAGTATTACCGTGCCCTGACATCCCGCAAGGCAGATTTCATAAACGGCTGCCGCCTGGTATATCCCATGCAGGATCAGGCCATGCGATTCCTGAACATGGTGGCGAACCATCTTTTCGCCCACCTCTTCTCCTGGCTTATCGGCCAGGATGTCAAGGACACCCTCTGCGGTACCAAGGTGCTGTGGCGACGGGATTATGAGAAGATCGCCATCAACCGGCATTATTTCGGCGACTTCGACCCTTTCGGGGACTTCGACCTTCTCTTCGGAGCCAGCAAACTGAACTGTAAAATCATCGATCTGCCGGTGCATTATCACAAAAGAACCTACGGAGAAATCAAGATCCGCCGCTGGAAACACGGCTGGCAGCTGATGCGGATGCTGGCGGTGGCCTTTGTCAAACTGAAGCTGTCGTAACGCCCTGCCACCTTTGCAAAGCGGGCGATGGCTGCGATCAGCGGTTATGCCGGGATCGCAGCCTCAGTGCACCGGCGGCCCGCGAAAAGTGTCAAACAGGAGAAAGCCGCAATGAATGGTGCCCTCACCAGCCGGCCCGGCCGGGCCGGACGAATCGCGCGCATGCTGATTCACGCCGCCCCCCTGGCCGGTTTCTTCGCCCTGCTGGGCAAAACCCTGGGCAGTCGCCTGACCATGGAGGCCTATTTTCTGAATTGGTCCTACTATTTCATACTGGCTTTGACGCTCTGGTGGGCGGCCAGCGGCTGGCGCTACCTGCGGTCGCGGCAGATCACACTCACCGCCGGCATGAAAACCTGCTGGCCCGGCCTGGCCATCGCGCTGGTGATGACGTTGAGCGTTGCATCCAGCGTGCCCATGGAATTCAAGACGCTCAGCGACGAAACCAACCTCGTCTCGGTGTCCAAATCGATGCTGGAGACCAAAACCTGCCGCAATGTCACCATGAGCAAGATTTACTACGGCCAGCCCCATACCGTCGCTTTTGCCGTTCCCAAGAGGCCGCTTGTCTTTCCCTTCCTGGTCCACCTTTATCACCTGGTCTTGGGCTATGATTACCGCAACGCCTTTTATCTGAACCTGGCCGTCCTGTTCGTTCTGCTGGCCGGCCTCTACACGCTTTTCGCCCGCCTGATCGACGCCACGGCCGCGCTGGCCGCCATGCTCCTGGTCCTGAGCACGCCCCTGGTGCCCATTCTGGCCACTTCGGCGGGCTTTGACCTGATCAACAGTGTCTTTCTGCTGTTCATTCTGCTGCTGGTGTGCCTGCATCTGAAGCAGGGTGATGAACGCTCTTTTTCATTTCTGTGGCTCTCCCTGCTGATGTTTGCCAACATCCGCTACGAATCCCTGTTTTTCGGCATGGTCATCGTTCTTCTGCTGGCGGCCGCCCGGAAAATCAAGTTCGCCCATATCCGTGGCTGCTCATTGGAACTGTGCGCCACCGCCCTGATCCTGCTGCCCACCATCTGGCAGCGTATCGTTACGGTCAAGTCCACCGCCGCAGAGAACGGCGCCACCTTTTCCCTGGCCCATCTCCTGTCCCACGGAACGGATATGCTCAAAAGCCTGGCGGACTTCCGCTTTTACCTTCCCTTTGCAACCCTGCTGACAGCCGCCGGCATGGTGGTATACGCTTATCTCCTGTGGTGGCATGTTCGGAACCGACACCGCCTCGGCAGTGCCCACAAAACCGCGGCCGCCGTTGTTGCCGCGGTGCTGGTCTTCAATGTCCTGCTTTACCTCTCCTACTACTGGGGCCGCTACGAGCATCCCGCCAGCGCCCGCTTTTTCGTGTTCATGGCGCTGGCAATGGCCCTGGGGCCGGTGGGACTGCGCTACTTCAAGCCCGCCTGGCTGTCAAGCCGCCTGCTGTTGGGGCTGGCGACGGTTTTGCTGGTGCTCTACTATCCCGTGGCCATAAACAACACCTTCATTGAAACCCTGACCTTGAACCGCCTGACCAGACACATGCTGGCCTACCTTGAACCCTATGAGAAAGATGATGTCATGGCCGTCACCATACGGCCTGGGCAGATGGTGGCCGCAGGCTACGGTGCGGTGAGTTTCAGCTACGCGCGCAAAAACGGCTTCCGGCGCGAGGTCAAACGGCATCTGTACCCCCATGTGATCGTCTTTCAGAAAATCCGCTACAAAGACGGCCTGCCGACCCGGGACACGCGCCTGGACATCGGGCTGCCGCTGGTGAACAGGCAAGAGGTGCAGGTCACCTCCAAGTATTACCTGCGCGTATCGGAAGTCACGCATACCCTCAGAGACCCCGGCGGCGCCACGCTGCCCGACACCCGTTAGCCTGCCAACACTGCTCCTCTATCCTGTGATCCTGTCGATCCTGTCTCAGAGATTTCAGATACCCGGGTTGGGAGAAAAACATACCCTGAACTCTTGACAAGAAAAAAAAGGGCGTGGTAGAGATACCGAATGAGCGCTCGCTCGGAAGGTCAAAACGACACCGGCGGGGAAATACGGCCGAACGCAAACAGGATCAGGGTAACGCCATGAAGCCCCGGCAGAATACCACCGGAGACATTCCAACCCAGATCAAAGATCCACAGCTGGTGGAACGGCGGCGGCAGCAGATCGTGGACGCCGCCGTCCAGCTTTTCATCCGCCAGGGGTTTCACAAGACCACCACACGTCAGATCGCCAGAGCCGCCGGCTTTTCCATCGGCTCGCTGTACGAATACATCGCCTCCAAGGAGGATGTCCTCTATCTGGTGTGCGAGTCCATCCATGCCGAGGTGGAGCACGGTGTCAGTGAGGCGCTGGCCCGCGCCGACGGTGCCCGCAATGCCCTGGCCGAAGCCATCCGGGAGTATTTCCTGGTCTGTAACCGTATGAGCGACTTCATTCTGCTGATCTACCAGGAGACCCAGTCTCTGCCGGAGCAGTGGAAAAAAAGAGTGCTGGAAAACGAGCTGCGCATCACCGGGCTTTTCGTGGAGGTACTGGCCCGTCTGGTGGCCGGCGGCGAGCTCCCGCCCATGGACGACCGGCGCATCGAAATTACGGCCCACAACATCTCCGTGCTAGGGCACATGTGGACCTTTCGGCGCTGGTTTTTCAGCCGGTACTACACCATCGACGAGTACATCCGGTTGCAGACCGAGTTTATTCTCAATGTTTTCATCGACAGACAGGGGAAAAGCCATGAGCGTTGAATCCGACGTATACCAGCCCAGGAACCACATTCGCGTACTCACCGCCACTTCGCTGTTCGACGGCCACGATGCGGCCATCAACATCATGCGCCGCATTCTGCAGGACACGGGCGTGGAAGTCATCCATATGGGGCACAACCGCTCCGTCATGGAGATCGTGTCCGCCGCCATCGAGGAAGATGTGCAGGGCATCGCCGTCTCCAGTTACCAGGGCGGCCACATGGAGTTTTTCAAATACATGGTGGACCTGCTCAAAGAACAGAAAGCACCGCACATCCGCGTTTTCGGCGGCGGGGGGGGCGTGATCGTCCCGGCCGAAATCAGGGAGCTGGAGGCCTACGGCGTGGCCAAGATCTACTCTCCCGAGGATGGCGCCCGCATGGGGCTGCAGGGCATCATCAACCACATGGTGCAGCTCATCGATTTCCCGCTGGTCGCGCCGGATGTTCAATTTGACCTTGCAGATCTCAGCCCACGCAACAAGAACCTCATCGCCCGGCTGATCTCGGCGGTGGAAACCGCCAAGGTGGAAGACCCGCCGCTGCTGGCCCGCCTGCACGAACAGATCCGGGAGAAAATGGGCACGCACCGCGTTCCCGTCATCGGTATCACCGGCACCGGCGGCGCCGGTAAATCCTCGCTCACCGATGAGATCATTGTACGCATGCTTCACGATCTGAAGGATGTCCAGATCGGGGTGATCTGCTGCGACCCCTCGCGCCGCAAGACCGGCGGCGCATTGCTGGGCGACCGCATTCGCATGAACGCCATCAGCGACCCGCGCGTCTACATGCGATCCCTGGCCACGCGCCGCTCCCAGAGCGAAGTGCCCGAAACCCTTCCCGAAGCCCTGGACGTTGCCAAGGCGGCGGGGTTTGATCTCATCATTGCCGAAACGGCCGGCATCGGGCAGGGCGATTCCCGCATCGTCGATCTGGTGGACGTCTCCATCTATGTCATGACCAGTGAATTCGGCGCGGCCTCCCAGCTGGAAAAGATCGACATGCTGGACTATGCCGACATGGTGGTGGTCAACAAATTCGAAAAACGCGGCAGCGAAGATGCGGTGCGCGACGTCCGCAAGCAGGTGCAGCGCAACCGCAAGGCATGGGACACGCCGCCCGAAGAGATGCCGGTGTATGGCACCATCGCTTCCAAGTTCCACGACGATGGGGTCACGGCCCTGTACTGCGACCTGTTGAGGCTGGTGAACCAACGCACCGGGACGGCCTTCGAACCCAACCTGCCCTGTCCGGCGGTCAAAACATCTTCCTCCAAGACCATCATCATCCCGCCCGAGCGCACCCGTTACCTGGCCGAGATCGCCGAGACGCTGAAATCCTACCACCGGCTCACCAGCCGCCAGGCCGACGTGCTGCGCCGCGTCTGGCATCTGGAGGAGAGCGCCCGCCAGCTGGCGGACAGCGCCCTGGAGGGCGACGCCGATGCCCTCCTGGAACGTCTCAAGCAGGAGGCCGCCAAAGCCCGTGAGCAGATCGACTCGCAAACGCAAAAAGTCCTCAGAGAGTGGGAAGAAATCCGAAAAGCCTATGCCGGCGACGAACTGGTCTACACGGTGCGCGGCCGGGAAATCCGGGTGCCGCTCTACACCCAATCGCTGGCCCACCAGCAAATTCCCAAGATAGTACTTCCGAAGTTCGAGGACCCGGGAGAGATTTTCCGCTGGATGCGCGAAGAAAACGTGCCCGGCCGATTCCCTTACACCGCCGGGGTGTTTCCCCTCAGGCGGGTAGACGAAGAGCCCACCCGCATGTTCGCCGGCGAGGGCGACCCGGCACGCACCAACCGGCGTTTCAAGCTGCTGTCGGCCAATTACGAGGCCAAACGCCTGTCCACGGCGTTCGACTCGGTGACGCTGTACGGCTACGATCCCGACCGCCGCCCGGACATCTACGGCAAGATCGGTACCTCGGGGGTGAGCATCTGCACCCTGGACGACGTCAAGGTGCTCTACAGCGGCTTCGATCTGTGCGCGGCCAACACCTCGGTTTCCATGACCATCAACGGCCCGGCGCCCATCATGCTGGCCATGTTCCTGAACTGCGCCATCGACCAGCAGGTGGAGCGTTTCACGGCCGAAAACGGCCGGCCGCCGACGCCCGAGCAGTACGCCGACATCCGTGCCCGGGCGCTTTCCACGGTGCGCGGCACGGTGCAGGCCGATATCCTCAAGGAAGACCAGGGGCAGAACACCTGTATCTTCTCCATCGAGTTCGCCCTCAAGATGATGGGCGACATCCAGCAGTACTTCATCGACCATAACGTGCGCAACTTCTACTCGGTGTCCATCTCGGGATATCACATCGCCGAGGCCGGCGCCAACCCCATCACCCAGCTGGCCCTGACACTTTCCAACGGGTTCACCTACGTAGAGTACTACCTTTCGCGGGGCATGCCGGTGGACAGCTTCGCCCCCAACCTGTCCTACTTCTTCTCCAACGGCATGGACCCCGAGTACACCGTCATCGGCCGCGTGGCGCGGCGCATATGGGCGGTGGCCATGCGCGAGAAATACGGCGCCCGCGCCCGCTCCCAGATGCTCAAGTACCACGTCCAGACCTCGGGACGTTCGCTGCACAGCCAGGAAATCCAGTTCAACGACATCCGCACCACCCTGCAGGCCCTGTGCGCCATCTACGACAACTGCAACAGTCTGCACACCAATGCCTTCGACGAGGCCATCACCACCCCCAGCACCGAGTCGGTGCGCCGGGCACTGGCCATCCAGATGATCATAAACCGCGAGTGGGGCTTGACCAAAAACGAAAACCCCTACCAGGGCAGCTTCATCGTCGAAGAGCTCACCCGCCTGGTGGAAGAGGCCGTGCTTGTGGAGTTCGACCGCATCACCGCCCGCGGCGGCGTGCTGGGCGCCATGGAAACCGGCTACCAGCGCAGCAAGATCCAGGAGGAGTCCATCTACTATGAAACGCTGAAAACCAGCGGCAAGCTGCCCATCATCGGGGTCAACACCTTCCGCGATCCCGACGCCGCGGCCGAGGAGTTCGTGGACGAACTGGAACTGGCGCGGGCCACCGAGAAGGAAAAGGAATCCCAGCTCAAACGCCTGGCGGACTTCAAGCAGCGCCACGCCGACGAGGCGCCCCGTGCCCTGGAGCGTCTGCAGAAAGTGGCCCTGTCCGGCGAAAACATCTTCGCCGAACTGATGGAGACGGTACGGGTCTGCAGCATGGGCCAGATCACCCAGGCCCTGTACGAGGTGGGCGGACAGTACCGCCGCGGAATGTAGGAAAATGATAAGAATGCTTCACTTTGTGCCTTTGTCCCTTTGCGTCTTTGTGCCTTCTTCGAAAAGCGCAAACGCCTTTACGATTTTTACCGAGTGGGATCCAAAAAGCAGATTTACAAGGAGAACCTTATGAAAGAAGCCGTCATCGTCAGCGCGGTGCGCACTCCCCTGGGAAGCTACAACGGCACCCTGGCCTCCACGGGCGCCACGCGGCTGGGCGCCGTGGTCATCGAAGAGGCCGTCCGCCGGGCGGGCATCGCCAAGGAGACCGTCGACGAAGTAACCATGGGCCTGGTGCTGCCCTGCGGTTACGGCCAGAACCCGGCCAAGCAGGCCGCCGTGCTGGCCGGCATGCCCTGGGAGGCTGAGTGTCTGACCGTAAACAAGGTGTGCGGGTCGGCCCTGAAGGCCGTCATGCTGGCCGCCCAGGCCGTGCAGCTGGGCGATGCCGACGTGGTAGTGGCCGGCGGCATGGAAAACATGAGCATGGCACCCTACTACCTGGAAAAAGCGCGCTTCGGCTACCGCATGGGCCCCGGCACTCTCCAGGATCACATGGTACACGACGGGCTGTGGGACATCGTCAACGATTTCCACATGGGCATCTCCAACGAGCTTTGCAGCGAAAAATACGGCATCAGCCGCGAAGACCAGGA
>CAYUAQ010000150.1:0-9212 GCA_964442705.1 uncultured Desulfobacteraceae bacterium
ACGGCCTTGGCACTGGTGGGCACCCAGGTAAATATTCTTCCCCTCCAGCTTTACAGCAAGATTTCAGGGACTGGAACGGATTTCCCGGCGGCTGCCGCGCTTTCGGTTTTGCTCATGGCCTTGTGTTCGCTGGTGCTGGGGGCGGGAGAAATTTTTGCGGCGCGCAAAGAGCGCAGGTATAAAGGCGAGGCCTGAGCCTCGGCAGGTCAATTTTCAGATAGCATGCGCAACCGCCGTTTTTCCTGCCACTGAAAAAGCGGGAAGCACGGGGTTTGGTTATGGGGGCCTCGAGAACATGAACTGGTTTTCCGTTAAGAACGGATCATCTTCAAAAACAGCGGTGGTTTTGACGGCCCTCTACCTGCTGCTGGTGGCCGCCGCGCTGGCGTTGTTGCTGCTGGCCGGAGAGCACGACAGTCTGGCCGGGATCTATTTCATCCTTGCAACCTTTCCCTGGCCATCGGTGTTGACGTGGGTGACCAGGACCCTTCACCTGGACTCCATGGTGTTCAACACCCTCTTTTTGCTGGCCGGCGGCTTGATAAATGGGTTTGTTATTTACAGGGTGGCTTCCTTCCTTTCCGGCAAGCTTTCGGGCCGACGCTGACAGCGGTTTCATGGAGGAGCCGCTTTGTGTGGCGGACGGCGGAATTTTCCGTGGCGCAGGAAATAAATGGTCTGGGCGATGACCTGGTCTGAATTCATGATGAAGGGATGGCTTTCGGGAACCACCAGGAAATCGGTCATCCCCGCTACCCTGGCTTCCTCCACAGACACCTTGCCGTCGTTTTCTTCGGGAATCAGCGAGGCGAACCAAGTGTCGAAAAAGGCGTGCCGGTTGCCGGTGATGACCCCCACCTCGTAGTCCACCGGCCCCAGCCGGTTGGGCAGCGAGTGCGCTCCCGTTCCAAGTTCCTGGCCGGCCGGCCCGTGGAGCCACTTGTAAAACCACCAGTTCTTGAGTTTTTCGGCCAGAAAACTGCCCCGGTTGGGCGGGCTGAGCATGACCACCCGCCCCAGGTTGGGCGGTTTTTTTTGGGAAAGCGCCTGCCGCACCACGATGCCCCCCAAAGAGTGCGTGACACAATGGATGCGCTGTGCGCCGGCCTGCGCGCAGCGCCGCAGCCCCTGGGCAAGCTCCTGTGCGGCAATGGCCTCGATCGGTTTCTTGCGGGAGGGATAGTCGACATTGACCACCCGGAAGCCGGCCCCGGCCAGGGCCTGCGCCATCTTGTGCATGGACCTGCCGGTGCGCGCGAGTCCGTGCAGCACCACCACGCACGCCGTGGCATCCGGTTTGCCCAGGATTTCGGGGGGCACGCCGGCCGCATGGCCGGAAGTTACGAAGAACAGGCCGGGCAGTATGGCGGCCATGAGCCGTGTAGCGGGGCTCACCACTGGCCCTTGAGCTCTTTTTCCGCTGCCCTGCGCACCCGCTCCGGATAGTCATGGTTGAGATACCAGACGCGGTCGAGATCCGCGGGCGCCAGACCGCGCCTGGGGGCCGGCAGGTCGGTGCGCAGCAGGAAAATGATGTCGCTGCTGGCCCAGGGATGGCGGTACCAGTAATGATGCCCGGTGATGTCGAACCCCCTTTTTTCCTTGCCCCGTGAAAAATCGATGATTTCAAAATTGTCGATGTGGTGGGCGCGTGCAAACTTTTCTTCTTCGATGCCCGCTTCTTCGGAGCCGATGCGTTCGTCTCCGCCCATGAGTTCGCCGGCTGCCCGCAGGACGTTGTCGGCATCGGAAACCGTCACGACGACCCTTTGCGCCAGCTTGGCGATGGCCGGGAGCCGCTCCAGGAAGACATCCAGGGAGACGTCCGAGGCCGTAAAAATAACGGTGCCCAGTTTAAATGTTTTTTTCAACGCCTGCTCGGACAGACGGGCGTGGGTTCTGTACATTTCGAACAGGGCCTTGGAGGCTAGTCTGGCGCCGGCACTGTAGCAGATGATGTTGATGCGCTCGACCCGGGTAAAGCGTGCCAGAAAATCGATCACGGTGTGCAGGGCCAGCTCAGAATCCCAGGCCCGGTGAACATCCGTGCCGAAAAGGTACGTGAGAATGTTCTGGTGTGACGGCCAGGCGAACGCAAACCCGACGAAGTCGCGGCCTGCGAAGTGGTCGATTTCCGCGGCCAGGGTAATCGCCTTCGGGAAATCGGTTTTGGCGCCATGCACGTAGAGCATGACCTCCTTGTCGGTCGCCCGTGCCAGTTCTGTGTCGATTGCCGATGCAAACGCCTGCAGCCCCGGCGGAATGATGTATGGCAGGCGTTCGGCATACTTGGGGTCCATCGTGGCGAACTCACGCACTTCTTTCACCCGAAGGGGGATCGGGGCCCTCCGTTTCGACGCGGTAGACGCCCGGTACAAGTCATCCCAGGAGGTTTCCTCGGATCCCATGCGCACCACCGCCTCCCCCAGGTGGAGATTCTGGCCGATGCTGTTGCCATAGGTCGGCTGGCTATCCCGTGATTTTTCCCGTTGGCGGTTGGTGGCGAAAAAGACCGACGTGAATACGGTTTTTTCCTCGCGGTCGAGGTGTGCGAAAGGGTCCACGTCGGTATTGGTGTAAAGGACAGGGGTGGTCATCAGCGTCAGCGGCTTGGTGGTGGCACAGCCCGTCGTGAGGAGCAGGGCGATGAAAAGCAGAGCGCTGCAAGATTTCATGTTTTACCCGGCGTGTTTGTCAAATCACCATTTATGTGCCAATAGTCATAGGTACCGTTTAGAATGTCGGCAGGGCAAAGTCAAATACGAAAGCGCGCGCGGAAAAGGCGGACCAGAATTGAAAAAGCGCCAGTGTAAAGGGCTGTTCGTGTGGATGCTGTTGATCCCTGCGGTGTTGTGCCTTCCCGGCAAAGCGGCCGCGGACCGAACCTTTCGATGTGGGCCGTACCTGATCGAGATCGGTGATGAAAAAGAGACCGTGGTGTCAAAGTTCGGCGAGCCCGATGAGGTGGACCGGTGGGAGGAAGACCCCAACAGCTATATTTCCCAGATTTACGACTACGAACTGGAGCGATACCGGCTGCCCAAGCTGATCAAGGGCCCCCTTCTGATGGAACGTTGGACCTATGACCTAGGTTCCAGTCGCTTTATCCGCTATCTTTTTTTTCAGAACGGCAAGCTCTACAAGATCGAAACGGGTGAAAAAGGCGGCGATTGATTCGAGCGGTAACGTTACCGGCCGACCGTCCATTTTTTTCTAAAGATCAGTGTGTAGATGGAGATGGCCAGCAACGATACGGCCAGCCCCATGTGGCCCAGATCGATCACATGCACGAGGGCGGGAGAAAAAATGGAACCGGGCAGGTTCTTGATGAGGTAAAGCACGCCGGTGACAACAATGCCGGCCATCAAAAGGCTTCCTGCATAGCCGTACCCGGTGAGTCGGCGGCGGTTCCGATCCGAGAGCAGGTAACTGAGCGCGGCGTAGGCTATCAGGGCAAACAATACCATGGCCCCAACGTAATGCATGTACCGCAGGGTATAGTAATTTGCCACCCAGGCCATGCCGGGGATATCGGCCAGGTAATAGCGTTTGTATATCGGCATTTGACCGAAACCGCTCAGCGCCATCATCAGCAGGATAAACACATACGTGACGGTTAGAAATGCCCCTCCAGTGGATTTTTTCCCGGATTGAATGGTATTCATGATATTCCCGATGAGATCTTTGGTTATTTGGAATATTTATAAAATTTCCCGATGGCGGCGGCGATGCCGGCGATCGGTGCCACGGCCATGGCACTGAGCAGGTTGTTGGCCTGGCCCATGCTGTCCGCTACGGGCGGCAGGCCGGGACGGCCTTTTCCGGTGGCTATGGCTTTGTTGATTTCTTCAAAGGGGACGGGTGACACATAAATCGTGTTGGTGCCGCCGTTTTCGATTTCCCCATAGATAAAACCATCCATTTCCGCAGCCAGTTTGTGGGCCGCGGCGATAATCTCATCGCGGGGGCCGATGGACTGCACGTCCTCCGGGCATTCTTCGATGCAGGCCGGCAGTTCCCCCTCGGCAATGCGGTTGTAGCAGCGGTCACACTTGTACATGACACCGTTGCCGGCGAATTGCGGCAAGAGATCCAGGTAGAGCCCGACACCGGTTTGTCGCTGGGGAATATGCCAGGGGCAAACCGACTGGCATTTGGATCCGCCCAGGCAGATATCGGGATCGATTCGAGAAATGCCGTTTTTCTCCTGCTTGGCCGATCCCCAGGGGCAAAGCTTGACGCAAGGGGGGTTGACGCAGTGCATGCAGCGCCGCGGCATCGTCAGTTCGTACTCCTCGCCCTTGTAGGTAAGATCTGCATGCTGAATAAAAAGCCAATTATACGGCGTCAGCCGGTCGTTGACATCCTGTTTTTCCGACCAGTCTGACACTTTGACCCGGGGGGGAAACATTTTGGGAAATGGTTTTTTCGGATCCGGGTATTTATCGGCATTGACCTCCCTGCAGGCTTCCACGCAGGCCTCGCAGCCTACACACTTGCTGATATCGACCAGCGTGGCAAGCTGGGTTGCGCCGTCCGAAAGGGCCGCCGCCCGTCCCGTTGAACCCGAGGCCGCCAAAACGGCGGCCGCCATACCTCCCTTTAAAAAAGCGCGTCGTGAGATGATAGAAGACATGTGTTCTCCATTGTAAGTTTTAGCGGTCTGGCAGAAACTGATAACCCGAATAGTGTATTCCGCTATAATGAGCCAAAACCGACGCGATGGTTACAAATAATGCCGAATATCGCCCGGGCCTACCAGTGACACGCTTCGTGGCCACGCAGGAAGCGCCGGTGCACGACAATGTCAAACAGGCCCTGGTCCGCCGGGGCGAGCGGGACACGCGGCTGATCATGCGCCGTCTGATAAATACCGAACGGGTGATGCACAATGCGGTGGTCGATAAGGTGCTGGAAATCGAAAGCCGGGACACCGTCCGCATCGAGGACCTCGCCCCGTACGTTTCGGGCCTGGTGGGCAGAAAAATGCTTGCAAAGGGCCTGTTGGAAAAAGGAGTGCTTCCCGCCGGTCAAAGCATGGGGCTGATCCGCGACATCCCCACTTGCAGGGAACTGCTGGACCGCATCATGACCGATGCCCCACAGATCATCCCTGAAAAGTTCGTCCCTTTCATCAAAACGGCTCCGTAACGCAATACAGGCTGCCTGTCCCAGGCGTTGCACTGGAAGAGTCCGTTTAACGTCCATACCGCAAGCATTGCGGCCCACAGGTCGATGGCGCCAAAAAGCACATTCATGACGACAGACAGCAACATGCCGCCGAACACTAATTTCCTGGGGCTTATACGGTCGCCCAGATGACCGCTGATCAACTGTCCGAAAGCATATGCCAGAAAAAAGCCACTGCCAAACAGACCGACTTCCTGAGAGGAGAGATTCAGACTTTCCCGCAGATCCGGTATGGCGATGGACAGATTGACGCGTCCCAGGTAATAGGAAGCATATGTGATCCATCCCACACTGACGATACGCCACTGCCAGAATTTAAGAGGTGCCCCACGGCTGCTTCGTTCAAACATCTTATTCCTTGACGGGCTGTTTTTATATTTCTAGTAAAATCGAAATAAAAGGCGAAAATTTATCTTTTGCCGGCTTATTTGCCATAGGTTGGATCAGCTGCACAGCACTCTTTCGTTAAAAACGAAACGATTCCGTCAATAAGGTCGAAATTTATGAAACAACGCAGAACAGCTCCCTCCCGTTTTTGACGAATCAGCCCCACATTTCTCAGGTGACTGAGATGATGCGAAAGCGTTGAATTGGGTATGTTCAAAATGTTTCGGATTTCACCGACCGGCATACCGGCATCGCCGGCACGTACAAGTTCACGTACAATTCTTAATCGCGTAATATTCCCAAGCTGGCTGAGCAAGGAGGCTGCGGTGTCGTACTCAAGGTTCATGGTGACACCGTAATGCGGTAGAAAGGAAATGTCAACTATATTTCCAGAATAATAGAAATAACATTGGTTGGATTCAGGGGAGACGCATGCGCCGATCACGACGTCAAATCCAGTACGCCCGTTTTTGCTGCAACAGAATCATGTCAAAGAGGGCGGATACATGGTATAGAGGCCGAAAAAAGGGAGTGTATGTAAGCGTGCATTTTCTTGTCCGTTAAGATCAGGCCGCGAAACGCCCGTTTTATTATCATGAAGCTCATTTTGAAACGGGCGTTCTCCAATTCACGCTGAATCCGGACAGGACGCCAATCAAGGTTGACGGTATTCTGACCGCTGCAATTCAGGATTGTAACTATGGAAAAGACCAAGGGACAGCTCGAGGCCGAAATCTGCGAGGCTGTCATCAAGTTTGAAAAGGAATACATGGGGCGGGGGCCTTTGGAAGCCAAAGCCTACGTCCTTGATGACATGGTGCTCGTGCGGCTGAGGCAGGTCCTCACCCAGGCTGAACTCAAGCTGGCCGAAACCACAGACCGTAGTGACGGACGGGAATTAATCAAGCGTATCCGCATAACTTTGTTGGAGCAGGGACGTCCGTTGCTCGAATCCGCCATTGAAAAGATCCTGGGCGTTAAAACAAGGAGTCTGCACACGGACATCAGTACGATCACGGGTGAGCGGGTAATCCTTTTTTCTCTGGTAAGGCCCGTGTCCTATATCCAAAGCCGTGGCAAAGGGACTTCCCTGTTCATTGAGGGGCAATAATGATTTGAGATTCCCCGCGCCGGCTAGCCGGTTGTCATTCGCAGGATCCGCCCCCTGGCAGACAAAGCCGTTCCGTCTGCACCCATCTCCAACCTTGTCGGTGGTGGCGGATTGCCCTGATTTTGGGAAGTTGCGAACTTGTCTTGACAAAAAAGGATGGTCCTTGGTAAGGAGAGAGTACCGGTCAATCTGAGGAAGGGCATTGCCATGCAATTCCTCGGAGGGACCTGATAATTAAAATACGAAGACAAGCCTGAGAGTTTGCAAGGATCCCTCGCCAGGAGCGACGGGAGCCGGAAAAATATAAGGCTGCATCGCGTTTCATTGAAACGCGATGCAGCCTTTTTTTGTGACAAAAACCAAAGGCATCATTTTTTAAAACCGGCGCGAGCAACAAATTTTTTTACGGAGAACCGAAACGACATGCAAAATATCCTGATGGTAAATTACGAGTATCCGCCCCTGGGTGGTGGTGGTGGTGTTTTCAACAAACATCTGGCCGAGGCGCTGGCTCGCCGCCACAGCGTTACGGTTATCACCAGCCGGTTTGGTGACCAGCCGGTCCATGAGGTCGTAAATGGTGTTCAACTGCTGCGGGTGTTCACTCCCCTGCGGTCGGATCGCAATGCCGCCAGCCTGGTGTCCATGCTGAGCTTTTTCCCGAACAGCCTTCTGGCCGGTTTTAAACTGCTTGGCCGTGTGCATTTTGACATCGTACATTCCATGTTTGCGGTGCCGTCAGGCCCCTCCGGTGTGCTGCTGGCCAGAATGTACCGAAAACCGCACCTGCTGTCGATACTCGGTGGTGACATTTACGATCCCAGCAAGAAATTGTCCCCCCATAGAACACCGCTGCTGGGTCACACCACTGCCGCCATAATGCGCAATTCACAGGCGGTGGTATCTTTGTCCCGGGATATTCAGCAACGGGCACATAAACATTACCCGGTACCCGAGGAAATCGATGTCATCCACCTGGGTATCCCCAGCCCGCAGTACAAACCCCTTCATCGGGAAAATTTCGGCTTCACCGACGAGGACATCCTGCTGGTGACCGTTGGCCGCCTGGTCAGGCGTAAGGCCGTGCACGAACTGTTGGAAGGGACTGCCGGCCTCGGCAACCCCCGCGTGAAATTAATTGTCATCGGAGACGGACCCCAGAGCGGTAAGTTGAAACAGGATGCCGCAGACCTTGGGATTCAGCGCCAGGTCCATTTCCTTGGAAACGTCGATGACGATACCAAGTTCGGGGTCATGGCGCTGTCGGACATCTTCGTTTCCGCCAGCCGGCACGAAGGATTTGGACTTGTTTTCCTGGAAGCCATGGCCGTGGGGCTGCCGGTTATCAGCTATGACGAGGGCGGGCAAAGCGAATTTCTACAGGACGGCATCACGGGGGCCCTGGTTGCCGGCAGCAAACGGGAAGGGCTGTTTGAAAAGATCCGACAGTTTGTCGACGACAAACAACTGCGGCAGCGCATCAGTCGCCACAACCTCGCCTATGTGAAAAACTTTTTTATCGAAAGATGTGCCCAACAATACGAAAAAAAATACCGGCACCTGATGAAGATAGCCGCATAGAAGACCGCTTACAGTTGAAATAACCCGTCACCGAAGTCAGAACCTTGATAACTTTTCGGGGAACTCGCGCTGTTTTTCACTTAAACACCGAAAATCGATGTTACAATCAATCGCTTAAACTATTTTAGGCTTTCTCTATTTCATCTCTTATATTGACTACTACACCACCAACTATATTTTTAATTTCAGGAAACCCTCTCTGGCCGGGCCACCAGAAGGGGCTGGAGAATCTCTCCCGCTACATCATCCGCGCATCCTTTTCCCGGCAGCGCTTGACGTATCTCCCCGATGGTTCCTGGAGCAAGGTCATCTACCGCTCAAAAGACTGCCGCACCTGCAAAACCTTTGACGCCCTGGACTGGCCGGCCCAACTGACTTGTCATATCCCCGACAAATCTTATTCCCAACTGCCGCTATGACGATTACTGGATGATGTAATATCGTGTTGATCGATCAGGCGGTGAGCCGGTGGACTGTATCTGAAAAACGCCTTTTTGCCCCTTTTGAGCTAAAATGTTTCCCCCGGCTGCCGTGCGTGTCCTCGACTGGATACTGCCTGTCGATTCCACTTCAAGGTAGCCATCTCTATCTTCAACATGTTGTATTTACATAATACTTGACACACAAGCTGTTATTTGACATGCTCACTTTACCAATAAGCAGCTTCCTGTCCGTATCAGCCCCTATGGTATAATTCAAAACGTACCAGGGAGGAAATCCCCATCATGGCCGAAGGTAGCGTCAATCGTAAGCTTAGAGCCATTCTGTCTGCCGACGTAAAGGGATACAGCCGTCTGATGGGCGAGGACGAAGTCGGCACTTATCAGACATTGACCGCCTATCTGGAGTTGATCCGTTCCATTATCTCAGAGCATAACGGCCGGGTATTTTCTTCACCCGGTGATGCGGTCATGGCCCATTTTTCCAGTGTGATAGACGCGGT
>CAYUAQ010000151.1:0-9152 GCA_964442705.1 uncultured Desulfobacteraceae bacterium
ATCCTCGCAGGGTGTCCACGCGCCGCAGTACTTCGTTGGCCACGGTGATGGCATTGGTGCCCTTGCGTTTGGCGATGGTCAGGGTCACGGCCGGGTAGACGCCTTCGGCCGCCGGCCGCGCATGGATATTTTTCTCCTCGGCGGACGGTCCGGCGCCCAGGAAAACGTACTGGCTGGGTTCGCCCGGGCCGTCTTTGACCGTGGCCACGTCACGCACATACACCGCCCTTCCCCCATGGACGCCCACCACCACGCTTTCGACCTCTCGGCGGGTTTTCAGGAAGCCCTCCGTGTAAACCTTGATTTCACCTTCCACCGACGGATAGCTGCCGGTGTTGGAGGCCTGGTTGGCGCCGGTCAGCATCATGGCCACCCGCTGGGGATCGAGGTTGTAAGCTGCCAGGCGGTCGGGGTCCAGGTGAACCCTCAGTTCACGCCGCTGACCTCCGATGAGTTTGGTGATGGAGACGTTGCGCTCCTGTTTGACCTTGTTTTCCACTTCAGCGGCGATGCGCCGCAGGGTGTAGTGGTCGGCGCTTTGGCTCCAGAAGGTGAGCGCCAGAATGGGCACGTCGTCGATGTAGCGCGGCTTGATCAGAGGCGGAGTGGCCGCCCAGGGGATGCGGTCGAAGTTGGAGGTGAGTTTGGACTGCAGCCGCACGATGGCCTCTTCTTCGTTCTCCCCCACGTAAAACCGGACGACGGTCAAGCACATGCCCGGACTGGAGGTGGAGTACACGTATTCTACCCCCGGGATTTCCCACAGCAGCTTTTCCATGGGGCGGGTAATGCGCTGTTCGACCTCTTTGGAATTGGCCCCCGGCATGCGCACGAAAACGTCGATCATGGGGACGATGATCTGGGGCTCCTCTTCCCGGGGCAGCGCGATGGTGGCGGCCACCCCCAGCATGATGGAGGCGATGATGATCAGCGGCGTGAGCTTCGACTGGATGAAAAAATGGGCGATTTTCCCGGCCGGCCCTTCGTGCTGGGTCATGACTGGACCTCCACTTTCACGCCGTCTTCCAACCCCGTGGGCGGTTTGACAACGTAGCGGTCGCCGGTCTTGAGACCGGAGATGACCTCCACCCGCTCTCCCAGGGTCCGGCCGATGCGCAGCAGGCGGAAACGCGCCGTCTGTTTGTCGTCCACCAGGTAAAACCCCGTCAGTTGTCCGTACCTGATGAGTGCCGAGCGGGGGAGGGTAAGGAGGCCGGCTTCCCCCACCGGGATGTCGACGCGCGCGAAGAGACCGGATTTGATGTGCTTCTCGGGCGGCAGAGTGACTTTGGCGGTGAAGGTGCGTGTGGCCTGATCCGCCGCCGGAGAGATGGTCCTGACTTTTCCGGTCAGCCCCGACAAGCCCAGAGAGGGGATGTGTACGGTCAGTTCCTGTCCGGTTTGCACATAGCGGCTGTGTTCCTCGGGAATGGACACGCGGACTTCGAAATCGCCGATCTTTTCCAGTTTCACGAAGGGTGTGCCCGGTGAGGCCAGATCTCCCACTTCGATCATCTTGGCCGCAACGATGCCGTCGTAGGGTGCCCGCACGGTCACATCACGGTTGCGGGCCTGCGCCGCTGTCAGCCCGGCTTCGGCCTGCTGAACTCGAAAGCGGGCTGCTTTTACCATGGCTTCAGCCTGTTTCAGAGAAGAAGCGGCCTGCCGGTAGCGGGCCGCGACCTCGTCGAACTCCTGTTTGCTGACGGAGTCTTCCTTCATCAGTTGCTGGTAGCGCTTGTAGGTGGTGCTGGCCAGTGAGGCACCGGCCTTGGCGGCTTCATAAGCCGAGCGGGCGGCGTCCAGGCCGCGCCGGGCCTCGTCCAGGGCTGCTTCAGCCTGGCGCAGACCGGCCGCCACCTGTTCATCGTCGATGGTCACCAGTATGTCGCCCTTTTTGACGAAGTCCCCCACGCGCACATTCACGGATGTGACCGTTCCCATCAGTTTGCTGGAGAGGGTGCTGGCGGTTCGGGCCTCCACGGTGCCTACGGCCCGGTAGATGAACGGCTGCTGGGAAACATCGGCCACCGCCACCTCCGCCTTGACGGGCGGTTTTGATTTTCCAGTGGTGGTGCCGGGTTCGATTTTCTCGCCGCAGGCCGCCGCCAGAAAACTGATGCCAATGATAAACGCTGCTGCCGATCGTTTTAATCGCATATGTTGACTCCGGCTTTCGTCTATTTCGTCTGTTTCGTGTGTTCGTCGATGGTGCCGGCCGCCAGTGCCAGTCTGGTGGAGGAGACCTTGTAATCGTGCAGGCGGCGGAACAGATGGGTGCGCGCCTGCTGCAGGGCCACTTCGGAATCCAGCAGGTCGACCATGGTGACCAGGCCGTTCTTGTAACGGTTTTTGACGATACGCAGTCCCTCTTGGGCCTGGGACACGGAAATCCTGGCAACCTGAATGGCCTTCCAGCTGCTGCGTGATTCCAGAAAAGCCTGGCGGGTCTCCACACGGATGCCCAGCTCCATGTCCCTGAGCTGCGCCTCGACGGCCTGCAGCAGGGCCCGGGCTTCCCGGGCCCGGGCCGACAGGCGGCTTCCCGAGTAGAGGTTGAGGTTGAGTTCGGCGCCGACGGTGTAATTGTCGTGGCTGCCGTCGAATTTTTCGCTGTTGATTTCATAGTTTCCCATCAGATGAAGGGACGGCAGGTGGGCCGCACGGGCCTTCTTGAACTCCTGGGCGGCGATGTCCTTCTGGTAGCGCAGTTGTTTAAGGTCCAGCCGCTGCGCGAGGGCCGTCTGAATCCAGGACTCCAGACTGCCCCGGGGCTCGTCTGCCCTGTCGAGCACGCTGACAGGGGCGTGCTCCCGGGTGACGGCTACCCCCATGGCTGCGTTGAGACCGGCCTGGGCGATGGCCACGGCGCTTTCGGCCCGCAGCCGCTGCTGTTCCAGGTTGCCGATGCGCACCTGGGCCCGGAGCAAGTCGCTTTTCACGAAAAAGCCGGTTTTATAGCGCGATTTCACCATTTTGAGGTTGACGCGCGCCGATTCCAGGGCTTGCTCCACCACGGCCAAGTTTTTAATGGCCAGCAGCAGTCCGGTGTAGCGGATGATGGTCTGGGCAGTGACCTGCTGCCGGGTACGTTCCAGGCCGAAACCGGCCATTTCGGAGCCCAGCTTGGCCTGCTTGTGGCCGTACCAGGTCTGCCCGCTGTCGAACAGCGGCCAGACCACCGAGAAAACGCTGGCAAAATTATTGATGCTGTCCGGGTCGTTGAGCAGATCCGGGTTGAAGTCTTGTTGGGTGATGACACCCTGGTTCAGCTTGGTGCCGAAAGCCCACATGGGGTTGGTGGTGTTGCTGTAGCGTTCCCTGAAAGAAATTTGGGGCAGAAATCCGGAGCGGGCCTGGGTGATGCGCTCCTGGGAAGCGTCCACCTGGGAGCGGGCGGCCTGAATCTTGGGATTATGCGCCAGGGCCGTGGCAATGGCCTCTTCCAGGGTGAGCGGTGTCGCCTGGGGTTCTGCGGTCTGGGCGGCTGCCGATGCGGCCAGCAGCACCGCCAGGGCGGTGACGACAACGACACGTGAAATCATCGCGTTTCTCCCCATGCTAAGAGATGGAAGCCATCACAAAAAAAAGAGGCGTGGCCTTCCTGAATCCGCCTCACTGATTGAAACATACTATAAGTAGAGGGGGTCATTCTGTCAACAGATAATCCTTCTATTATATTTTCAGTAAGTTAAATGGAACCCTAGTAGCGTTCAGATTGGTTTCGACCTCCCCCCCGCGCTACACGTTTTGGTCGGTGCGGGGTATGTTCTCAATAAATTTCGGCGGCCCCGCGCCACAGGCATTTCGGCTTCGCGGCTGTGGACATCCGGGGCGCCATCCCGCCGTCCGCCTGAATTTCAAGAACGCGTCGCAAGCGCCTCAAACCGCTTGAAATTCTTGACGCCGGACGGCTGGATGGCTTCCTCCCCGGAAGCCTGATGCCGCTCCACCGAAACGCCTATGGCGCTCCTTTGGCAATCCACTACCGGAGGTTTTTAAGAAGATGCGGAACGGGCAGAACACCCCGACGATATGGGGGCGCGGCCGTTTTCCCGGCCGCCAGGCTGCTTGCACCCCGCCAGCAGGGGTATTATACTATTTGAGCCTTGGTGGTGTGGAAAGTTACACATTAAAAACCGAAGCCTGCTGTTTGCGGGCATGGAGGAAGGATACCAGCCATGAAGTGGTCGGCCGAGGCCGAGGAGGCCGTCAGGAAGGTCCCCTTTTTTGTCAGAAAAAGGGTGCGGGCACGGGTGGAGCAGGAAGCCCGCACGGCAGGTAAAAAGGTGGTGTCGCTGGCGGATGTGCGGGCCACCCAGCAGCGCTATCTCGCCGGCATGAGCCGGGACGTGAAAGGCTACCGCATCGACATGTGCTTCGGCCCCAACGGATGCCCCCACCGGGCCGTGGCCGGCGACGATCTCTACCGCCGTCTGGAAGAGCTGCTTCAGGCCCAGGACCTGCTGGGTTTTCTCAAGGAAAACGTCAAAGGGGACCTCAAGTTCCACCACGAATTCAGGGTTTCGCTGGCAGACTGCCCCAACGCCTGCTCCCAGCCGCAGATCAAGGACGTGGGCATCATCGGCGCGGTCGGTGTGCGACTGGTAGAGGAGGAGTGCACGGCCTGCGGCGCCTGCGTGGATGTCTGCAGGGAAGATGTCTTCACCCTGGAGGGTCAGGGGCCCCCGCAGCTGGAACTGGAGAAATGCGTGGCCTGCGGTCAGTGCGTGAAGGCCTGTCCCACCGGCACTCTGTGTGCCGACAGGGCCGGCTTCCGGGTACTGCTGGGCGGCAAGCTGGGACGGCACCCGCGTCTTGCGCGGGAGCTGCCGGGTATTTACAGTGCCGAGCAGGTCATCGAGATTGTCGGCGCCTGCCTCGATTTTTACAAGGCCCACAGCCGCCGCGGGGAACGCTTTGCCCAACTGCTCACCGATGCGCATTTCGATGAATTGGCCCGGCGTTACCCCCTGGGTGGGTGATTATCGTTCAGGATCTGCCCCTTGGTGCCGATGACGATATCGCGCACCTTGATATGGGTGCCGGCGGCTTCCTGGGCCTTCTTGACGATCATGGGCAGGGCCGAACAGCAGGGCACCTCCATGATGACGTTGGTGATGCTCTTGATGCCGGCCTGTTTGAAGATGGCCGTAAAACGGGCGATGTAGTCCTCCACGTCGTCGAACTTGGGGCAGCCCATCATGACCACCCGGCCGGGGATCAGGTCCTGGTGGATGGCCGGGTAGGAAACGGCCGTACAGTCCGCCATCATCAGCAGGTCGGCTCCCTTTAGAAAGGGCGCGTGGGGCGGAATCAGCCGGATCTGGATGGGCCAGTGCGACAGGGCCGAGGCCGTATCGGTTCCCGCCGCCTGGGGCGTCACGGCACCGCCGCCGGCCGGCGTGGAGAAGATCTGGATGGTGGATGACGGACATCCACCGCCGGCGGCCACCGCAGGTGCGGACATCTCGCCCTCCATCTCTTTAAGGTATTCCTCCACGGCTTCTTCGTCGAACTCCTCGGCTTCGCGTTCGATGATCTTCAGGGCCCCGGTGGGGCACTCTCCCAGGCAGGCCCCCAGCCCGTCACAGTATTTTTCGGCCACCATGCGGGCCTTGCCGTCGATGATCTGCAGGGCGCCTTCGGCGCAAGAGGGCACGCACTGTCCGCAGCCGTCGCACAGCTCCTCGTCGATTTCGATGATTTTACGTTTTATTTTCATGGTCTCTCCGTTTATGCAATCGTGAACAGCCGCCTCCCCCGTGGGGTGGCGCAGCTGGTTGAATTTCAGTTCAGAATGCCCGGCGCAGCTTGTCTGCTTCCTGCCGGCCGGCCGGCGTCAACATCTGTTCGTCGGCCCCCTCGTCGACGGCCGTTTCCCCCTGGGATGCCTTGCGGGCCTCCTCCAGGTGGGCCAGGAATTCCGCGTCGTGGATCACAGCCGCTTCCAGGGACTCTCCGGGATCAGGAGACTGGTCGGCACGCGCCATTTTCACCACCGCCACCACCTCCTCGACCAGTTCCCGCCGGGGGGCTACCTTGGTCAGGATGGCAGTTGTCTCGGGCAGGTCCGGCGCCTCGGGCGCATCCACGTCTTTCAGGTAGGCGGCCGACAGCACCACCGCCATGTTGGCGCCCTCGGTTTTGCCGATGGTCTCGGCATAGCGCGCCATGCGCGTCACGTGGGCGATGCGCTTGAAGTCCCGCCCGTAATGGCGTTTGACCGCCACCGCCACCAGATCCTTGAGCAGGTTTTCCTTCTGCGCCATCAGTTCGGGCGGCAGGTCACCCAGGCACTGCTCGGCATACTGGCAGTAGGCTGCGCAGCCGAAATCCATCTTGGGATTGACAAACCGGTGCCCGCACTTGTGGCACTTGCGGGAAGTGTCATCTTTGAAAAATTCGACCATGGCGCCGCATTCCGGGCACTTGGCCTCGAAGATGGAACCGGCGGTCCAGTACTGGGTGTCCTGTCCGGGGCATTTCATGTCGCTTCCTCCAGGATGACGCCGGGTTTTCCAGGCTCCGCCGGCGTCACGGTTACTTTATCGGGCTTGTAGAGGGGTCCCCGGTCCGCGGACAGCCGGTCGGAGGGGGGACCCCATTGTCAGGTTACCCCAGGATGGCCTTGAGGTCATCTTCGGGCGTACCGATGGGCATGATGTTGAAGTTTTCCACCAGTACATTGAGCACGTTGGGGCTGACGAAAGCCGGCAGGCTGGGCCCCAGGCGGATGTCCCTGATGCCCAGGTGCAGCAGGGTCAGCAGAATGGCCACGGCCTTCTGCTCGTACCACGAGATGATCATGGACAGCGGCAGGTCGTTGACCCCGCATTCGAAGGCATCGGCCAGGGCCGAGGCGATCTTGATGGCCGAGTAGGCGTCGTTGCACTGGCCCACGTCCAGCAGGCGTGGGATGCCGCCGATGTCGCCCAATTCTTTGTCGAAGAAGCGGAACTTTCCGCAGGCCAGGGTAAGGATAACGCAGTCGTCGGGCACCTGCTCCACGAAACGGGTGTAGTAGTCGCGGCCCAGCTTGGCACCGTCGCAGCCGCCCACCAGGAAGAAGTGGCGGATGGCCTTGTTCTTGACAGCCTCGATGACCTTGTCGGCCACGCCCAGCACGGCGTTGCGGCCGAAGCCCACCAGGACCTGCTTGCCCTCGACGTCCTCGGCGAAACCGGGCAGTTCCAGAGCCTTTTCGATGACGGCCGAAAAGTCGTCATTGGGCACGTGGGTAACGCCCGGCCATCCCACCAGGCCGGTGGTGAAGATGTTGGCCTTGTAAGATTCCCGCGGCTTCTGGATGCAGTTGGTGGTCATCAGGATAGCGCCGGGAAAGGCGTCGAACTCTTTGGCCTGGTTCTGCCAGGCCGTGCCGTAATGGCCGTAGAAATGGGGATATTTTTTAAGTTCCGGGTAGCCGTGGCAGGGGAGCATCTCTCCGTGGGTATAGACGGTGATGGCCTTGCCCTCGGTCTGCTTCAACAGGGTTTCCAGGTCCTTGAGGTCGTGGCCGGAGATCAGGATGGCCTTGCCCTGCTTGTGGCCCAGGGGCACCGGGGTGGGCACCGGGTGGCCGTAGGTGCCGGTGTTGCCGGCGTCCAGCAGTTCCATGGTGCGCAGGTTGACCTCGCCGCACTTCAGGGCCAGGCCCACGTAGTCGTCGACGCTCAGGTCCCTGTTTAACGTGGCGGCCAGGGCTTCGTGGATGAAGGCGTAGACGGCGTCGTCTTCCTGGCCCAGGATGCGGGCGTGGTCCGCGTAGGCCGAGACGCCCTTGAGGCCGTAGATCAGAAGCTCCCGCAGGCTGAGGATGTCGGGGTCGATGTCGGGCTCTGCCTTGATGCCCACTTTTTCGCCCTGGGCGACCATTTCATCCACGCTGCCGGCCGGCGTGAAAGCGGCCGGTCCGTCGGCAACGGCAACGGCACCGCCGGCGGCCCCGACTTTTTCCTTCAGCGCTTCGCGCTGGCGCACGACTTCGTGCAGCAGGGCCACGAAACGGTCGGCGTCGAAGTCGACGTTGGTCAGGGTGGAAAAGACGGCCTCGGCCGTGAGTTTGTTGACATCGTCATCCACCACACCGACCCTGCGGCCTTCCACCGCCACCTGGGACAGGCCCTTCATGGCGTAAATGAGAAGATCCTGCAGAGCGGCCACGTCGGGCTGCTTGCCGCATACACCGATCTGGGTACAGCCTTCGCCCTTGGCGGTTTGCTCGCACTGGAAACAGAACATGATTGGTCCTCCTTGCAATAAAAATTTAAGAAAATAGTTGCCGCATCGCTAAAGGGCAATATCTGAAATTGCCCGTGTGAGACATTGCATACCCTATTGCACCCGCTCCCGGCCTTGACTTAAGTCAAAAGAGGCTGTTAATTTTAGAAATCATGCGGAAAAACCAAAAAATTCTCGCCGAAACGCCGCTTTTCAGCGGTCTGGAGGATGCGCAGCTGGGCCAGCTGGCCCGCATCGCCCTGCACCGCAGCTACCGGAAGGGCGAGATCATTTTCAGCGAGGGAGACCCGGCCGACGGCTTTTACGTGGTGGCGGAAGGGCGCGTTAAAATATTCAAGGTGTCTTCGGACGGCAAGGAGCAGATCCTGCACATCTTCGGCCGCCGCCACCCCTTCGGCGAAGTGCCCGTCTTTGCCGGCCAGCGCTTTCCCGCCATGGCCCAGGCCATCGCCCCCAGCCGCATCCTCTTCCTGCCGCGGCAGGCTTTCGTGGAACTGATCTCCGAAAATCCCTCCCTGGCGCTAAACATGCTGGCGGTTTTGTCTCGGCGGCTGCGGGATTTTACGGTGCAGATCGAAAACCTGTCCCTCAAGGAGGTGCCGGGGCGGCTGGCCTCTTACCTCATTTTCCTTTCGACGGAGCAGGGCAGCGCCGAATCGGTGGTGCTGAAAATATCCAAGGGACAGCTGGCCAGCCTGCTGGGCACTATTCCCGAAACCCTCTCGCGCATCTTTGCCCGCATGTCCGACCAGGGCCTCATCCACGTCCGGGGCCGCACCATCGACCTCATCGACAACGAGGGACTGGCCCAGATCGCCGAGCACGGCCGCGTTGACATCTGAATGCCGTGACGTCCGGGGGATCATCTCCTGATATGAAAGTTCCCCGGCTTCATGCCCGCGGGTCAT
>CAYUAQ010000152.1:0-9087 GCA_964442705.1 uncultured Desulfobacteraceae bacterium
TTTCATATTAATAGAACACATATTTGCATTTTGCAACTTCCAACTTCAAAAAGATATGGAATCTCGCACTTTTTACTCACCGATTTCGAGCAGATGTGAGTCATCGAGTTTTTCTAAACATCTCAGTTATGGATCCTTTTTCCAAAAGATCTATAGCTGAAGAGAAATTTTTCTCTCTTCCTAGCGAGCCTTGAGATCCCTGTTCCTGGAGACGGTATTGGAAACTTATTGATCTGCAAGAGTTATACCTTTTCACACTATTTTAATTTATGTTATTATATAAGTAGGTTGCGCAGAGTGCCAATGGTGGTGAATGTAATTGGGGTAATAAACCTTCTATATTTCTGTAATTTGTTGCATAGATGTATGTATTCGATGTAATAGGATTTTCGTCCCGATGACCCGGCCCACCATGTGAAAAAGATCGTGGTTTGGGTAAAATCAGCGCTGTCGATGCCGTGGCCCACACCATGGAAGCAGAAATGAACTCGTTTTTATGACAACATTCCCCGTGCTTTCAAGGGAGGATGCGTTTTTTCCCTGACGCTATTTCAGTACCCATCGTTCGGAAAAATCCCCTGTTCATTTTTCCCCACATCTGATAGAGAAGGGGCCGTATGCGGGTCCCCTCTAAAATCGAGTGTTTCGAACTGATCTGTCAGATGGACATGATGGATCACATCGTGGCCCATTCGCTGAGGGTCTGCCAGGTTGCATTGACTATAGGCGATTGCCTGGCAAAAGAAAATATAAAACTGAACCGGGATCTGATTCTGGCAGGGGCCCTGTTGCACGACATTACGAAAACCAGAAGTTTTGCCACCCGGGAAAATCACGCCGAAAGCGGCGGGACGCTGCTTGCCGACCTGGGATACCCGGCGGTGGGCGATATCGTCAGGCAGCATGTCAAGCTGGATGATTATCAGCAAGACGGGCTTTTCAGCGAAGCCGAAATCGTCAACTACGCCGACAAGCGCGTGCTGCATGACGAGGTGGTTTCCCTGGACCGGCGTATGCGCTATATCGTGGATCGATATTGCCACGGAGAGGCCGACCACCGGCGTATTGCCTGGCTGTGGGAAAAGACGCGTGGCTTGGAGGCCCACATTTTCAAGCGCCTCCCCTTTAAAGCCGCCGAACTGGCAGGCCGCATGTCGAGAGATGACCACCGTCAGGAGCTGGAATCCTACCGCGCCACCTGTTCTGAGAGTAATTCCTGATTTTCAAGTGATCGGGGATCGTAAACGGTGGGAAGCTCCGACGGTACGGCCAGTGTGACTTGGAGACATTTTTATGTATCGTGAAGATTATATCAATTCGCTGCGTACCGAACTGCTGGGCATGGTGCGTGACTACCTCACACCGGTGGCCATCAAATACGGTTACAGCGAGGTGCCTCTGGAAACCAACATCAAGTGGCGCCCGCTGGTGCTGTTCCTGGGCAACTACTCCTCGGGCAAATCGACCCTGATCAACGAATTCCTGGGTGCTGAAATACAGGCCACCGGCCAGGCGCCCACCGATGACTCCTTTACCGTCATCACCTACGATGAGCCGGCCGGGGGAAATGGGGAGATCCGTGTCACCGAAGAGCGCGACGGCAAGTTCCTGCTCAACGACCCCGAGTATCCCTTCGAGAGCCTGAAAAAGCACGGTCAGCGCTTCGCCGCCCACTTTCGCCTGAAGAAGGTGAACTCGCCTTTTTTGAAGACCCTGGCCATCATCGACACGCCCGGCATGCTGGACAGTATCACCGAGCGGGACCGCGGCTACCGCTACCAGGAGATCATCGGCGACCTGGCCCAGATCGCCGATCTCGTGCTGGTGCTTTTCGACCCCCACAAGGCCGGCACCGTGCGCGAGGCCCACGAGAGCCTGCGGGAAACCCTGCCCGCCAAGACTTTCGAGGACCGGGTGCTGTTCGTGTTAAACCGCATCGACGAGTGCGCGTCCCTCGATGACCTGATCCGGGTTTACGGCACGCTGTGCTGGAACCTGTCGCAGATGACCGGGCGCAAGGACATTCCCATGATCCGGCTGACCTATTCCCCCAATGCCGCCGGTTCCTTCGGTGCTTCACCGGATCGTGACACGGGATATTTGCGCTATCTCGAGAACCAGCGCGAAGAGATAAAAGACGCCATTCTGGAGGCGCCGCGCCACCGCCTGGATCACCTGGCCACCTTTGTGGAAACCCATGGCGAGCGCCTGTCCCACTTTCTGGAGGGGTTGGCCAACTACCGGCGCCGGCTGCGCCTTTTCCGCCTCAAGCACACCTTCACCGGCCTGATAATCAGTATCCTGGCCGGCGCGGCGGCCGTGGGCGGGGCCCTGGCCAGCGGTCTGCTGCCCGGGGACCCCTATATCCTGGGCGGAGGCGGTGGCGCCGTGGCCCTGGTGGTGTTCCTGCTGTGGATGACCTTTTTCCAGAAGTTTTTCAAGAACCGTTTTCACCGCCGGCAGATGAAGAACCTGGACGATCTGACGCCCTTGGAAAACCAGACCCGGCGGGACAGCTGGGAAGCGGTCAAGGAACTGGTGGCGGGATACCTGGAAAAAACCCGCGGCCGGTATTCGTACGGCGACGTGCGTCGCAATTACGGGGTCGTGCGGATGGTCTTCGACAAGGGGTCGCGGGAGATCCGGGAGGCGTTGAATGAGCTGGCCGCAGGCGGTCATGGGACGGCGACGGCCCAAAAACCTGCGCCCATTGTCGATGGGGACGGACATGATGAGCAGGAACCGCGGGTAGAGCTGGCTGCGGGCTAAACTTTCCGCCGATCCGTGCCGATAAATGCCTTGAGATAGTCTCGGTGGACCTCGCGGGTTCACGCATGGAAACCAATTTCCGATCAGGGGGGATCATGACTTTGAAAAGAACATTCTTGGTAATTGTCACAACGGCACTGGTTTTCGGTATGGCGGCAACCGGTTTCAGCTTCAATCAGGACTCCCTCAATGAAATGCTGTATGACGCCGCCCAGTTCTGTCCACCCTCGCTTCAGGCCTACCTGCAGCAGAACGAGCGGATCGTACACTGGGGTGTAGGCTTTGCCGGCCGTTGGAAGCGATACCGCATGGATCCCTGGGAGATGGAAACGGTTTATCGGGCGCTGGTGTCCGACTTGAAAAGCGGCAAGGCAGACGCGTATCAGACGGCCAAGCGCTTCGGTGTGCTGGCCAGTTATGCGGCCGAGACCATTTTGCCGGGTTCCATTTTCGGCAACAGCTTGCACTACACGCCCACCAAGGTCGTCTACCCGGGATATTCGCAGATGCCCGAGCTGAAGTCCCGCATCTCCTACCTGGTGCGGCAGTATCGCCAAAAATACTGGTGGAACAGTGATCCCGAAGTGTTGCGGCGCCTCTACCAGAAAGCGGTCACCGAGATTGTGGACCTGTGGGTGTCAGCCTGGAATGAAGCCGGCCTGGATATTTCCGGGGTGGCCGAGGACGGCGCCACGATCACAAAACGTTGAGGCGCGGCTCATTTCGTGCCTGTACACAGGTCCCGGATTTCCAGAAGGGTCTTGCGGATATCTGACAGCACTTCCGCCTGATCCCACGGGGGCGAAGGGGCGTCAACAATGGTAAACGGCAGAGGCGGGGGACCGGGAGGATCCCTGGGGGGAGCCTTCAGCGGTAGTTCAGGCTGAATGTAGCGCATGAAAACGACGCAGCTTTTATTCCAGCGACATCTGAGGCACACCGAGATGTGCTTCTTGGGCTGGCCTTTGCGCCGGGTGCAGGTCAGATAGACGTCCTTGCGGTCGCTTTCCATGGCCGCTAACCAATCGTTTTAAATCGGCTCCTTTTTGATGACCTTCTTGAACTTGATGCCGATTTCCTGGGCACTTATTCGAACGATTTCCCCGATGATGCGCGTGTACTCGTTTTCCTTGGGAAACGGAATCGACAGGGTGACCTCCTGCCCCAGGCTCAGGTCGTCGCGCTTCTCGTGGGTCTCAATGAGCAGTCCGCCCAGGCTGATGTTCCTGATAAAGTCCTTGTAGATTCGATCTCCGCCCACGTACCGAACATCGGCCAGGTATCGTTTGCGGGGATGCTGCCTGCGTTCGTTCGGCGGCCGTTTTTCAAGCTGGCCCAGAAGAATACGGCGCTCTTCCTCGGACATTTCCTCGATAATGGCGATCAGTCTTTCCCGCGTGTTGGTTTCATCCACTGGAACCGGCCCCCCTTGCATTTCTGTTTACTGGACGACGGAATTATCTTCCTGTATACTGAATAAAATCAGGTTATGTCAAATGGGTTGGTCCGCAAATGAGAGGGAAATGAGAGGGGGACGTCCTTAAGTAATTCAATAACTGTAGTTACCGCAGTTACCGGCTGGCAGTTTACAGCGAAGGAAGGGCAAGGCACAAAGGCAGAAGGCACAAAGTGAAAGAAGGGGATCAATTTGATCTTCCATCCATGAAACAGATGAAATGACGAAACAGACGAATCGGGTTGTGTTGTGTTGGGTGGCGGCGGTTGTGGTGCTGCTCCTGGCGGCCTGCTCCGCCAATCGGCTGCCGGTCGTCCATTTATACGAACAGGGGCCCGTTTCCGGCGTTGAAAAGCAGCTGCGGCGCATTGCCGGTAAATGGGTGGGGGTTCCTTACCACTATGGCGGCCAGGGGCGCCGCGGCATCGACTGCTCGGCGCTGGTGGCCAAGATCTATGATGCCACCTTCCATTTTCAGCTCCCCCGCACCGTCCGGAAGCAGATGACGGTGGGGCGGCCGGTGGGCAACCGGCCCCTGGCGGCCGGCGACATCGTTTTTTTCAACACCGGTGTCTTTGGGGTCCACTCGGGGATTTACCTGGGCCGGGGAGAGTTTGTCCATGCTTCCAGCCGCAAAGGCGTGACGGTCTCCAACATCAACAACCGGTATTGGCTTCGGCACTACCTGGCCGCCCGGCGGGTGATCGCTTCTGATTAGTTCTTAATGTTTAATTCTGAATTCTTAATCGAGGTAAGCGCCAGCATCAGGAAATTAAGCACTCAAAATTTATAAAACCGTCCTGATGGATCTGTTGACGAAATCTAAATGCAGCACGGATTTTGCTTGTTGCCGGAGACGTTATGGAAGTGTGGGTCGGAGGGCAGAGGTTGCAAAATTGACAGGTACGTTTTATACCTCTGATTATCGGAGGGATGCGCAGACCGGTAAAGCGTTCATGAACAGGGAGAAGCCATGGGGATCAAGGCCAGAGATGTAATGGATACCCGCTATCACACGCTTTCGCCACAGCACACCATCGCCGAGGCGGTACGGCTTTTTCACGAAGCCGGCCGCGAAGAGGGGAAACGCATTTTCGGCATGATGGTGACCGACGAGGAGGGGCGCCTTCAAGGGATGCTGTCCATGTACGACATCCTGCTGTTCATAAGGCCCAAGCACGTGCACATATGGGGAGAGATGGAGGACATCGATCTCGACGGCCTGCTGGAAAGCATTTTCAAGAAGGCCGCCGCCATCCTGGTGGGCGATATCATGACCACCGAGGTGGTGACCATCGGCCCCGACACCCATGTGATGATGATCCTGGATCTCATGATCAAAAAGCACATTCGCCGGCTGCCGGTGCTGGAGGACGACAAGATTGTGGGCATGGTTTACATTTCCGATCTGTTTTCGTATTTTTTCAAAGGGCTGTCCCAGGACTGACAGCAATCGAGACTGAGCTGCCATGGTGATTTCCGGTAAACGCAATGTGTTGAGCGGGCTGAAGGTCAGGGAGGCCATGCGCCGGCAGGTCATTCACCTGCCCAAAAGTGCGTCCCTGGGCCAGTGCATCGGTGTCTTCATCAAGTTCAAGATCAACGCCGTTCTGGTGACCGATGAAGACGAACAGCCGGTGGGGGTGGTTTCCAAGACCGATCTCATGGGGGCCTATTACGCCGACCTGCCCATTGAGACCGCCCTGGAGATGATCATGGTGGGGCCGCCGCTGTTCTGCAGTGAAGACGATTTCCTGGAGGCCTCTCTGGATATCATGTACGGCAGCGGCATTCACCGCCTGTACGTACGCAGCGGTGAAGATGATGCCGCCGTCACCGGTGTGCTGGCCTACCCGGACATCGTCGGTCTGCTCTATCGCTATTGCCGCAACTGTAAAATGAGTTCTTATCAGCGCGGCGGCGAAATGGATTTCCGGGAGGTCATGGGGCAGATCAAAGTGAGGGAAGTCATGGGCCCTTCGGTCAAGTCCCACCAGGAGACAGAGACCCTGCTGGAGGTCATGGAGGGCCTCTCGGCCCATCGCTTCGGCGCGGTTCTGATCCGAAACGCCGAAGAGGCGCCGGTGGGGGTGTTGTCGAAATCAGACCTCATCGTGGCGTACAAGCATGGGCTCGGTTCGGATGTGCCGGCCTCGACGATCATGGCGTCACCGGTGGTTTCCTGCGACCAGGAGGAACTGCTCTCGAGCGCCATTCAGCAGATGATTTTTACCGATATCCACCGTCTTTTCGTGCACAACGGAGACCCGAAGGAGATCAGCGGGGTGTTGTCTCTTTCCGATGCCGCCCGCGCACGCTCCGGCTCCTGCCACGCCTGTGTGTCCAGCCGCATCAAAGTGGAGCAAGCGACGTGAAGAAGGTGATACCTAATACCTGATTGCGGATACCTGACAGCTAATATTATGACTACCGGCGTTGATTACTATAAAGTTTTGGGTGTGGACCAGACGGCCGATACCCGGCAGATCAAAGAAGCCTATCGCAAGATGGCCTTCAAGTTCCATCCGGACCGCAACAAGGACAACCCTGCCGCCGCCGAACAGATGAAGGCTGTCAACGAGGCTTACGCGGTTCTGTCCGATGCCGCCAAACGGCGGCGCTACGACCAGATGCGGCAGCAGTTCGGTTCCGAGGCCTACAGCCGGTTCCGCAACGATTTCAGCGATCAGGATATTTTCAGTGGA
Source organism: uncultured Desulfobacteraceae bacterium (assembly GCA_964442705.1). Classification (GTDB taxonomy): domain Bacteria; phylum Desulfobacterota; class Desulfobacteria; order Desulfobacterales; family JALSRD01; genus JALSRD01. The sequence goes on from CAYUAQ010000152.1 coordinate 6,931, forward strand.
TCGGACATCCACTCTATTTTCGAAGAAGTGGCCCGAAGCTTCGGACTGCGGGGATTCGAAGATATCTTCAAAGAGTTCTACGGTGCTGAATTCCGCACCTTCGAGGTGAAAAAACCGGGGGTTTTTGGCGGCGGTTTCATTTTCACGGGTCCCGTGGGCCGCGGCCGGGGGCAGCGCCATCGCCAGGGGCGGGGACCTGGCCGGGCGATTCCCCGCATGGACGGCCTGGGGCGCTTTTCGCGCTATCTTTTGGAAAAGGTTTCCGGCATCAAGATTCCCCAGCGGGGGGCGGACATTCATGATGTCATTCAGATCAGTGAGGAACTGGCGCGGCAGGGCGGGCCCTACGCCTATTTTCTGCGCAAACGCAACAAGAAACTGGTGGTCAAGATTCCCCCAGGGGTCCGGGACGGCCAGCGCATTCGCCTGGCGGGCATGGGAGAGACCGGCAAGGCCGAGGGCCCGGCCGGCGATTTGTTTTTAAAGGTGAAGATCAAGAAGCCGCTGTTGTCCAGGTTGAAGGGCGTGCTGGCGGCCAGAAGATAAAAGAAAAGGGGAAAAAGCAAGGCACAGAGGGGAAAAAGCAAGGCACAGAGGGGAAAAAGCAAGGCACAGAGGGTCAAAGGCACAAAGGCACAAAGTGAAGGAAGGGAATCACTTTGATCTCCCCTCCACGAATATGCAAACAAACGAAACAGACGAGAAGGGAGGCAGACATGGCTGTAAAAATCTTGATCAAGCGCAATGTGCCCCAGGAGAAAGCCAAGGAGATGATACGCCTTTTCAGGCAGATGCGGTCGCTGGCCACCGAACAGCCGGGTTACATTTCCGGGGAAACCTTAAAGAGCCTGGACAAACCGGATCTTTTCCTGGTGATCAGCACCTGGCAGTCTTCCGAAGACTGGGAGAAATGGCTGCTGAACGAAGGCCGGCAGAAGATTCAGAAGGAGATCGACGGGCTTCTGGGCGGCCGGACCGAGTACGAGATGTATCATTACGGCTTTTCGGAGTAAGTGGGAAGAGAGGCCAGAGCCGTGCCATGATTACTTCTTAAAATCAATCGATTCGGGAGGGGCGTCACATGGCACGGCCGAACCATTATCAACGGCAGCTGTCACAAAAGCGCCAGAGCGGCCGTTTAACTTGATATTCGTAACGCGGCCTGCGCCTAATAAGGAAGCTGAATGAAAAAAGAGGATGATTTTTTGGTCAAAGTGAATGCCCCTGTTGGCTGGTGTCTCCTATCACTTTTGATAGCGCTTCACTGACAAGTGCATTTAGGCTTTTGCCTCTTTTCCGGGCTTCGATTGAAATATTTTTGTGTAGTTCAGGCTCAACCCGAACGACAAACTTACCCGAATAGGGCTTTTCCGGATCTTCCTGTCGCTCGGCGCAAAATTCGAGGTAATCATCAACCGAATCATGAAACGCTTGTATAAGCTCTTTAACCGTTTCTCCCTCAAAAGTGATGACATCTCTTAAATTGATGACCTCGCCATGAAAAATCTTGGCATCGTCATCGAATTCGACTTTTGCAAAATATCCCTTATATTCCATCATGGTTTCACTCCTGATTCTAGTAAGAATCTTCGCACGGACTTTACAGACCCCTTATTCGTTACTCGCTTGGGATGGGGCCGGTGAAAAACGGCACGAACGTCGTTAAGTGCCACCCGGATGCGTGATCCCCTACCTTCGCTTACTTCAGCGCCAAGAGCTATAAATAACGCTTCAATATTATTCCATGGAATATCCGCGCGTTCTGGTTTTTCAAATATTTTCTGCAGCGTCTGGCGTTGCTTTTTCTTCATGACTTAATAGTATCACATATTAGTATCATGTCAACCAGAAATAGAGGCTCGGTTCCAACATTCCCCGCTTATATGCGGCCTGATAGCTACCCCCACCCTGTTTTTCAACCATGGACCGAAACCAGTCGACAATGTCACGATCAAGTCGAATTGTGATCCTGACTTTTTTCCCGGAAGTGGGAACCACAGCACCCCGCTTTCCCTTACTGAAATCATATTTCGCCTTCATATTGTTTCACCTCGTATCGCACGGCTTTACGTGCAGAAATAATCCGAATGTTGTCTTCACGCCAAGTGTAGACCACCACCAGTATGCGGCCAAAAGCATCCATCCCAATGGTGACAT
>CAYUAQ010000153.1:0-9030 GCA_964442705.1 uncultured Desulfobacteraceae bacterium
TGGATGGGGCACGTTTGAAGGTTGACAGTAAGCGCCTTTCCGGATAATTTATATGATTTATAACATAAAAGCGCTGATCCCCCTACCAGAAATCCTTTCGGGCTGTCAATGCCGCAACGGCATGCATGGCCAAACGGATCAAGGCAAACAGGAGAAAAGACACCTTGCAACAACGGGTACTAGTGGTCGATGACGACGAAGCCATTCGTGATTCGATGACCGAGTTTCTAGGCCTTTCGGGCTACCGCACCGGTATGGCCGCCAGTGCCGAAGAGGCCCTGGAAATGATCGCCCGGGAGCCTGTGGATGTCATCATCACCGACATCATGATGGAGGGCATGAACGGCCTGCAGCTCACCGACCGGGTAAAAAAGGAATTCGACATCGACGTCATCGTGATGACCGGCTACAGCGATGATTATTCCTACGAAGAAGCCGTGCGTATCGGCGCCAGCGATTTCGTTTTCAAGCCCATCCGTTTCGAAGAGCTGTTGCTGAGGCTCAAACGGGTGCTCAAGGAACGTACCCTGACCCGCGAGCGTCGGGAAATGATGGCCAAGTTGGAAAAACTGGCCATTACCGACGGCCTGACCAAACTGTACAATTCCCGCTATTTCTATACCCAGCTGAAAATCGAAATCGACCGCTCCCGGCGCTACCATCACCCCTTGGCGCTGATGCTGCTGGATATCGATTTCTTCAAAGACTACAATGACACATACGGCCATCTGGAGGGCGACAAGGTCCTGATCAAGATCGGCAGAATCATCCGCTCCAGCCTGCGCGGTATGGACTCGGCCTACCGCTACGGGGGCGAAGAGTTCACCATCATCCTGCCGGAGACCTCGGCCGAGGAGGCCGTGCGCGTGGCGCCCCGTATCCAGGCGGGGCTCAAGGCATCGCCCTTTACGCCTGGCGGCGGTCCGCCGGTCAATATCACCATGAGCATCGGGGTCACCCAGTACTGTCCAGACGAAGACATATCCACTTTCGTGCAACGTGCCGACCGGGCCATGTACATGTCCAAAAACAGCGGCCGCAACCGGATTTCCACCCTGCCGGCGGATGCCGACTGCACCTTTTCCCAGCCATGACGGTCTATTACACCTTTAGCGACAACCCGGAAACCGATCTGCCGACCGGTTATGCCGCCCAGATCATGGCCCTCTACCGTGCCGCCGGCTGGTGGGAGGAAGGCAGCGACGACGCCGGGCTGGTGGAGGCCATCATCCGTGGCAGCCACTGCTTCCTGGCCGTGCAGGAAAACGATGGCATCGTGGGCATGGGCCGGGCCATCAGCGACGGCGTTTCCGATGCCTACATCCAGGACGTCACCGTCCGGCCGGCGTGCCGGGGGCGGGGAATCGGCGGTCAGATCGTCAGGCGCCTGGTGCAGCGGCTGACAGACGACGGCATCGGCTGGATCGGCCTGATTGCGGAAAACGACTCCCTTGAATTCTACCGGCAGCTGGGTTTTGCCGTCATGGACCGCTCGGTGCCCATGCTGAAGAGGCGATGATGGATTTCAAACCGCTGACACCCGACGACTACCTGCGCCTGAAGCCCTTTTTCGAGGGGCAGCGCCACGAGTTGTGCATCTACTCGCTGCCCTCGCTGCTGTCGTGGACCAACGAGGCCTACCATCCCTGCGGTGCCATGGACGGTGAAACCCTCATCATCGGCGCCGAGTTCACCAGGCGCAAAGAAAACCGCCATCTGATCCTGCCGATTACCCCCCGCCGAGATCCGCCGCCGGAGAGACTGAAAGACTATGCCCAGGCCCTCGGATTCGATCAGTACTGGTTCATCCCCGAAGGCTACCTCGAAGATCACGGACGGGCAACCGTCGAAAAGCATTTTTCCATCCAGGAACAGCCTGAATACGAGGATTATGTCTACCGCGCCGAGGACCTGGCCTGGCTGAAGGGCAACCGCTACGCCAAAAAACGCAACCTGGTCAAGCAGTTCACCCGCGATTACGTGGACCGGGGGGAGGTGTCGCTGGAATCCATCACCGCCGCCGTGTTTGCCGAGTGCGCCGATTTCCTGGAAGAGTGGTGCCTGCAGCGCGGCTGCGAAAAGGCCGACGACGAAGACCTGGCCTGCGAAAAGCAGGCCGCCCTGAACATGCTGGCCAATATCGAGCGCTACGACGTGCGCGGCCTGCTGCTGCGCATCGCAGGGGAAGTCTGCGCCTTCGGCATCGGTACCCGCTTGACCGCCGACATGGGCGCGCTGCACTTCGAAAAGGCGGACGCCAGCGAGAAGGGGCTCTATCAGTATTTCGACATGATGTGCGCCCGCCGTCTTTTCCCGGACTGCCGCTTCATCAACAAGGAAAGCGACATGGGTGTGCCTGGCCTGGCCAAGGCCAAAAGATCCTACTATCCTGTCAAACGCGTCAAATCCTACACCCTGCGCCTGCGTTGAGGAAAAGCGCCAAGAGGCAGAGGCCCACAGACATAACGTAAAGGGGCCTCAGAAAGCGATGTGCACCCGCAGCATCAGGTCGCCGCGGGTGCCGTCGGGCAGGGGCCGCCCCATGCCGCGCAGCCGCAGCACCGTCCCCTCCTTGACATCCGGCGGCACCGTCACCCGCAGCAACCGCCGCGAATAGCTCCCCGGCACGGTGACCACCTTCTGGGTGCCCGTCAGGGCCTCGAAAGGCGTGATGACGATGGTCCCGTAGATGTTGGCGTCGTCCCGGCCGCTGTCGGGGTGCACCACCTGCAGGCGGCTGGACTTCTTTCTGGTGGTCATGCGACGCACCCGGGGAGAGAGGCCGGCAGAGGGCAACAAATTGAAGGCCTTGACCAGCAGCATGCCGAAGACGAATCCACCGATGTGGGCCCACCAAGCCACACCGCCGGCACCGGCGCGCGAGGCCGTGGCGCCCAGAAACTGCATGATAAACCACAGGGCCAGAAAGAAATAGGCCGGAATCTCGAAGAAAAACGGAATGATGATGATGGGGATGAGGGTCAGCACGCGGGCCCGTGGGTAGAGCAGGAAATAGGCCCCCATGACACCGGCGATGGCGCCGCTGGCCCCCACCGTGGGGACATTGGCATGCCAGCTGAGGAAAAGCTGGGCCGCCCCGGAAACGATGCCGCACAGGAAATAAAATGCCAGGTAGCGCAACGATCCCAGGTGGTCCTCGACGTTGTCGCCGAAGATGTACAAAAACCACATGTTGCCCAGCAGGTGCCAGAAGCCGCCGTGCAGGAACATGAAGGAGATGAAGGCGAAGGCCTGCTGAAAGGGCGAGAAATAGGCCGCGATCTGGGGCACCGAGTAGCGCGCCGGCACCAGCCCGTAGTAATACACGAAGCGGTCCAGGTTGGGCCCCTGCCCCAGCTCGATCAGGTACACCGCCACGTTGACGGCGATAATGGCCATGGTGACCACGGGGTAGCTGCGGGACGGGGTGGTGTCACGTAACGGAATCATGTCAGCGGCCCGCCGGGACCGGCTTTACTCCTGATAGGCCTCGATGCGTTCGAGGCTGGTCTGCAGTTTCTGCTGTTTTTCCAGCAGGCCCTGGTAGCGTGTTTTGGCCTTCTCCACCACAGCCTCTGGCGCCTTTTCCAGGAAGTCCTCGTTGTTGAGCTTGCGGGACAGGGCCGTGAGGTCGCCGGTAATCTTGCTGATTTCCTTCCCCAGCCGCCGGATTTCGTGGCCGAAATCGACTACGCCCTCCAGGGATACGAAAATGGAAACCTCACCGGCCACGGCGGCGGCCGATTTTTTGGGGTGCTTCCCGGGACGTTCCACAGCCAGCGCCTTCAGGCGCGCCAAGTCGACGATCAGGTCGGCGTTGTGTTGGATGCGGTCCTGGTCGCGTTCATCCGGGGTCTGCACCAGGACCTCCAGCTGAACCGAGGGCGCGATGTTCATCTCTCCCCGGATGTTGCGCACCGCCGAGATGATATCGATCATCAGCGCCATTTCGGCCTCGGCTTCCGGTTCTGCATAGCGGCTGCCGGCGTCGATTTGCGGAAAGGCGGCCCGCATGATGGAGCCCCGGGTGCCGGGAAGCTTGTGCCAGATCTCCTCGGTGACAAAGGGCACGAAAGGATGCAGCAGGATAAGGGTGTCGTGCAGCGCCCGTGCCAGCACGGCGCAGGTTTCGGCCTGCAGGGACTCTCCCCTTTTGCCGTAAAGGGCCGGTTTGACAGCCTCCAGGTACCAGTCGCAGAACTCGTGCCACACGAAGTTGTACAGACCGGCGGCGGCATCGTTGAAGCGGTAGCTGTCCAAGGCTTCGGCCGTGGCGGCTGCCACATCCGACAGCCGCGCCAGGATCCAGCGGTTGGGCAGCCACTGGGGGCCGGCGGCCAGAGGCCGGGTCTCCTCGTCCAGGTGCATGAGGGCGAAACGGGCCGCATTCCACAGTTTGTTGATGAAGTGGCGGTAGCCTTCCACCCGCTTTTCAGACATCTTGATGTCGCGTCCCTGGGCGGCGAAGGCGGCCAGGGTGAAACGGAAGGCGTCCGTGCCGTACTGGTCGATGACGGTCAGGGGATCGATGACGTTGCCTTTGGACTTGCTCATCTTCTTGCCGTCTTCGTCCCGCACCAGGGCGTGTACGTACACGTCCCGGAAGGGCACCTCGCCCATGAAATGGATGCCCATCATCATCATGCGGGCCACCCAGAAGAACAGGATGTCGAAACCGGTCACCAGCACCGAGGTGGGGTAGAACTTTTCCAGCAGAGGGGTCTTTTCAGGCCAGCCCATGGTGGAAAAAGGCCACAGGGCGCTGCTGAACCAGGTGTCCAGCACGTCGGTCTCACGCAGCAGTTCGTCGCTGTCGCAGTGGGGACAGCGCTCGGGGGTCTCCACGGTCACCGTCATCCGGCCGCACCCCTTGCAGGTCCAGGCCGGGATCTGGTGGCCCCACCAGATCTGCCGCGAGATGCACCAGTCGCGGATGTTGTGCATCCAGTCGTAGTAAGTGGCCTCCCAGGTCTTGGGAATGATGCGCGTCTCTCCGTCTTCCACGGCGGCGATGGCTTTCTCGGCCAGGGGCTTCACTTTGACGAACCACTGCTTGGAGAGGTTGGGCTCGACCACGTTCTTGCAGCGGTAGCAGTGTCCCACGCCGTGCTGGTAAGGTTCGATGAGTTCCAGCACGCCCTCTTCCTTGAGGGCCTCGATGACCGCCAGGCGGCAGTCGAAGCGATCCATGCCGGCGAAGCGGCCGGCCGCGGCCGTCATGCAGCCGTCGTCTCCAATGACCTTGATGGCCGGCAGACCATGGCGCCGGCCGATCTCGTAGTCGTTGGCGTCGTGGGCCGGGGTCACTTTGAGGGCACCGGAACCGAAGGCGATGTCCACGTAACTGTCCCGGATGATGGGGATCTCGCGGTCCATGAGGGGCAGCCGCACCTTTTCCGCCGGCAGATCCCGGTAGCGCTCGTCGTCGGGGTGTACGGCCACGGCGGTGTCGCCCAGCATGGTTTCCGGCCGCGTGGTGGCCACCACGATGCCGCCGTCGGCGCCCACGAAAGGATAACGGATGTGGTACAGGCGGCCCTCGGACTCCTCGTGCTCGACCTCCAGGTCCGACAGGGCCGTGTGGCAACGCGGGCACCAGTTGATGATGTAGTCGCCCTGGTAGATGAGCCCCTCATGGTACAGCTGCACGAACACCGTGCGCACCGCCAGGGAGAGCCCCTCGTCCATGGTGAAGCGCTCCCGCTGCCAGTCGCAAGATGCGCCCAGGCGTTTCAGCTGGTTGATGATGGCGCTGCCGGATTTTTCCCGCCAGCGCCAGACCTCCTCGATGAACTTTTCACGGCCCAGCTCGTGGCGGCTGAGCCCCTTGGCGGCCAGCTGCTTTTCCACCACGTTCTGGGTGGCGATGCCGGCGTGATCGGTGCCCGGCATCCACAGCACGTTGTCGCCCTGCAGGCGCCGAAAGCGGCAGAGAATGTCCTGCAACGTGTTGTTGAGGGCGTGGCCCATGTGCAGCACACCGGTCACGTTGGGCGGCGGTATGACGATGGAATAACAGGGACGTTCCTCATCGCTTTCATCGGCCGCAAACAGTCCTTCTTCCTCCCAGAAACGGTACCATTTTTTCTCGACGTCGTGGGGCTCGTAGCCCTTCTGAAGCTCTTGATTCATGTAGTTGTTTTCCAGCGGTTAGGGTTCTCAAAATGAAAAAAGGGGGATTACACGCGAATCCCCCGCTCCACCGGCCTGCATCGCAAAACCGGCTGTTAACTTGTCTTGTCCACCCCACTGTCCGACAGGAGGCGCTTTATCTTTTCGATTTCCCGGGTTACGGTTTCCTGGACCACCTCCAGCAGCAGCCTCTCTATTTTTTCGGCGTAGACCTCTTTTACCGCTTTGCGCACTGCCCGTTCCAGCTGCTCGTCGGTGGGCGCCGGCGGCACTTCAGCCAGCTCCGTAAGTTCGATGAAGTCGTCGCCGTTTTCCAGCACGGCATCTTCATCCGTCCCGGTGCTGTTCAACGTATCGGTAAGCTCGATCAACCCCTCGTCGCTCGCGGGGTCGCTCTCACCGGCCTTTTCACGTGCCTTCTCATGGTCGTCCATCTTGCCTCCAGGCGGGAAATCGTGGTAGATTTCAACCCATTAGGAAATAAGCTTAATATTCCGACTATCACAAGCCCGAGGGCGCTGTCAAGCTTGCCTTTGGGGCCGAAAAGGGCTACACGCATTGACCATGCACCGCTTTCTCGTTCCTGCAGAGGCCCTGGAGGAATCGCCGGTGATCATCACCGGTCCCCAGGCCCGGCATGCGGCCACCGTACTGCGGCTGAAACCCGGAGACCGCATCACCTTGCTGGACGGCCGTGGCCAGGTGGCCGAAGCGGTCATCACCACGTGCGGCCGGGGGCGCGTGGCGGCCCGCATCGTCGCGCGCCTGCCGCTGTACGGCGAATCGCCCCTGGAACTCACCGTGGCCCAGGCTTTTTTAAAGGCCCAAAAGATGGATATCGTTATCCGTCATCTCACCGAACTGGGCGTCCATCGCTGGATGCCCTTCGCCTCCCGGCGGTCGGTGGCCCGGCCCGCCGGTGCCAGCCTGCAGCGCCGGACGCAGCGCTGGCAGGACATCGCCGGCGAAGCCGTTAAGCAGTGCCGGCGAAGCCGCCTGCCCCGTATCCAGCCGATGGACAACCTCGAAGCGGTGCTGGCTGCCGCCGGCAGCGACGGCCTGAGGATCATTTTCTGGGAAGAAAAGGGTCGTCGCCTGGCGGATGTGATAGGGGATTCCGGCCGCGCTGCCCGCCGCGCCTTACTGATCATCGGGCCCGAGGGCGGCTTCGAGGCCCCTGAGGTTCGCACGGCCATGGCCCGCGGTTTTGAAGCCGCCTCCCTGGGCCCCCGCACCCTGCGCGCCGAAACCGCCGCGCTGGCCGCCTGCGCACTGATCCAGCATATTTTCGGCGACCTGGGCTGAGTCGCTATTTGGTCTTCAGGTGCACGTCGATAGAATGGGTCCCCGGCACGGTGACGGACACTCGCACCCTGGCCTGGTAATCGTTGATTTTCCGGACCTCTAAGACCTGCGGCTGGATGGCGGCCGCCAGGGGGACTTTCCTGCGGGACCGGTCGAGCTGGGTGGCGGACACCGCGTAGCCGGCCTCGGAAGGCGGCATCCAAAACCAGATGCCCCGGTAGGTCCGCCGATAGGGCGTGAGGTTGGCCACGGTGGCCACGGTCGCAAGTGCGATGCCGTCGTTGCCGCGGACGTAACGGACCTCCATGTGGTGGGGCACTAACAGTTCATAGGAAACCCTGTCTCCGTCCACGGTGACCAGCAAGTAGGAGAAAAAGCTGAAAGCGCCGGCCGGCAGGTGCAAGTCGTAGCGGTGGCCCTTGGCGCTGCCGCCGTGCTCAAAGGCAGGGTCAGTTGCCAGGGGGGCGAACGGCGGCCCCTCTCCTCTGCTGACGGCATACCCGCCACTCACCGGCCCGTACATGGGCGCCCCGCCCCCGCCCAGGGTGAAAAAAAAGGTGCCTTTTTCCTTGCGCGTGTAAACCACGTGTTCATGGCCGGCAAAGACGGCTTCGACCCCCCGGCTCAAAACCAGTTCGAGTTCCTCGTCACGGTTTTCGCGGGTGGTGAAGGACCTGGGATGCTTGCCGAAATCGGGGCTCAGTGCCGAAAACAGGGGCACGTGCTGCACCACGAAGGTGTGAGCGGCGGGGGCCTCAAGGGCCCTGCGGGTCCAGTCCACCATGGGCAGCTCGTGGGCGCCGTCGTTGATGTTGTAAAATCCGTATTTCCGACCCTTCGGCAGCACCTTTTTGGGGAAATTGGTATTGACCATGACGAAGTGGGCATTGCCGTAAGTGAACTCGTAGTACAGCTTGTTGCCGAAAAGCGGACGGTAGGCCTCCACGATATCTCCCGGCCGGATCTCGTGGTTTCCCGGCACCACCAGCATGTCCACACCAACGGCGAAGCGGAGATAGTCCCGGATGAAGGCCAGCAGTTCTTCCCTGGCCTGGGCCACCGTATCGCTGTAGCCGACGATCATGTCGCCGGTGTTGATGACGAAATCAGGGTGAATCCAGCCGATCTCCCGCAGCATGACCTTGAGCACGGCGGGCAGAGGCCGCGCCGGCGACGTCGGGCGGTTGTCTCCGAAGACGATAAAGCTAAAACGACTCTTGCCGGCGCCGGCCCGGCCGGCCCACTCCGCGGCCGTATCGCTCTTGACGATACCGGCGGCAGCTGTGGCGGCAATAAGGAAAAAGGCCACCACCCACGCCGTGATCACAAATCCTTTTTTCATTTTTCCTCTTCGCCCCAGGCAAACAACAGGCCCAGGGAGCTGATAGGTGTGGGTTACCGGCTCGTTGGGGGAAAATGGCCCTGCACCCGCTGGTGCAATGCAACCCAGTTCAAACAGGATCGAAATGCCAATGAAGGATAAAAACGCGTCGACCGCTTTTCTCGGTCATGCAGCCACTGGTACCCGGGGATTTTACGCCTTCAGTCCGACAGGTAGTATTCGACCGTCGACACGACCCGCACTTTCTTTAT
>CAYUAQ010000154.1:0-8806 GCA_964442705.1 uncultured Desulfobacteraceae bacterium
AGGTGGCGCGCCGGCATATCCAAATCCCGCCAACGGCACTGGCTCCAGGCCTTGACCACCGGCCCGATGGCCAGCACGTCCAGATCGGCAAAGGCCAGGTCCGGATCGGCGTCGAAATATTCGTCGCCGATATTGCGCCCGCCGATGATGGTGGCCTGGTTGTCCACGGTAAAAGACTTGTTGTGCATGCGGCGGGTCACCGAACCGAAGCGCGTGACGAACTGCAGCATGCGGCTGGCATTGCGCGTAAATGGATTGAAGAGGCGCACCTCCATGTTGGGGTGGCTGTCCAGAACGGCGGCACTCATATCCCGACCTTCGAGATCCATGTCGTCAACCAGCAGACGAACCCGCACCCCCCGGTCGGCGGCTTTGAGCAGCTGATCGACGAGCAGGTGGCCGGTGAGGTCGTTGTGAAACAGGTAGTACTGCACATCGATGCTGCGCTGGACATAATGGGCCAGCAGGGCGCGGGCCACAAAGGCATCGAGGCCATTTGCCAGCAGCAGAAAACCCGACTGCCCGGCATGGGCCAACTTTTCATCGCGGCGACTCTTGCCAAAGGCCGTATCATCCGTATCGGTGTAAGCGTAAGACTCGGGTCTTTCAAAGCCCTTGGGCAACGTGGCGCAGCCGCTGGCCACAAGCAACGCCAGCAGGGAAACGAGAGCAGCGGTTTTTCTGAACATAAGCAATGGCCTTATCCCTTAAAAGATCGCTGTGAAACGGTCCGGTAGGCGAACAGGGCCACAAAAAAGAACACGATCAGCAGGGCGGCCCACAGGAAAGCCCGCAGCAGCAGGGCATCCAACCCCTGTTTGAGCTGTAACGCCCGCTGCTTGAGGCCGGGGTCTGACGAAAGCTTGTCCACCATGCCTACCAGTGTCTGGGTCTGTTTGGCCGCCTCGGTGGCCTGATTGACAATATCGATATAATCCTGGATATCGAAACTTCCCGCCTCGCCGCGTTCAAGAATGCGGGTTGCCAGCTTGTCGGCCGAGAGAATCGCCTCGTTGGCCGAAGCTGCCGCTTTCTCGCCCGCGGCAAGGGTTTGCCGGAGGTCGCCCGACAGTGCCTGGAGCTGCTCGTCTGACCGGAGCAGGTCGTCCATCAATTTTTCGCGTTCCTTGCTGAGTGTGTCCGGAAGCTGCTTGGCGGTGTCGCCGATGCCCTCGATGGCCGTGGTCAGCCGGTCGATATCCGACAGCAGCCGGATGGTTTCCGGTTGATCAAGGACATCGTAAATCCCGGTTTCGGCTGTGGTGCGGGCGATATAGGGGAGGTACTTGACAAAAAATACGAGCCGCTCGGCCAGGTTGCGGGCCTCGTCCACCGACCGGGTGGCTTCATTTATTTCCGGCAGCAGAAAACCCGATTTGGCGGCATCCTTGAACTCCGAGTCTCCCAGCATGTCGGCCAGGCTGTCAAACCCGACCCCGCCGATATAAAACTGGCCTGGATGGCTTTTCTGCCAACGACGAATAAGATTGCGGAGTTCCTTCTGGTACCGGGGAATCAAGACCTTACTGGCGATGGCCCAGATCTCTTTTTCCATCTGCTTGTAAAACTTGAGAAGGGCGCCTTTGTCTTCCCCCAGCACCTTGGGGTCCCAGGCTTTTTCTATGGCCCCGCGGCCCAGTGTCACAAAAATGACCATGTCCAGCAAGTTGTCAACAGCATCCGAACCCGTGGCGATGGCGAGCAGGGTGTTTACGGTGCGCAGCTCGCCTTGACTCAACGCAAAACGCACCGCATTGCTGGCACTCTGAGTCTCCAGAGTATAGATTTTCAACGTAAAATCCCGGATGAACATCTGGGCAAAGCGCATCAAATCGTTCTGGAGTTCCAGCCGGCTGACCTGCTGGGATTTCTCTTCCTGGGCGGCTTCTGCCTTGCGGTCTTTCTTTTCCGCAGCATAAGACATGGATGCAAAAACCAACATCCCGGTTACTACAACTATCGTGCAGACGGTCAGGATCGGCAAACAACGTTTACAAGGCATGGCACCACTCCTTTCCCCTCGGAATATGCAAAGAGCAAAGACCCGCAACATATATCCTTTTTGAGGCTACCACCTTGTTGCAGCCAAACCAAGAGGCTACTGCTTTCATTATCTCCCGCTATCAACAGACCATCGCCCGGGAAATGCTGCAGGGAGGCGCCAGTGTTCACCGTCGCAGTAAGTGATGATGATTTTATCCCCGTCAGCCGGTCTGCAACCTCGGCAAAGTGATCGTCGGCCTCCTGCCAGGGCAGGCTGAGGGCGTCACGAATGTGACCCCGCAGATAGTCGTCCCGGGAGCGGGCATCCAGGAAAAGGGCGCCGTCCTGCCCGAAGAGTTCCCGTGCCTGCTGCAGTGAAATCCGATCCCCCTCATCCCGGACCTGTACCGATGCCGTCGGCGGATGGCCGGCCATGAGCGGCAGGCGGTCGTCGGGCCGCAGGCGGTTAACGGCCACCGCCATCACGGCTGCAAGCAGCAGGATAACCGGAACCTGCCACATGGCGGCGACCCAGCCGCTGGCGGTCCTGGACTGCATTGGCGCTATCTCCTTTCAGACATCAAGACGAAACGCTCCCAGGTAGTTGTCAAGTTCCGCCCTCTGCTGCGGATCTATTTTCGGGCAGTCTCCGGGACCGGCGGCCCCATCGGCCACCCGGGTGGCGAAAACCATGCAGGTAGGCTGCCCGCACTTGCGGCAGTTGGTCTTGGGCAGCCGTTTGAGAATTTCAATCATCTGCGGCCGGGGCAATCCCTCGGTGCAGGGCGTGATTTCATCCCGCCGCTCCCAGGCCTCATTGATTTCACGCTTTAACCATTCAACGATTTTTTTGGCTTCCGTCTCGTCTTTTAACGCATTGATGGCGATTTTGCGGCCATGAACCGTGATCAGTTTGCCCTGGGATTTGAAAGTGACTGAGGGGAGGGCTTTGATATACGCGAAACCGCCCAGCATAGCATTGAGATAGGGCAGGGCGCAGCTGACGTCCTGGTCCAAATAGGCAAAACAGTGCACGCTCATGGCGCCCGGGTTACACTCGGAATTGAAAATTTCCAGCCGGTAGTTTTTCAGCAGCATTTTTTCCCATCTCTTTCCGTTTTTCTCGATGCTTGGCTGGACGCAAGCGCAAGCGCTACAGGTAGAGCTTGATCAGCAGCTTGATCGCCACCCCCAGCAGCACCACCGCGAACATCTGCTTGATCCACTTGGCCTTCATCTTTTCCTTCATCACGTGGGCCCCGATCTGGGCGCCGATGATGACGGCCACGCTGGTGGCGATCATCAGGGGCCAGTTGAAGTGGCCCTCGGCAATGTGGCCGGCAAAGCCGGAAAAGGAGGAGAAGATGACCACGAAAGCGCTGGTGGCGGCCGCCTTCTTGGTGGGATAGCCCATGGCCAGCATCAGCGGTACGAACAGGAAACCACCGCCAACGCCCAGCAGTCCGGCGATCATGCCGATGAAAAACCCGCCGATGGCCATCAGGATGATGCGCGTCTTCAGGGCCATCATGGTGTCCCTGTCCGGCTGGGCCGAGCTGAGCAGCATGCGGCCGCCGGCAAAGATCATGCACAGGGCAAAGAGCAGGATCAGGATGCGGGTGGGGATGAACTCCGTCAGGTAGGCGCCCACCGGCGCACCAATGAAAGAGGAGATGACCAGCGGGATGGAACCCTTGATGTCGATCATCTTCGATCGGTAGTAGACGATGGCGGCCGACACCACCGTGATGCCGTTTAAAAGCAGGCCGGTGGGGATGGCCACGGTCTTGAAGTCGTAGCCGAACCAGTTGAACACGGGGATGTAGAGCATGGCGCCGCCCAGCCCCAGCATGGAAAAGATGAAGGCCAGCACCAGGATGACACCGGTGGTGATTGCAAGCATCATGGTCATAACTCCCTGTTGTCGACCCCGGGGGGTATGCCGGGGTCATGTTGAAGGAGGACGTAAGGTTATTCCTCGTAGCCCGAACAGGGAATGCAGACCAGGTTGCCGTCTTCGGTGGCGCGCAGCTTGTCGACAAAGGTCAGCTCGCCGCACTTTGCGCAAGGCTTTGCCTCGAAAATCCCCTTGCGCTTTTTGATTTCCACCTCGTGTACCTCGCCGATGTTCAGGAACTGCTCCTCGGGTACGTTGAGGATACGTTCCACCAGTGGATCGGTGATTTCCGGCGCCACATCCTGGGGCGGCACGCCGGCTTTGCGCTGCTGAACAAAAGGCGAGTCGAGCGCGATTTTGAAGAATTCGGGTTTGAGGGACACCCGCACCGCTTTTCCCCCCTGATTGTCGATGAGGGTGAAGGCCATCTTGTTGTAGTAGCGCTTTTCGACGTTGGATTTGCCGTAGGTACACCCCGTAGCCATCATCAGGCCGTCCAGGAAACAGCCCGCGGCATGTCCCTTGCCGGTTTCCGAAATGAGGGAAAGTTCCTTGTCCGGCGCCCGCTCGACACCCAGGATGCGCATGGCGGCCAGTCCTGCCCGCAGTCCCATGGGCATGGCCGGACATTTGTGACCATGAAATTTGAGTCCCGTCTCAAAGGCTTGTTCCAGTTTTTCGTCCATTTGTCGTTCCTCCCTTGCAATTGATTTGGTTAATCATCCGACCACCCAGCCATAGAGCATCCCGGCGATGGTAGACATCACAACAATGATGCCGCAGAAGGTTGCCGTTTTTTTTATCCCCATCACCGAGCCGATGACCAACATGTTCGGCAGTGACAGGGCCGGGCCAGCTAGCAACAGGGCTAGCGCGGGGCCCTGGCCCATGCCGGAGCCCAGAAGGCCTTGCAGGATCGGCACCTCGGTTAAGGTGGCGAAATACATAAAGGCACCAGCCACAGAGGCGAACAGATTGGCCCACAGTGAATTGTCGCCCACCAGGGACTGGATATAGCGCTCTGGTATTAGCGCTGGGTGCCCAGGCCTGCCCAGGCCTGCCCAGCATGAACCCCGCCACCAGCACGCCGGCACCCAGCAACGGGAATATCTGTTTCATGAAACCCCAGGTGGATTCAATCCAACTCCTTCGCTCATCTGCGTCGAACCACCCTTTGACCATCCAGATCAGGATTAGCAATAAGGCTCCGGTGAGGTACCACTTGATTGCGTAAATGGCCGGCCACAGGCCGGTTACGCCGGCCCCCGGCTTGGCAAAGGTGGCAGTGATCAGGATGAGCACCATGATGCCAATGAAAGCGCTGTCCTGGGTCAATGTTCGCTGCTTTTCTCCGTCTTCGGGTACGTAGATCTGTCCGGCAGTGCGGGCGTTGTCGTCTTTGTGGAAAATGACGGCCATGAGCAGCCCGGTCACTACGGCGAAAAGCACCGCACCCACCGCTCGTGCCAGGCCCGGTTTCCAACCAAGGATTTTTGCGGTCAGGGTAATGGCCAGCACGTTGATGGCCGGGCCAGAATACAGGAATGCCGTAGCAGGACCGATGCCGGCGCCACGGGTGTAGATACCGGCAAAAAGAGGCAGCACGGTGCAGGAACATACCGCCAGGATAGCGCCCGAGACACTGGCCACCGAATAGGACAAGATTTTGCTTGCCTGGGCACCGAAGTAGCGTACCACTGAAGCTTGGGAAACAAAAACTGCAATAGCGCCTGCGATGAAAAACGCCGGTATCAGGCATGTGAGCACGTGCTGTCGGGCATACTCCTGGAGCATCAGGAAGGCCTCCAGGCCGGACCGGCGCACGACGGGATCGTTCCAGGGGACGAAATAGGCAGCGAGGAAAGCGCCGATGATGAGCATCAGCTTGGTGCGTTCTTTCATGAAACAGTCCCCTTACCTTATATATATGGTAATGTAGCTATGAAATGACGCTAAAAAAATCAGCTTGCCAGCCGTCGGCTGAGCTTGGGAACGATCCTGACAAGCCTTGCAATCTGGGGGTCTTCGTCCAGCCAATGCCGCAGATGACCCAACAGCGATGTGGCATAAAGGTTGTCACTCCCGTAGGATAGCGAGTAATTGACCCATAGCCCGTCTTTTTCAGAAGCCACTAACCCGGCAGTCTCCAGTGTTTTTAGGTGCTTGGAAACCGCCGGTTGGAAAAGGCCAAGCATCTGCTGGAGCTCGCATACACACAGGGGTTTGGCCTGCAGCAATTTTATGATTTTAACGCGGCTGGGTTCCGACAGGGCTTTCATCACTCGGATAAATGATTTCATGGGCGGCCCTCGTGAATCTGCTATATTTCTATATAAGAATATAGAAACTTTGTTTTTGGCTGTCAAGAGATTTTTCATTCTTTATTTTGACAATTATTTAATATATTTATTATAAAATTCAAATGGATAAGTCTAAGAGAGTTGTTTTTAAACAAGTTTTGGCGTTTTGTGCAATAATCAACGGTTGGCATACCACTCTGGGGCGACATCACTCATTTCATGATTATCAAATCCATTGCATACTTTATCTTGGCGGGTCTGTGTGAAATTGGGGGCGGGTATTTCATCTGGCTCTGGCTTCGGGAGAACAAACCAATCGGTTATGGTGTGGCCGGCGCCGCAATTTTAACACTCTATGGTGTTATCCCAACGCTTCAACAGGCCAATTTCGGACGGGTCTATGCCGCCTATGGAGGCATCTTTATTGCCTTATCAATTCTTTGGGGCTGGAAAATTGATGGGGTTGCTCCCGATCGATTCGATCTTGTCGGAGCTTTCATCGCCCTGATCGGCGTGGCCGTCATTATGTACTGGCCACGGGGCTAAAATGGATTGCGCCAAATGCCTTTATCCGGATCATTTCTGCACACAAAGCCGTGCGATACGAGGTGAAACAATATGAAGGCGAAATATGATTTCCGTAAAGGAAAGCGGGGCGCTGTAGTTCCAGTTTCCGGGAAAAAAGTCTGCATCACGATTCGACTTGATCGTGACATTGTCGACCGGTTCCGGTCAATGGCTGAGAAACAGGGCGGGGGAAGCTACCAGGCCATGCTAAATGAAGCGTTGAGAAAATACAAAGAACGACAGGAGCAGGTTGAGTCTCCCGAGTTGCAGCGGCACGCCTTGGAAGATACAAAACGTCGGCTTTTTCCTCAAAATATTCTGGATTTAACTTGACAATGCCCCGTGACATGGTTATATGGTCCTATGGTCATATCGCCATATATAAGGTGGAGACTAAAAGCATGAAAACAAAGGTGCAGAGCAATTTTCGGGCTCAAGCCAGGATTCTTAAAGCGCTTGCACATGAATCCCGCTTAGCGATTGTAAGTCGTTTGGCCGATGGCGCATGTACTGTCGGAGAACTTGTCTCGATGATAGGTGGGGATCAATCAACTGTTTCAAAGCATCTGACCGTATTGAAATCTGCTGGAATCGTTGACGATGAGCGTAAAGGCCGAACAGTAGAATATCGTCTTGTAATTCCATGTGTTGTGGAGTTTTTGACTTGTGCAACAAGGGTTATCCAAGAACGGAAAAATATGGGATAGCAGGTCCTGACTGGATAGCGTTGTGAAAGATAGAAAGGAGAATGCCATGATGAACGAGATAGAGCATGTTTTAAGGACAATGAGTTTCGAGTTTTTCGGAGCTGGAAAGCATAAGCTCGAGATGGGAAAACTCCTAACAATGGATAATGCGGTCTTTTTGGACGTGCGTTCGTATCCCGAGGTGGAGTCTCTGCAGTTAAAGCTCGAATACCATATCGAGGTGCTGCATATTCCGATCGACGAGATACCCGACCGCATCGGCGAGATCCCCCGTGACAGAATGGTTGGCATCTTCTGCAGTGCCGGCACCAGATCGGCCATTGTGTACGCATTTCTACGCGCGAAGGGATACGAAAACGTGCGCGTCGTCCTAGGGGGTTACGAGGCAGTTGCGAGCCTTGTGCTGCCCGGGAAATTACTGAAGCATATCGAGATGAAAAAGGCCGGAGAATAATCGTCATGCTGAAGATTACCGTAGTAGCCCTGATCATTTTTGCCTTGGCTGTCCTGATGACCATGACGGGGCGTGGCGGCGGCAATTTCTACGTACTTACCCTAGTGCTCGCTGGATTGCCAATGCACGAAGCCGCGACTACCGGACAATTTGTGCTTTTCACCACGTCGGTTGCGGCGATGGTTATTTTCAGAAAAGGCAAAACCCTGTCGATACCTCTTGCGCTCATGCTCGGCATTCTGACTGCTGGTACGGCTTTCGTCGGCGGCTTTGTGGCTCACAGTTTCAGCGGCAGGGAATTGAAGTTGGTGTTTTCGGTTCTGTTAGCCCTTGCGGGGGGCGCCATGCTTTTCACTGCGGAGGAAACCAAGAAAAAACCAAAACAGAAGTGGGGGTACTGGAATTTGAGAACCGGCAACGAGGTTTATGTTGTCAACTTGTGGATAGCATTGCCCTTTACGATGGCTACCGGTTTTTTTTCGGGAATGGTCGGTGTTTCAGGCGGGTCATTTTTGGTTCCACTAATGGTCTTGGCATGCGGTGTTCCCATGCGTATTGCTGTGGGGACAGCATCTGCAATGGTGGCGGCAACGGCGTTCGCCGGTTTTCTGGGACATGCGTTGCATGGTAGTTTCAATCCCGCTTGGGCTATACCAATTGCGATCGTAACGATATTTGGCGGAGTGTTGGGAGGCAAAATTGCTCTTAAAACAAAACCGAAATACTTAAAAACACTTTTTGCCGTCACTACACTCATTGCAGCGTTACTCATGATTGTAAACGCAAGTTTCGCTAAGTGATTTGCGGCGTTAAGCTTATGTGAATAGCACATACTGACGTCTATTCAAATGAACACCGGGTTGGTGAGCACCGGTTTGAGAGAAACGGTCTCCTCCCC
>CAYUAQ010000155.1:0-8759 GCA_964442705.1 uncultured Desulfobacteraceae bacterium
ATTTTTTCGATACTGTCCATCCCGATTCAATAATGCATTTCCAGGAGTTATTCTCAAGGATTCTGGAAGGGAATAGTGGAACGTCCATTCCGATCACTCTTTTAGCCAAAGGTGGTGAACAGGTATTTGTTGAAGGCAATATAAGCCCGCGTTTGTTCGAAGGCAAAGTAGTTGCAGCCCATGGTATTTTCCGGGATGTAACCGAAATCAAAAAGACCGATGAGGCACTCAGGGAGAATGAAAAAAAACTGGATAGATACAGCAAACACCTGGAGCAGATCATTGCATCCCTGAATGTGGCCCAGGAGGTGCAACAAAATTTGTTGCCACAGCACTCGCTTTCAGTCGAAAGGTTAGACATTGCCGGTAGCTGCCGGTATTGCGATGAGACCGGTGGGGATTATTTCGATTATATTGAATTGCCCCACATGGGTCCCGATGTTTACGGAATCGCAGTGGGCGACGTCAGTGGCCACGGCATCTCATCCGCACTGCAAATGGCCAGCGTGCGAGCCTATCTTCATGGTCGGGTCACACAAGGCGGATCGGTTGCCGAAATTATCACTGACGTCAACCGTCTGGTCTCGGCTGATACCATGGAAACCGGCCTCTTTACGACGCTTTTATTTTTTGTAATTGAAGCTCATAGCGGCCGTGCGACCTGGGTGCGGGCCGGCCATGACCCGGCGTTTCTCTATAATCCTGATTCGGATCGTTTCGAGAAAATAGAAGGAGAGGGCCTGCCTTTAGGTGTGGATGAGGGCTGGAGATACCGGGACTACACGGTGACTGTGAAGCCGGGGCAAATATTGATCCTAACCACAGACGGGCTTTGGGAAAACCGCAACATAATCGGTGAGATGTTCGGCAAAGAAAGATTCAAAAATCTTATTCGCCAAAATGCCAGTTTAAGTGCTGAACAAATCCGTGCAACGATAATTGAAGCGGTCACAGATTTCCAGGGAAAGGCCCAGCAGGAGGATGATATCACATTGGTTATTTTGAAATTTATTTAAACAGTCAATCAGTCATTGTAATATCCGCGATTGCAATTTAGGCCCGAGGCACCATTCGCTCCGAAACCCATAAGGGGTTTACAGAAAGATCTTACGGTAATGATGAAACCCTGAAAAGGGTCCAGGGCGGATCTAAACGGATCATAATTCCGAGTTTTCAAGCTTTCTCCACCGTACCATTCCACTTGAACTATAAAAAATCCATGTTGTTAAGTGTTCTGCTATCATCTGAGAGATTTAAAGCGAGGCACTCCCCAGGTCTTCTTTTTTCAGCCCCATTTTCCGCTTGACATGCTGCTGTCAATTACATGAAAATAAATAATATATTATTCCATCCTTGTGTTTCGCCCTTTCTGATAATCCCGTTTCGATAAAGACATTTTTCCCCTTTATGTTTTCCAACAACGGGGAGCGACAGCGGGAAAATGCTTCCCGCAATGCATGCATACTCCATCTGCGCTTCCAGATCCCCTGGCAGGTTGACTGCCGATGGCTGACACCTGACCGCTTCTGTCAAAACAATTCCTTGCCGATCTTGAAGGCCGGGCCCACCGCGTCGCCTATGCGGAAATAGTGCTGCAGTTCGGGGGCGTAGACGAAGGGGGCCACTTTGGCCATGTCCGGTTTGCCGTTTGCGTTCAGGGCGGCCTCGTCGATCTTGACGTCCAGGATCTCGCCGATGAACTGGGTGTGCAGGCCGATCTCGTAGGTGTGCATCACGCGGCACTCCAGCACCATGGCAAACTCGGCCACATAGGGCGCGTCCACCAATTCGCTTTTGACCGGTGTCAGTCCCGCCTTTTGGAACTTGTTCTCGCGCTTGCCCGAGGCCATGCCGAAATAGTCCGCCGCCCGGGCCTGTTCATAGGAGGGAACGCTGATGGTGTAAGCCCCCCGGGCCAGGATGTTGTGGTAGGTGTAGGTGGCCTTGCGCAGCGATATGGTCACGGCCGGCGGCTTGGAGCAGCAGATGCCGCCCCAGGCGATGGTCATGACGTTGGGCTTGCCGTCCCTGTCGTAGGACCCCACACACCACACCGGGGTGGGGAAAATCAGGGTCTGGGCGCCGAAGGATTTTTTCATGGGAACCTCCTTTTTTTTAAAAGAAAGGCACAGAGGGGCAGAGGCACAAAGTGAAAAAAGCCTGGGCCGACTTCTTCATCAAACCCAAGTTCCTGATGGCGAAAAAGGCCTGTCTTTCAAAATGGCAAAACTTTGGGCCGACGGTGCCTGCAA
Source organism: uncultured Desulfobacteraceae bacterium (assembly GCA_964442705.1). Taxonomy (GTDB): domain Bacteria; phylum Desulfobacterota; class Desulfobacteria; order Desulfobacterales; family JALSRD01; genus JALSRD01. Next base: position 2,253 of record CAYUAQ010000155.1, read on the forward strand.
CCCGATGGGTTACCAGTTCTGTTTCGTTTCTTGCGTGGTTTTGGTGGACGAAAAAAGTTTCTCGAAGCAGGGAATACAGTAGGTTTTCCCCTGCTTTTGACGGGTGCGCGTCTCCATGACGGCCTCGCCGCAGGCGTCGCAGATGCGGCTCTCCAGGATGCGGGCCGTGGCCGGCATGGGCATGCTCGGCTCCCCGATGGCGAACAGCTCCTCGAAGCCGGCCGCCATGATGCGGTCGGACAGCTCGGCACGCAGGTCCCGGAAGCGCTGTTCCTCTTCGTCCGTGAGCCCCTGCGCCTGGCGTTTGCGGTTGAGCTCTCCCAGGGGCCCACGGATTTCCGGGAAAAGGTCCGGCCGGCTCACCAAGCGGGCGGCCCGGCCGTCGCGGCGGCGGTAGAAGCGGAAGGCGTTCTTGCCGTAGTCCAGGTGGATCAGGTTGCCCTTGCCGTAAGTGCAGCCGCACAGGTACTGGACGGCGTCCACGGCGCACATGTCGGTCTCCACCACGGCCACGATCTCCTCGTCGGCGGCGCGGCCCAGGTTTGCCAGCACCCACTCGGCCACGCGCACGCCCGTGGCCAACCCCGGGCACCAGTGGCCGTGAAAGGCCGTGGTGCGCTCGATCTGTTCTCGGCTCAATTTACAAGCCATAAAACACTCCCCCTTTGCCTCACTTTGTGCCTATGTGCCTCTGCCCCTTTGCCCCTTTTCACGCAAAGCCGACGCAGCCCCTTCAATTCCCCCCTTTTGTCAGGGCGGTTTCCGACGAGCACCCCCCTATTCCTCCTTCTCCGGCAGAATCCCCTCGTGGCCCGCTTCGTCGCTCAGGGCGCTGTAAAGATTGGCGGCCGCCAGGGTCAGCGCGATGACCGAGGGACCAATGACCAGCCCCCAGAAGCCGATGGTGGCGATGCCCGCCAGAATGGACAGCAGGATCAGAATCTCGTTCATCATGTACTCGAAGCCGAAGGCCTTCTTGAGGCGGCCGATGAACACCATGCGCAGGATGTTGTCGATGAGAAAGCCCATCACCACCCAGGCGAAGGCCAGGATGACGATGGCGCTGACCCAGCGGCCGCCGAACAGCTCCAGGGCGGTCACCGGCACGTAGACCAGGGCGGCGCCGATGATGGGAATCACCGAGCAGAAGCCGGCCAGCACCCCCAGGTAGAGGGCGTTGTGGTCGCCCACGAAGGCCATCAGGAGGCCGAAGGCCACCCCCTGGGCGAACATGTTGAAGAGCGTGCCGTAAAAGACCACCGCCACCGTGCCGGAGCACTCGCGGTAGAGGTATTTCTCCTGCTCCAGACTGGTGGGCATGACCACGGCGGCGAAGTTGAGAATCTGCCAGCCGTAGAGGTTGAAAAGAAAGTAGAAGATCAGGATCCAGACCACTTGGCCGAAGAGCCCGCCGGCGCCGGCGGCCACCTTCTGGGCGCCCCGCAGCACGGCCTCGATGGTGGCGCCGTTGATCATGGAACCGCCCCGGGCCTTGAACTTGGCCATCAGGTCCTGCAGCACCGGGATGCGGTCCAGGAAGGCCTGGGCCCTGTCGACCATCTCCAGGATGGTCTTTTTGATGGCCACGATGTCCAGCGCCACGACCTGGTTGTAAGTCTCGGAGGCGAAGTACAGCAGGGGCGCGAAGATCAGCAGCAGGAAAAAGAGCGTGAACAGGCCGGCGGCGATCAGTCGCCTGCGGCGTTTGATCCAGTCGGGCAGCGCCGATCTCTCGATGGCACCCACCAGGGCGTTGTAGCCGTGACTGGTGGCCAGAGCCAGCACCGCCGCCACCACCAGGTAATTCAGGTAGGGCGAAAAAATCCACAACGAGGCAATGATCAGCGCCACCGTCAGGGCGGCCAGAAAGCGGTCGCCGGTCGTGTTGCTCTCTTGCATGTTGTCTACCTCTGTTTTGGGGTTTTGCAAAGGCCGATCCCCTAAAGAATCCGGGCGCCATGGGCCGTTTTCGGGTGTGTCAGTTGTCCGTTGTCCGTGGTCAGTGGTTCCGGACCGATAAACACCGCCTCACTGCTACGGACAACGGACCACCGACAATGGATCCCATCCCCATTCGTCCCTGTGGGTCTGTGGCGGATCCGTCCGTTGTCTGTTGTCCGTGGTCAGTGGTCCCGGACCGATAAGCATCGCCTCCCTGCAACGGACAACGGTCCACCGACAACGGACCCCTTCCCCGTTTGTTCCCGTGGGTCCGTGTGGCTTTTTAAAAAAACACGGCCAGCCAGACGGTGTCCTCCTGCGGATCGGTCCACTCCACGCGGTGCCGCCGGCGGGCCTCGATGAGCACGTGATCGCCGGGCCCCATCTCCAGCACGCGGTCGTCGTCGGCAAAGCGCAGCCGCGCCCGGCCGGCGAGCACCGCCACCCACTCGCGACGGTCCTGGTCGTACCAGAAGCCCGGCGGGGAGGCGTGGCCCCGCGAAACGATGCGCTCGATGCGCACCCGGCCTTCGGACACAACTTCCTGGATCAGCTCCTCGGGCAGCTGCCCGCCAACGGGTTCCAGAAGGTTTCCAATCATGCGGCCATCATATCATTTGCCGGGCCGCGGATAAAGCACAATCGAAACAGCGCGATCGCAAGCAGCGGTTGGCATGCGTGTTGTGGGCTCCCTTTATTATCCGGGTTTATCCATGCTGCGTGAGGGGCGGACCGGCTTCAGCTGTGCGCAGTTGGAGAACCGGCGGGAAAGAGATGCGCAGGTCGGCGGCGCGTCAAGAAAGGCGAACTGTCTGAGCGCAGCGCGTTTCTCGCCTTTCAGCGCCGTCGGCCGAAGCATCCCCGCCGGGGCTCACGCAGCGCAGACGATGCCGGCCAGCCCCGGTGGCAGGCTACAGGCATGGCTCGCACTTGAAAGAATGGCGGTTCATTGCGATTGCCCTGACAATCGAAACCACCCGCCTTGATTACGGGGGCGGGGGCTGGTATGCTGCCGATCATTACGCCAGTGGAGGCCCGACCCATGACGACCCTCGACGACATCATCAACCGGCGCACGTCGACGCGCGCCTTCGAACCCCGGCCGGTGCGCCGCGAGGACATCGTGGCCCTGGCCGAGGCCGCCCGGGCGGCACCGTCGGCCTGCAACAGCCAGACGTGGCGCTTCATCGCCGTGACCGACGCCGTGACCATCGGGCGCCTGTGCCGCGAGGCCATGCGGCCGGTGATCCCCAACAAGTGGCTGGTGCAGGCGCCGCTGGTGATGGCGGGCTGCTCCCAGCTGGACGTGATCGCCAACCGCATCGGGGCGCGGGTGACCGGCATCGAGTATTACCGCATCGACCTGGGCATCGCCATGGAGCACATGGTGCTCAAGGCCACCGAACTGGGCCTGGGCACCTGCTGGATCGGCTGGTTCTCCACCAAGAAGGTGCGCCGCATCCTGGACATCCCCGGCCGCATCAAGGTCTCGGCCCTGCTGGCGGTGGGCTACCCCCGGCAGGAGGCCGCCAAAAAACGAAACCGCAAGCCCCTGGACCAGATCCTGTTTGCCGAAAAGTGGGGAAGGCCCTTCAAATGAGCCGCCGCCTCGCCGAAGTGCGCCGGGAGCCCATGTACCGCTTCCTGATCGTGCTGACCATCGCCTCCATGGGCGGTCTGCAGGCCTGGCGCACCCTCTTCAACAACTTCGCCGTGGAGGTGGCAGGGCTGCAGGGCGACCAGGTGGGCGTCATCCAGTCGGTGCGCGAAATACCGGGCTTCCTGGCGCTGCTGGCGGTCTACGTTTTCCTGGTCATGCGCGAGCACCGCCTGTCGGCCCTTTCCATCGTCTTCCTGGGGGTGGGCGTGGGGGCCACCGGCCTGTTTCCCAGCTACACGGGCCTGATGGCCACCACCCTGGTGATGAGCTTCGGGTTTCACTACTACGAGACCACCAACCAGTCCCTGACACTGCAGTACTTCGACCAGGCGACTTCCCCCTGGGTGTTCGGCAAACAGCGCAGCATGGCGGCGGCCACCAGCATCGTGGTGGGGCTGATCATCTACGCCGTCTCGTCTTTCCTCTCCTACACCCAGATCTACCTGGCGGCCGGCGCCCTCATCACGGCCGTGGGTATCTGGGGGTTCTGCCAGCGTCCCACTCACGAAGACACGGTCCCCCAGCGCAAGAAAATGGTCTTTCGCGGCCGGTACTGGCTGTTTTACTTCCTGACCTTCATGTCGGGTGCCCGGCGGCAGATCTTCATGGTTTTTTCCGTGTTCCTGCTGGTCAAGCGCTTCGGCTGCACCGTGCAGGAGATCACGCTGCTGTTCGTCTTGAACAACGCCGTCAACTACTTCCTGAGCCCCCTCATTGGAAAGGCCATCATCCGCTTCGGCGAGCGGCGGGTGCTGTCACTGGAGTACTTCAGTCTGATCTTCATCTTCATCGCCTACGCCGCGGCGCAGTCCAAGTGGCTGGTGGCCGGGCTCTACATCCTGGACCACATCTTCTTCAACTTCGCCATCGCCATTCGCACCTATTTCCAGAAAGTCGGCGACCCGCGGGACATCGCCCCGTCCATGGCGGTGGGATTCACCATCAACCACATCGCCGCCGTGGTGCTGCCGGCACTGGGCGGCCTGCTGTGGATGGTGGACTACCGCATCCCCTTCCTGGCCGGTGCGGCCATGAGCCTGGTCTCGCTGCTGGCGGTGCAGATGATACGCACCCCAAAACAGGGATGAGCCGTTCCAACGGGATACGCTTCAGCCGTTTTCCGGCTGGGTACGGGGTGGCTGAAACACGCTTTCCAGGGCTTCCTCCAGCATGCCGGGTTTCAGCGGTTTTCTGAAGATGCCGTCGAAGCCGCCGGCGGCCAGTTTTTCCTGATCGTAAGAGTCCACGTATCCCGACAGGAGGTAGATGACGGTGCGGGGGTGTTTCTGTTTGACCTGGCGGCAGAACTGCACGCCGTCCATCCAGGGCATCTTCAGGTCCGTGATTATGACCGGGTAGCTGACCGTCTCGAGGTGATAGAGCGCCTCCTCGGCGCTGTCCAAGGCGGTCACCGTGTAGTTCATCTTTTCCAGCAGCTCACGGATGAGCGTGCGCTGCCGGTTCTCGTCGTCGATCACCAGAATTTTCTTCTGCACGTCGTTCATGCGGCGGTACCAGTTTTATCGTATATTTGGTGTATTTTATTTTGCAGCAGGGGTTGGCGGTTCAGGGGCGTCGACAAAAGCCATCACCTCGCGCCACCAGGCGAGACCGGGGGCCGAGGGCCAGCTGTTGTGGCCTGCGTCTTTAAATAGCCACATTCGCTTGGGCGATGCAAGCGATTCGTAGAGTTTTTTGGTAAAGCGGTTGGGGATCACCTCGTCGCGGCCGGCCATGACCACGGCCACCGGGCCGTGAAAGCCCTTCAGGTTGGCCACCGTGTCGTAGCGGTCGCGCAGCAGCAGCCTGATGGGCAGAAAACGATACAGGCTCTGGGCCAGGTTGGTCAGCGAATCCCAGGGAGTCAGCAGGACGATGCCCCTGACGGCCTCCGAGAGCGCCGCTGCGGCCACGCCGCAGCCCAGGGATTCGCCCCACAGGAAAAGGGACCCGTCGAACTGCTTGCGGGCGGTCTCGATGGCGGCCCGGGCGTCGGCCGTAAACGCGGCTTCGCCCAGCTTGCCGGGCCGCCCGCCGTAGGCCGGGTACTCCACCAGGATCACGCGGTATCCCAGAGGCACCAGGGCGTCGGCATAATAGGAGCGGTGCACGGCCGAACCGGCGTTGCCGTGAAACACCAGGACGGTTCCCCGGCAGTCGGCGGCCGGCTCGCGAAGCAGGCCGCGGTAGTCGCCGCCGTCCGGCGCCCACAGGGCCAGGCCCGCGGCGCCCGCCTGGCGTCTGACGTCGTCCGCTGATACGCGGTCCGGAAAATACAGCATGCGGTACTGCAGCAGCCAGGCCGCCAGCACCACCAGGGCATACGCCGCTATGATCAACCCGACAATGCGCATGCCCGCAGAATAGAGATAAACCCCGCCGCCTTCAAGGGCTTTTTGCATTTGCGGCAAAATGTTTGACGATTCCCGATTGTGTAATATCTTTCAGATATATTTTTACATGCCGGCGGCGGCGCTTTTCATGTTCGCGTCGATGTCAGTCGTTATCGTCGAGGCCGCCCTCAACAGACCACGCTTTGAAGAAAGGAAACCATATGTCCATCCCGTCGTACACTGCCGAAGAACTGTTCGACGCGCTGGTCAGGCGCGAGGATTTCATCCTGCTGGACGTCCGCAACACCCCGGACTTTGAACGCTTCAAGATCGAAGGCCCCTATCCCATCGAGATGCTGAATATCGTGTATTACGACTTCCAGGAACTGGAGGACGAGTGCGTGGCCCTGGTGCCCGAGGGCCGCAAGATCCGCATCGTGTGCGCCAAGGAAAGCTCGGCCAAATACGTGGCCGAGGTATTGGAAAAGTGCGGCTACGACGACGTTTCGTACCTGGCCGGCGGCATCAAGACCTGGGGCAACCTGCTGGCGCCGGTCAAGGCGGGCGGGGGCG
>CAYUAQ010000156.1:0-8741 GCA_964442705.1 uncultured Desulfobacteraceae bacterium
CTGCCATCTTTTTCCGGCCGGGCCTTACCGCTATTTGCAGAACATCAATTAAAGATTAAATTCAGCTGCTTGATTCATCCAACCAGCAGCTTGTGGTAGCGCTTTTTACCCGAGCGCAGCAGGATTTCACCGTCTATGGCGTCATCGGCGGTAATCTCGGTGTCGAAGGACGGTATGCGCGTCCCGTTCATATAGGCGCCGCCCTGTTCGATGAGCCGCCTGGCGGCACCGCCGGAGGAAGCCAACCCCACCTGGTGAAACAGCTTGAAGGCCGGTATGCCCTGCTTCAGTTCGTCTTGGCTGATGTGGCTGTGGGGCACCGAAGCGGCGGCCGAAGTCTGCGCCTGCCGGTGGATGCCGCTGGACGGCAGGATGGCGGGGTCCACCTCCCCGCCGCCGAAGACTGCTGCGGCGGCCTGGAAGGCCTTGGCAGCCTCCTCGGCGCCGTGGGCCAGGCGCGTGGTTTCATAGGCCAGCACCTTCTTGGCGGCGTTGAGCTCAACCCCCTCCAACTTGCCGATGCCCGCGATCTCGCGCATGGGCAGGAAGGTGAACAGGGCCAGAAAACGCTCCACGTCGCGGTCATCGGTGTTGACCCAGTACTGGAAATACTCGTAAGGCGGCGTGCGGTCGGCATCCAGCCACACGGCGCCCTTCTCGCTCTTACCCATCTTGGCGCCGCTGCTGGTGGTGATCAGGGGAAAAGTGATGCCAAAAGCGGTGTCCTGGCGCATACGGCGGATCAGGTCGATGCCGGCTACGATATTGCCCCACTGGTCGCTGCCCCCCATCTGCAGGCGGCAGCTGTGCCGGTCGTACAGCGTCAAAAAATCGTAGGCCTGCAGCAGCATGTAATTGAACTCTATGAAGCTGAGCCCCTCTTCCGATTCCAGCCGCATCTTGTAGCTCTCCGCCTTGATCATGCGGTTGACGGAAAAATGGCGCCCGATGTCTCTGAGAAACGTAATGTACTCCAGATCGCAGAGCCAGTCGGCATTGTTGAGCAGCAGGGCGCGGCCTCCGGAAAATTCGATGAAGCGCGACAGCTGGCTCTTGATGCCCACGGAATTCTGTTCGATGGCCTCGCGGGTGAGCAGTTTGCGCATTTCTGTCTTGCCGCTGGGGTCCCCCACCAGGCCTGTGCCGCCGCCCACCAGCGCGATGGGCACATGCCCGCATCGCTGCACGTGTGCCAGCGCCATGATGGGTATCAAGCTGCCGATGTGAAGGCTGGATGCCGTGGGATCGAAGCCGATGTAACAGGTCCGGCCGGGCTCCTGGAGATACTCCCGGAGTTCCTGCTGGTGCGTCGTCTGGTCGATGAATCCGCGTTCACCCAGCACGTCGAGAAGATTGTCGGTCATTTTCACCTCGTTGTAGAAAAGGTATCAGCAATCAGGTTTCAGCGATCAGCTTTTAAAGGTTTCAGCGGTCAGCGATCAGGTTTGAAAGCAGTCAGGTTTCAACCATCAGGTATCAGGTTTTTAAAGGTATCCGTGATCGGTTTTCAGAGGCCGGATTTTGGAGCGGCCAGGAATCACACATCAAATTTTAAAGTGTCGACAGCGTGGTTACAGGAAAAATGACCGTCTTGCCCCACACTTCACAGCTGACACCTGACAGCTGACGCCTGATACCTATCTTCACCTGACTGCTGATACCTGATAGCCGATACCTGACAGCTAATTTATTTATTGGCATACTCCACCGCCCGCGTCTCGCGGATGACCGTCACCTTGATCTGTCCAGGGAAGGTCAGCGACTCCTCGATCTTGCGGGCGATATCGCGGCTGAGCAGGACGGCCTCTTCGTCGGTGATCTTGGCGCTTTCCACGATGACCCGCAGCTCCCTGCCGGCCTGGATGGCGTAAGTGTTGGCCACCCCTTTGAAGGAGTTGGCGATGCCCTCCAGTTCTTCGAGGCGGCGCACGTAGTTTTCCAGCAGCTCCTTGCGCGCCCCCGGTCGCGCCCCGGAAAGGCCGTCGGCGGCCTGGACCAGCAGTGCGTAGACCGTGGCAGGGGGCACGTCCTCGTGGTGCGCGGCGATGGCGTGCACCACCTTGGGGGATTCGCCGTATTTTTTGGCCAGCTTTGACCCGATCAGCGCGTGGGGTCCCTCCACCTCGTGGTCGACGGCTTTTCCCAGGTCGTGCAGCAACCCCATGCGTTTGGCCAGCTTCTGGTTGAGCCCCAGTTCGGCGGCCATGATGCCGCACAGAAAGCCCACTTCCACCGAGTGCTGCAGCACGTTCTGGGCATAACTGGTCCTGAACTTCAGCCGGCCCAGGAACTTGATCAGCTCGTTGTGTATGCCGTGGACGCCCAGTTCGAAGGCGGCCTGCTCGCCGGCTTCCTTGATGGTCTTGTCCACCTCCTTGCCGACCTTCTTGACCACGTCCTCTATGCGCGCCGGGTGAATGCGGCCGTCGGAAATCAACTTCTGCAGCGACAGGCGGGCCACCTCGCGGCGAACCGGGTTGAAACCGGACAGAATCACCGCCTCCGGGGTATCGTCGATGATCAGGTCTATGCCGGTGGCCGCCTCCAGCGCGCGGATATTGCGGCCCTCCCGGCCGATGATGCGCCCCTTCATGTCATCGCCCGGCAGTTGGACGACAGACACGGTGCGTTCGGCCACGTAATCGGCGGCGTACCGCTGGATGGCCACGGCCATGATCTTCTTGGCCTTCTTTTCAGCCTGCTCCCGGGTTTCATTTTCAATTTTCTTGATGAGCTTGGCGCCCTCGTAACGCGCCTCGTTCTCCATGGCCCGCAGCAGCAGCTCCTTGGCCTGGTCGGCGGTGAGTCCGGAAATTTTTTCCAGCTGCGACTTCTGCTCTTCGATCAGCTGCTCGTACTCGGCCTCACGGACTTTGAGCTTTTCCTCCTGCTTGGCGAGCTTGCGTTCCCGCCGGTTGTACTCGCGCTCTTTTTTCTCCAGCTGTTCGCTTTTGCGGTCGAGGTTTTCCTCCTTCTGATTGAGGCGCCGCTCCCTTGTTTTGAGCTCGGCCCGCGTCTCGCGGGTTTCGGCATCGAACTCGCTTTTCATCTGGAAAAGGCGGTCCTTGGCTTCCAGCCGGGCTTCCTTGACCAGGTTTTCAGCCTGCCGCCGGGCATCGTTCAGAATCCGCCCGGCCTCGTCTTCGGCGGCCTTGACCTTGTGCGATGCGGACTTCTGCCTCAGCCAGTAAGCAGCGGCGAATCCCACAACGAAACAGATCAGGCCGATCAACAGGTACGTCTGGTTCATGTGATCCATGGATTCTCTCCAAATATTCTTCCGGCCCTTCCAGGCACCGGGGCTCGGACGGCCGTGTAGACCTACTTGTCCCGTCCCCGAACAACATCCAACGGGGCAGCAGGTGGTCTCGGTTCAGCGGAAAATACAGCCTTTCCGCCTTCCTGCGATGATGAGGTGAATGGGAAGTCTGGAAGAGAAAAAATTGAAGGGGAAGGACCCCTGCCACAGTGCCGTGTTGGCGGCCTTTGAGCCCTGCTTTAAAGTGGGCGCCTTATAGTTTCTTTAGGCTTTTCTGTACGAGCAGAACCTGCACACCGAAACCAGGGAAAGCCCCCGTAAGAAATGCGTTGGATCAAAGGACATCTTCCAATCACGTGCACGGCAGGGGTTTATCTTCTATCGCCGCGCAAGACCACTCCAGCGCCACAGCCTGAAAGGCGGGCCGGAGCGACGTTCGACGGCTGCCCGCCTTGTTCCTGCATCGGCCGGCGGCAGCAACGTGCTGTTTCAGGGAACATTGGTCTCCAAAATACTCATGAGCCGTTCGGACCGCTCGGAAACCCTCTCGAGCAATTCTGAATACCGCCTTTTCAACTCATAGTGATTATTGGCGATATTGAGCGCTGCCGAAATCAGAATGGCAAGGGAGTTGATCCTGGGCAATTTGCCGTCATGCTGCTGTTCCACCCGATTGACTTCGGCCACCAGCAGATCCGCAACCTCCTGTGCCTGGGAAATGTCCGTTTCGGCCCGGAAGGTATACGTTTGTCCAAAAAGCTCTATGGTTACAAGCTGTTCCAATGAATACCCGAATCACCTTTCCCGCCGCACCGCAACAGGATCCCCTATTCCTGAACCTGGGAAATGCTGTCCAGGCGAGCCAGCAGGCCGTCGATTTTTGAACGGATCAGATCCTTTTCCTGCATGTAACCGCTCTCGGCCTCGATCTTCTGCTGAAGATCCCCCTCAAGCTGGCCAATCCGATTTTTTAGCTCGGCATTGGCTGCTTCGAGCGTCCTGCAAACTTCGATCAATCTTTCAACTTTTCTCTCAATCTGGTCAAACTGCTGTATAATCAATTCGTTATTCAACCTTTCACCTCATACTGTTTATTAAACTATAATCGCTAACACAGGGGAAAGTCAAGAGATTTTAATCGCCTCTTTTGCGCATCAGGGATTCGGCCACCCGCAGGTCTTCCACGCTGTTGACCCCCACGATTTCATCGGCATCGTCTCCCACCACGAACCCCAGGGAGCGGTTTTGCCGGTACCCGACAGCGACGATGTCGGTGAGGTAGAGTTCGCCCTGGGCATTGTCGCTGTCGATGCGCTCCAGCGCTCCGGCCAGAAAAGTCCTCTCCACACAGTAGATGCCGCTGTTGATGAGGCGGATGGCCTTCTGCCGGCCGTCGGCATCGGCTTCTTCGACGATACCCCTCAGGTTCCGCCGGCTGTCGGTCAGGATCCGTCCGTAGCCGGCCGGATTCTCCATTTCCACGGCCAGCACCGTCAGGTCTCGACGGGTGCCGATATGGTCGGCCACCAGCTTTTCCACGGTGGCGCATGTCAACAGCGGAACATCGCCGCAGAGGATAACCACGTGTTCGGCCTGGGGCCCGAGTTGCGGCAGAGCGCACATGACGGCGTGCCCGGTTCCCAGCTGATCTTCCTGCAGCGCGAAACGGACAGCGCCGCCGGCGGCGGCCACGGACTTTACCTGCTCGGCCTGGTGGCCCACCACCACCACCACCTGATCTCCGGCCAAAGAGGCCGCCGTTTCCACCACATAGGAAATCATGGGGCGGCCGAGCACCTCGTGAAGCACCTTGGCCTTACGCGATTTCATGCGGGTTCCCAGCCCGGCAGCCAGGATCACCACGGCAACCTGGGGATAGGATGCGGCAACGCTCATGACCATTCTCCTGTCAGCCAAAAAAGGGGCAAGCCAGACGAACGGTATGGCTTGCCCCACCGACCACGCTACAATTTTACTGGTTACCTGCCTGGCGGCACACCGGTGCCGCCGCCTTCAGTGATCAAACGAAAATCATCCACCCCTCAGCGAGATGCGGAACATGGCCCGCTCCAGGGCGGCTTTGGCCCGGTTTCGGTCGATGTTTTCCTGCCGGTTGGCATCCTCCAGGCGCTTTTTGGCCCGCTCCAGGGCGGCCCGGGCACGTTCCAGATCGATATCCCCGCTCATCTCGGCCGATTCCGCCAGAATGGTGACCTTGTCGGGCAGGGCTTCGGCGAAACCGCCGCTGACAAAAACAAAATGTTCCTTGCCGCCGGTATCGGTATAACGGACGATGCCCGTCTTGAGGGTCGTCAGAAACGGTGTGTGGCCGATCAACACACCGAATTCTCCCTGGCTACCCGGCGCAACGACTATCTGGGCGTCATCGCTGACAACGGACTTTTCGGGTGTGACCACTTCCAGTCTGATGCTTCCAGCCATTTTCTGCCCTCTTCTTTGGTGTTAGGCCGCTGCGGCCATTTCCTTGGCGGCTTCCACAGCTTCTTCGATACCCCCCTTCATGTAGAAGGCCTGTTCGGGGATGTCATCGTGCTTGCCCTCGCAGATCTCCTTGAATCCGCGCACGGTGTCCTCGATTTTGACGTATTTTCCGGCCTTGCCGGTAAACACCTCGGCCACGTGAAAGGGCTGGGACAGAAAACGCTGGATCTTCCTGGCACGTGAAACGGTGACCTTGTCCTCGTCGGACAGCTCCTCCATTCCCAGAATGGCGATGATGTCCTGGAGCTCCTTGTATTTCTGCAGGATCTGCTGCACCTGGCGCGCCACATGGTAGTGCTCTTCACCGATGTAAGCCGCATCCAGGATCCGCGAGGTGGAGTCCAGGGGGTCCACTGCGGGGTAGATGCCCAGCTCGGCGATCTGGCGGGACAGCACCACGGTGCCGTCGAGGTGGGCGAAGGTGGTGGCCGGCGCCGGGTCGGTGAGGTCGTCGGCGGGCACGTAGACGCACTGCACCGCCGTGATGGACCCCTTGTCCGTGGAGGTGATGCGCTCCTGCAGTTCACCGAGGTCGACCGCCAGCGTCGGCTGGTAGCCCACCGCCGACGGCATGCGGCCCAGCAGCGCCGAGACTTCCGAGCCGGCCTGGGTGAACCGGAAGATGTTGTCGATGAACAGCAGCACGTCCTGGCCCTCCTCGTCACGGTAATATTCCGCTTCGGTCAGGGCCGAGAGCGCCACCCGGGCACGTGCCCCCGGGGGTTCGGTCATCTGGCCGTAAACCAGGGAGGCCTTGGGCAGTACGCCGGAGTCCTTCATCTCGTGGTAGAGGTCGTTGCCCTCGCGGGTGCGCTCGCCCACGCCGCCGAACACGGAAATGCCGCCGTGCTGCATGGCGATGTTGTGGACCATCTCCATCATGATGACGGTCTTGCCCACGCCGGCGCCGCCGAACATCCCCATTTTGCCGCCGCGGGGAAAAGGCACCAGCAGGTCGATGACCTTGACGCCGGTTTCCAGCACCCGCACGGTGGTGTCCTGCTCGGTGAACTTGGGCGCCTCGCGGTGGATGGGCAGCATCTTGTCGTGGCTGACCGGCCCCAGGCCGTCCACCGGCTTTCCAACCACGTTGAGCACCCGCCCCAGGGCGGCTTCGCCCACGGGCATCATGATGGGTTTGCCGGTGTCTTTGACGGGCATGCCCCGCACCAGGCCGTCGGTGACGTCCATGGCGATGGTGCGCACCACGTTGTCGCCCAGATGCTGGGCCACCTCCACCACCAGGTTGTCAGGCTCGTCGCTGATGGTCGGGTTGCTGATCAGAAGCGCCGTGTAGATCGTCGGCAGCTTTCCCTGTTCGAACTCCACGTCAACCACAGGCCCCGTTACCTGCGTTATCCTGCCAATGTTCTCTCCCATCTAAAGACCTCCATCCTTTGCCATTTTATGAGACAATCGGTTATTTTTTGCGAAACGGTAAAAACGTCTGCCCGAAGCCGCCGCTTACCCCTTCAGGGCCTCGGCGCCGCCGACGATATCCATGAGCTCCGCCGTGATGGCGGCCTGGCGGGCCTTGTTGTATATCAGGGTCAGGTCGTCGATGAAATCGTTGCAGGCCTTGGTGGCATTGTCCATGGCCAGCATGCGGGCGGCATGTTCACTGGTGGACGTCTCCAGCAGGGCATTGTAAATCTGGACATAGACGTTGCGCGGCAGCAGCTCGCCCAGCAGTTCCGGCGCCGACGGTTCACAGATGTGCTCCGCCAGGTAGGGCCGGTCTTCATCGACGACCTCCTCCTCGGCCTTTTCAAGGGGCGGAATGGGCAGCAGCTGATTTACCACCGGCCGCTGCCGGGCCATGCTGATGAAGGCGGCATAGACGATGTGCACCTCGTCGTAAGTGCCGTCCAAAAACCCGTCGACCAGCTTGCGACCCGCCGTCAGGGCTTCGTTGAAGCCGAATTTGGCGCCCACGACGCCCAGGTACTCATCCACGATGGTGCGTTTGTCGCGGCGCATCCAGTCGCGGCCCTTTTTGCCGAAAGCCGAGAACGACAGCTCGCGCCCTTTTTCGGCCTGTTGGTCGGCAAAAGCATGCGCCTTTTCGACGAGGTTGGTGTTGAACCCGCCGCACAGCCCCCGGTCCGAGGTGCACAGCACCACGTGGACCCGGTTGACCTCCTCGCGCGGCACCAGCAGGGGGCTGGCTTCGTCGCCGGATTTCTCGGCCAGGCTCCCCAGCACCTCGGCAAACTTGGAGGCATAGGGCCGGAAAGCTTCCATGTCGGTCTGGGCCCCGCGCAGTCTCGAAGCCGCCACCATGTTCATGGCCTTGGTAATCTGCCGGGTTTTCTTTACCGCATGTATCTTCAGCTCGATATCTTTTAGCGTCGCCATAAACGTCAGCCTTTGGGTTTGCTGTTGCAGATTTCACTTCACGGGCTGCGTCGTACGGGAAACGGTTGCGGCGGCCCGCGAACGGTCTCTACTTGATGGTATCCTTGAACTCCTCGTCGTAGGCTGTCAGGGCTTCGGTCATCAGCTTGTCCAGGTCGTCGTCGATGGCCTGCTTTTCGGCCAGATCGCTGAACACCTGGGGATAGCGGTCTTCGATGAACTGGTACAGGCCGGCTTCATACTTGGCCAGCACGTCGACGGGGTACTTGTCCAGGAAACCGCGGGTACCGGCGTAGAGGATGGTCACCTGTTTTTCCAGCGGCAGCGGCTGATACTGCGGCTGTTTCAGGATCTCCACCAGCCTGGCGCCACGGGTGAGCTGCTGCTGGGTGGCGGCGTCGAGATCGCTGCCGAAGGCGGCAAAGGCCTCCAGTTCACGGTACTGGGCCAGGTCCAGGCGCATGGTGCCGGCCACCTGCTTCATGGCCTTGACCTGGGCCGAGCCGCCCACCCGGGAGACCGAGAGCCCCACGTTGATGGCAGGACGCACACCGGCGAAGAACAGGGCCGGCTCCAGGTAGATCTGGCCGTCGGTGATGGAAATCACGTTGGTGGGAATGTA
>CAYUAQ010000157.1:0-2719 GCA_964442705.1 uncultured Desulfobacteraceae bacterium
CAGCTGCTGTTTAGCAAATACCGGCAATGGAAATCAAGCGGCTTGAATCCATCGTGAACCGCCTCCCGACCGATCGGCCTGTTCATACGGGTCTTGACGCAGGTCTTGGCGTTGTCGCAGGGCAATCGCAAGTAGCATTACCCGCCCCTCGAACCCGGGTGCACGCAACCCATGAAAGGCCCCGGCATCAACCATGCCAATCCTTACTTGTGACCGCCTTGGGCGTTGTCGGTATTCAGGTTGACATTCGGAAAGGGGTGGTGTTTAATTTCATCCGGGTAGACGCATATGCGCTGTCATGATTTCCCCGGTGCCGAGCATTAGCCCTGAAGCCAATTCTCCTCTTAGTATACAGTACGTGAGAAAAGACATGCACTGCGAACAATGCAGCGCCGAAAACATGCCCGAGCGCAGATTCTGCCGCGAGTGCGGCGCCCCCCTGGTGCGCAGTTGCAGTGCCTGCGGGGCCGAGAACCTGTCGGGGGACAAGTTTTGCGGGCAGTGCGGCCAGCGCCTTAAAATTTCCCCTTCCCCCAACCCCGCGACCATCTCCTTTGAGAACCGCCTTAAACAGATTCGCCGACAGCTCCCCACCGGACTGGTAGATCGCATCCTGGCACAGCGTGGCAAGATTGAGGGGGAGCGCCGCATGGTGACGGTCATGTTCTGTGACCTGGCTGGATACACGGCCATTGCAGAAAGCGCAGGACCAGAGGAAGCCTACCGCTTGATGGAAAAAATTTACGACATCCTGATCGAAAAAATCAGCCGCTACGGCGGCACCATCAACGAAATGACCGGCGACGGGGTCATGGCACTGTTCGGCGCGCCCATCACCCTGGAAGATGCGCCCCAGCGTGCCATTCGTTCTTCGCTGGCCATTCACCAGGAAATCGCCAGACTCGCCGGCCGGCCCCACTGGACGATGGCGCCTCTCAAGATGCGCATCGGCATTCACACCGGTTCCGTAGTCGTCGGGGTGCTGGGTAACGACCTGCGGCTGGAGTTCAAGGCCGTGGGCGATACGGTGAACCTGGCATCCCGCGTAGAGGGGCTGGCCAAACCGGGAACCACCCTGGTTTCCGAGGAAACCTTTAAACTCACCGAGGGACTGTTCCGCTTCGAAGCGCTGGGGGAAAAGAAGGTGCGCAGCCGCAAGCAGCCTGTCAGGGTTTATCAGGTCATTGCCGCCAGCACCCACCGTACCCGCTTCGACGTGGGTGCCGAGCGCGGACTCACACCACTGGTTGGCCGCGAGCGGGAACTGGAGCTGCTCCTGGACGGCTTTGAACGTGCGCGCCAGGGAAGGGGGCAGGCTTTTTCGATCGTCTCCGAGGCCGGTGTCGGAAAGTCACGGCTGCTTTATGAATTCAGAAAGGCGGTCTCAAACGAAGCCGCCGCCTTTTTAGAGGGACGCTGTTTTTCATACAGTGCCGCCTTTCCCTATTTTCCCCTGGGCGACCTGTTGAGCGCCTATTTCAACATACACCGGGAGGATCCGCCCGAACAGAACATTCAGAGGATACGACGGGGCATACGAATGCTGGGGGGTGACGAGGAAGCCAACCTGCCGGTCATGCTGGAGCTTTTTTCCATCGCCCCCAACGGCAGCATCAGGAAAAACCTCCGTCCGGATGATCGCCGGGACAGAATCACCGAAACCCTCAAGCGCCTGGCCATGTGCCCGGCTGAAAACGGCGTGACGGTGATCGCCATCGAGGATCTTCACTGGGCCGATCGATATTCGGAAGATATTTTAAAGGATTTGCTCCAGGCCATATCGCTTTCATCGGTGCTGCTTATTTTTACCTACCGGCCCGAATTCATCCACACCTGGGGCGCCCGAACCTATCACAACCAGGTGATTTTGAATCGTCTGTGCAACCGCGAGAGCCTGCAGATGGCGTCTTACCTGCTGGGCACCACGGAAATAGGACCGGAACTGGAACAGCTCATCCTGGAAAAAACCGAGGGCGTTCCTTTTTTCATCGAGGAATTCATCAAATCTCTCATCGATCTGAAAATGATCGATAAAAGTGGGGATTGCTGCAATCTCTATCGTCGTGTGAGTGAGCTCACCATTCCGGCCACCATTTACGACGTTATCATGGCACGGGTGGACGGACTGGCAGAGAGATCGCGGGAAATACTGCAGGCCGGTGCGGTCATCGGACGCGAGTTCAGCTACCGTCTGATAGCCTCGCTGGTGGAATGCGGTGAAAAAGAGCTGTTGACCCATCTGACAACCCTCAAGGAAGCCGAATTACTGTATGAACGCGGCATTTATCCCCAGTCCACTTTTATTTTCAAACACAACCTGACCCGCGACGTGGTGCTGGCCTCTATACTGCAAGAGCGTAAAAAAGACCTTCACAACCGCATCGGTATGGCCATGGAAGACCTGCACCGGCCGCACATCCAGGAGATGGTGGAAATGGTGGCGCACCATTTCATGCGGGGAGAGAATTACGCCAAGGGGGCGGAGTACGCCAAAATGGCCGGCAAAAAAGCCCAGAAGGCCGGCCTTTTCAAAGAGGCCATCAAGTGGGCCGAAGCCCTTATCGTCTGTTACGAAAAGATGCCCGATAGCAGCGAAGTGCAGAAAAAGATCATCGACGCCCGCACGGTGCTGTCCGGATATTTTACCAGTTTGGGACGACTGGTGGAGGCCCGGCAGGCGGTCTCGCCGGTCGTGGAGACGGCCCGCACACTCGACTAC
>CAYUAQ010000157.1:2819-8400 GCA_964442705.1 uncultured Desulfobacteraceae bacterium
GACTACAGCTGCCAGACCACCATGACGGCCTGGGAGGCCTGGGCGGCGGGGTTTCTGGCACACATGTACGCCGAAGACGGGCGATTTGAGCAGGCCGTATCCTTTTACCAAAAAGCTATATCGGCGCTGGAGAGAACCCGGCTGCTGCCTTCGTGGCTCAACCAGCTGCGCATTGCCATGGCCAGGGCCGGCGTACTGGGTGGCATCAAATCGGAAAACGTTCCCAGCCTGTTTGAATATTATGGAAAGATCAAGGTCCAGGCGGCCAAGGGATGGGCCAGTCTGCATCTTGCCGAGATCCTGATGTATTCCGGCCGACGGTACCTTGAAGAAGCGCATCGCTGGGCCCGACAGGCGGCCGAACTGGACAGCTCGGGCGGCACCCTGTTTCACCTGGCATGGGACTATGCCCTGCTGGGACGTATTTTACACCGGCAGGGCGACAGGGACAGCGCACTGGAATTCATCCACCGGTCGCTTCGTCTGTTCAAAGACTGCGGCGCCCAGGGCGGTGTTCGCAAGGTTCTGCCGTTTGAGGCCCGGTTGAAGGGCTGACACGGGCGCTGCCCGCCCCCAAAAACGTTGCATTCTGAAAAGGCATTTAGTACGCGCCACCCTCATACATAGCCCAGCAACTTCCCCCCCTGGTAGACGCCAAAAGAGACCAGCCAGGCCAAGGAGGTGGAATAGGCGATGCTGAACGCCATCCATCGCACAGATCCGGTTTCCCGACGGATGGCGGCTACCGTGGACAGACAAGGCAGATAGAGCAGCACGAAAACCATCATGGACAACGCCCCCAGGGGCGTCATGCCCGATTTGTGCAGTGCCTTCTGCAGGGCGTCAGGTTCCGACTTTTCCCCTGCGGCGTAGAGCACCCCCAGGGTGCTGACCACGATTTCCTTGGCCACGAACCCCGACACCAGTGCCACGCCGCCGCGCCAGTCGATGCCCAAGGGCGCGAACACCGGCGCCAACAGCCGGCCCAGCTGACCCAGGTAGGAGCCGGCCGTCTTTTCCGCCTTTTTTTTCTGTTGCAGCTTCCGCAGGGCGCGCTCGCGCTCCTGTTCAAGCTGCACCATGCGCGCGCCGTCGGCAGTTTCCATGAGCCGGCTGTAGGCGCTGCGGATGTCCGCGGCCGCCTGGTCGTAATCGGTGCTGTAGGACACGCTGGCGGGAAAGTAGGAGAGCGTCCAGATGACGATGGAGCCCACCAGAATGACGCCGCTCATCTTGCGCAGGAAGATCTTGCTGCGGTCCCACATGTGGATCATCAGGCTCTTTAGCATGGGCAGGCGGTAGGGCGGCAGCTCCATCACGAAGGGGGCATCAGCGCCCCTCAGAAAGGTGGAGCGCATCAGGCGCCCAGTGACGATGGACAGCACGATGCCCAGCAGATAGATGGCAAAGATGACCCCGCCGGCGCGCAGGCCGAAAAAGGCGCCGGCCAAAATGATGTAGACCGGCAGTTTGGCCGAGCACGACATGAAAGGGGTGATCAGAATCGTCAGGATGCGGTCTTTTTCGCTCTCCAGGGTCCTGGCCGCCATGATGGCCGGCACGTTGCAGCCGAACCCCATGAGCATGGGGATGAATGATTTGCCGTGCAGCCCGATGAGGTGCATGATGCGGT
The DNA here is from genome assembly GCA_964442705.1 of uncultured Desulfobacteraceae bacterium. Taxonomy (GTDB): domain Bacteria; phylum Desulfobacterota; class Desulfobacteria; order Desulfobacterales; family JALSRD01; genus JALSRD01. The sequence goes on from CAYUAQ010000157.1 coordinate 4,453, forward strand.
CCATGAGGAAAGCCGCCCGGGACATGTAGCCGGTGTCTTCGAACAGGGCGATGCAGAAGAACAGGATCAGGATGTTGGGAAGAAAAACGACCACGCTGCCCACGCCGGCGATGATGCCGTCGACCAGCAGGGCCTTGAACATCCCGTCGGGCAGCAGCCGTGAAACGCCACCGGACAGCAGGCCTACGAATGCGTCGATCCACTGCATGGGGTACGCGCCGGCACTGAAAGTGATCTGGAACATGCCCCAGATGAAGAGCAGGAAAATGGGAAAGCCGATGAAACGGTTGGTGAGCACCAGATCGATGTTGCGCGACATATCGACACGCTGCTTGGAAGAGGTGGTGTGCACCTCCTTCATGATGCCGGCAATGAATCCGTATCGTTCGTCTGTCATGACGATTTCCGGATCTTCGTCGAAGAGGTCCATCAGCCGCCGGCGCTCCTCGGCGGCGGCCGCCAGGATTTCACTGCAGCAGGCGGAGGCTATGGCGGCGATGCGTTCACGGATGATGCGGTCGTCTTCCAGCAGTTTTATGGCCGTCCAGCGCGGATTGTAGGAAAGCCCCAGCTGGGGATGGGCTTCGATGATGCGCTGCAGCCGATCGATGGCCGCTTCGATGTCGTGGTTGTACTTGACCCGTCGGCGGGGGGAGGGCCGGCGGTCGGCCTCGGCCGTTTCGATGGCGCGCTCCAGCAGCGTGGCGACGCCCTCTTCCTTGTTGCCCACGGTGAACACCACCGGTACATCCAGAAGCTCGGACAGCTTTTCGGCGTTGATCTTGATGCCCCGCGAACGGGCCATGTCCGCCATGTTGAGGGCGAAAATGACTTTGCAGTCCAGTTCCCGCAGCTGCGTGGCCAGGTAGAGGCTACGTTCCAGATTGGAGGCGTCGATGATGTCGATGACCACATCCGGGTGGCCCTCCAGCACGAAGTCCCGGGCCACGATCTCTTCGATGGAAAAAGGCGTCAGACTGTAAGTGCCCGGCAAATCCACGATGCGCAGGTCGTATCCGTTTTTATGGACACGGCCTTCCTTTTTTTCCACGGTGACGCCGGGCCAGTTGCCCACCTTCTGCCGGGTGCCGGTGAGCACGTTGAAAATGGTGGTTTTGCCGGAGTTGGGGTTGCCGGCCAGGGCGATGGTGAGTTTTTTCTCGGCAGGCATGATCAGTGATCCGGGGGCAGGCGTTCGACTTCGATCTGGGCGGCTTCTTCCACCCGCAGGGAAACGTGATAGCCTTTGACGACGAGTTCCAAGGGGTCTTTCAGGGGGGCGTATTTTTCAACGCGGATCTCAGTACCCTTGACGATGCCCATCTCCTGGATGCGTCGGCGCAGGATGCCGTTGCCGCCAATACGCCGGATGACGGCGCGTTGATTTTCTCTGAGTTCACTCAGTCGCACGGGGGCTCCATGGCCGCCGCCTCCCCGCCGGCCGGCGACGCGCTCTTTTTCTGGTCCACGACCACGGGCGATACGAGCAGTTTCTGAGCCATGCCGCGGCCGAGCACATAGCGGGTGAAGTCCACGGCCACTGCGATCTGCCCCTGACCGTTATTGGTCAGCACCTCCAGCTGGTCGCCGATGCGCAGGCCCATGGACAGCAGGCGCAGGCGGGCAGTGGGACCGCCGCTGATTTCTTTTATGATCAGCCGCTCGCCCTGACGGGCGGCCGAAAGCGGCATCAGCGGCACCCGCTGGCGCAGGCAGTCGGCGCAGATACCGTAGATTTCCATTTTATGCTGCAGCATGAGAAAGCCGAAGGCCTCGGCCACCCGGGACTGCTGCATTTCCAGCAGGTTGTCTTTGAATTCGATGATCTTGCGGCACTTGGTGCAGATCATGTGGTCGTGGTGCTGCCCCAGGTGCAGATGTTCGTAACGCTGCTGCCCGTTGTCGAAGCGGTTGCGGCGGGCAAAGCCGAAACGGCACATGAACTGGAGGGTTTCACGGACGAAGTTGACGTCCAGGTCGACCCCCCGTTCCCTCAGCATCTGGTGCAGTTCAGTGGCCGTGACGTGGTGTTCGGTTTCCAGAAAGACCTGCAGCACTTTGAAGCGGTCTTCAAAGCGATCGACATGCTCCTGTTTAAAGAGCTTCTTGAACTGCTTTTTCTCTTCGGAATGAACCGGTTTCATTGTGCCTTTCCCCGCACAACGGGTTGCCTGACAGACACATTGTGTCAGGGCTAAAAGATAAGGCGGCGGGCTTGCCTTGTCAACGCGGCAGGGGGGTGCTTTCCGGATGACCCACCCCCTGGTTTGCCCGATGGAAGCTTATACGACAGCAGACCTTGGTCGTCAACCGATTAGCGGCAATAACGCCTTGACAGGGCCGTTCAGCTGTCCTAAAAATCAAGAAGGTGCCCGTCGGGCTTAATAGGAAATCCCGTGAGAATCGGGAACGGTCCCGCCGCTGTAACTCCCTCGCTGCAGGCCTTGCCGCAGCGGAACTCTTCCGGCCGGCGCACGCCACTGTTTCGGACCGTATCGGAATGGGAAGGCTGCCGGAAAGAGCGGAGAAGTCAGAAGACCTGCCTAGCATGGCCGCCGTTATTGCCCCCGCGGCAGAAGGGGTAGGCGGCAGTTTTATGAGGGTCAAGTAAGCTGGGTGCAGCCCTTCATGGCAAAGAGCCGTGGAGGGCTTTTTTATTCTTCCCTGATTACCGGCAGGGGAGAAACCCGGAAAAAGGGAAGGGGGGCCTGCGGCAGGAGCGGAATTTCCGGCCGTTGCCTCCCGGTCGGAAATCCCCCCTTGTCTTTTTCCAGAATTTCACTCCTTCCACTTGACGGCAAACCCCGCTGCCAGGCACCGACATACGAAGGCCAGGAAGGCCTCGTTGGAAGTGTTCACCTCCACCGCAGGCAGACCCTCCCGAAAATCGTTCGACAGCTCTGGTCGGCCACTGACGACCACCGCAAGTTGGGCACCGGCCGTGGAAAAGACGTCTGCGCGGCAGGCGGGCGGCAGCATGCCGCTGCGAAAGACTTCATGCAAGTGAACGAGGGCCGATACGGCGGCCACGGTCAATGGGTCACGGTCGAAGGCCTCGAAATTGCGGGTCATGAGAGCGGCCGCATCCGGCGGCAGCCCGGCGGATACACGGGCCTGCAGTGTTTCCCGGTCCAGGCCGAAGCGTTCCAGCAGGATGTGCGTCGAACACTGGCCGCGGGCCGTGAGCCGGTTCTGGTACGACAGGGCTTCGCGCAAGGCGTCCGACACCGTGCGGCCGATGAGCTCGCCCAGCTTGGTGTGTTTGCCGGCCCCGGTCAGGGGCTGCCGTTCTTCCCGGCGTGCGGCCAGGGCGATCTGGTCGGTGCCGGTGCCCGTGGCCAGGGCATCCGAGTAGCGTGACCCGATCCCCAGCGACATCATGACGGCGGTCTTGGCCTCGGTGACGGTCATGACGGCTGTGACCATGGCGCCTGGGGTGAGAGGCCGGTTGATGCACACGATCAGGTTGATGGTGCCGACCGCAGGGGACTCCTCTCCATGGAGGGAACGGAAACGGCCGCCGCTTTCATAGACCGTGGCCGGGTCGCCGGCGGCAGCGGCGTTGGATTCGACCCCCGCCGTGCACAGGCCGATGACCTCCAGGTCGCGGTAGGCGTAACGCGCCACACCGGCATTGTTGACGTTGACCGCCGTGGACAGCAGGATGCAGTTCTCCGGCAGTCCGTGGCGACGGCAGAAGTCCCGCAGGTAGGCGGCGGGATCCTCGACCGCCGTTTCCAGCGCCGCCGGAAAGTGGTCGCGGGGTTCACAGCACTGGTGGTTTGCGATGGCCGCCAGGTCGTTGCGCAGCCCGCCGTTGACCGGGCAGCTGGAAAGCACCGTGTGGGGCTCGGTCAATCGCACCACGAGCGTCTTGGGGCGGCGTTCGATGGCCAGTGCCGGGTAGGCGTCGATCAGGCGTAGCATGCAAAACTCCTCTGTTGCGTG
>CAYUAQ010000158.1:0-8190 GCA_964442705.1 uncultured Desulfobacteraceae bacterium
GGGGAAAATGGATGAGCTCTTCGGCCAGGCCGGGGTGCTGGGTGCTGGAGAACGGCACCCCGTCCGCAAAAACGGTCACCTGCTCCTGCTGGCGGTACACGCTGATGCGGCCGTAGCGCGTCTCGCGGTAATCGATCAGTTCCCCCGGCGCGGCCTGCAGGGAGGGGGTTTCGATCCACATGGCGGCACCCAGCAGGACACACACCAGGGCGGCGGCGGCAATGGCGGCTTTCGGGCTGCCGCCGGCCGTCGCCAGGAAAACCAGGGCGCCCAGCAGCGGGAGGTTGGCCAGCAGCATGGCGGTCAGCGGTGTCGCCAGAAAGACCAGCAGCAGCGAGAAGACCAGGCCGCCGGTGATGTCGCCGATGTTGTCCAGGATGTAAATGCGGGCGCCGGCATAGTCCGGGGTGTCGTTGCGCAGCACGAACAGGGCGTAGGGCAGGGCAAATCCCACCAGCAGGCAGTAGGGCAGCATGCACAGGAAGGTGAAGGCGAAGGTGGCGCCGAAGCCCACCGAAACGCCGGGAATGAAAATCAGCTGGCGCAGCAGACGGATGGCCAGGATCAGGACCGTGGGCATCAGGGTCAGGGCCAGGGAGATGCGCACCAGGCCGCGGACGGTGGCGGCAACCGCCCGCCCGGTGACCCCTCTTGCCAGGAAGGTGCCGGCCGCGCCCAGCACCAGCCAGTTGAACAGGATCAGGGCGATGACGAACTCGTTGCCGTTGAACTGCGTCAGAAACTCGCGGATGATCACCAGCTGGCCGGCCACCGAGGAGATCCCCGTGGCCACCACGACACGCTCGACAGCGCTTTTATTTTTCCTCTTCAAAGTACTGCACCCGGTAGGTGAGCACCTCCAGGCCGGAGCGTTCCCAGGCATCGGCGGGCAGTCCGGCCTTCAGGCACAGGTGGGACAGAAACGCTTCCGGCCGTGGCAGCTGTTCCCAGACCTGGGGCAGAAAAGTGGCGCTGGCGCCGCCGCGGCGGATGATGACCCCGTCTTCGTTGGCGTGCAGCTTGGACAGCAGGTCGCGGGCATCGGTGAAAGACAGGGGCTTGGGCTCGGTCAGGATGCTGACCTCTATGTCCACGTCGTCGAACTCGGCGGCCGACAGCGGGGCAAAGCGTGGATCACGGAAGGCGGCGTTGACGGCGTTTTGGCGCACACTGTCGACGATGGTGTCGTGGGCCACGATGTTGCCGATGCAGCCCCGCAGCTGTCCGTTGATTTTGAGGGTCACGAAGGTGCCGCGCCGGGCCTGCAGGGCTTCTTGCTTCAGGGTCGCTTTCAGGTCGGCCGGCATTTCGGCGGCCTGTTTCAGCCCCAGCTTTTCGGCGATGGTGTGCCGGGCCAGTGCCACCAGGGCCAGGCCCTGCTCGCGGTTGAGGACTGCAGAATCGTCGGTTTTGGTCGTCATGGCGTTTTCTCCCAGAAAAGCAATGGCCGCGTATCCCACCACGCGGTCCTTGTCACCGGCGGTATCTCCGCTGTTGTTGGCGTACAGCAGGCGCGGCTGCCAGCCGTGCCGGCGGGCCAGGGAAATGAGCACCCGCAGGGGGTCGCGCCCGCAGGCACAGTTGCGGCAGCCGGCCAGTTCCCCGCTGTTGAGCGACACGACGGCATCGATGGTCCGCCGGTCTCTGGAGACGGCCTGGTCGTAGGGCAGGTAGTGGGAAAGATCCGAACTGACCACCAGCAGGGTGTCCTCGTCCAGCAGGCCGTCGACGATACGGGTCACTTCCTCTACGTCGGCCTGGCCCATGACGATGGGGACGATGGAAAACCTTCCCAGCTGCACCTGCAGAAAGGGCAATTCCACTTCCAGGCAGTGTTCCAGGGCGTCGGAGGTCGCATTGGGTGCAAAGTCGCGATGGCGTTCGTTCAGCCTGCGGGCGGCCTCATCCACCGGAACCCTGCCAAGGGGGGTCTGCCAGGCTTGCGCATCGCTGACCGCGCAGCCGCGCAGCCCCACGCGGTGATCCGGCCCCAGCAGTACGACACGGCTGAAGTGCCGGCCGTCTATGGCCAGCAGGGCGTGGGCCGCGGTGAGGCCTGAGTAGATATAGCCGGCGTGGGGCATGACGACGGCGCGCACCGGCCGGCCGGCCGGCAGCCTCACGGCATCCTGGCGTGCCGCGTCCAGCAGGCCGGAGATGGTTTTTCTCAGCTCAGCCGGGTCTGCGGGGTAAAATTTGCCCGCCCACACCGCCGGGCGCACCCGGCCCGCCGAGACCTGCCCGGCCGTCAGCAGGCCGGCGCAGGTAATCGCCACAAAGAGTTTTATAAAAATGCCCAATGCCGCTCCCCCGAAACGCCTGTGGCACTCCTGTGGCCATCCATTACCGGAGGTTTTTGAAAGCACTTTCATTCTCGACACCCGGCCCTGTCAGAGCGCGGCGGCAACGGCGCTGCCCCACAGCACCGCCGCCAGGATCAGGCTGACGAACACGGCGGCGCTGCCAATATCCTTCACCTTCTTGGCGTTGATGTCGTAGTCCGGGGAAATCATGTCCACGATGGTCTCCAGGCCCGTGTTGGCCAGTTCGATGATCAGCACCAGGGTGTTGGCGGACAGCAGCACGCATTTGAAAACCACGGAAATCGGCAGAAAATACAGGACCACCAGCAGCACGCCGTAGGCGCCCAGCTCCAACTGAAAGGCGGTTTCGGCCAGTGCGAAGCGGAGGCCACTCAGCGAGTACAGGAAAGAAAACCAGAGCCTGGCCAATCCTCGTTTATCCAGGGGCCTGCGATATGTTTTTGCGGCCGGTTTCATTTTGATAAAAATATAATAGGGATAGCAGGATTGAATTGCAAGGTGGAAATGGAAGGTGTCAGATATCAGGTGACGACCATTAAAAGCGGATACCTGATCGCTGACACCTTTCTTACCTGATACCTGATTGCTGATCGCTGATACCTTTTTTCAAAAATAATACCGCAGCAACAGCCGAATGTAGGAGTCCCGGCGCAGGTCGTAGAGGATGTCGTTTTCGCCCACGTCCATGAAAAAGGCGGACTTGACGGTCACTTTGAAGTGGTCGCTCAGGCGGCGGCTGGCCTCGAGGCTGATCAGCTTGGTCTGGTTTTCGAAATCGTAGCCGGCACCCAGCAGGAGTTCGGAGCCGGCCGCGTCGTTGACCGCCAGGCGCAGTCCGAAGAGAAGGTCGTCCTGGTAGTAGGTGAAGGCCTGGTTGCCGCGCTGGTCATAGGCATATTCCGCCAGGATGCCCACGTCCATGGACGTGCCGGCCACGGCCACCAGGGTGTACTCGAAACCGCCCGTACCTGAGTAATAGGGGTCCCCCTGGCCCACGCGGTAGATGGATTCCAGCTTGAAGAGCCACTGGCCCAGCACCAGCTGCGCGTCCAGGCCCGTCTGGCTGACGATTTGGTAGAAGGGCCGCAGTTCCAGCTCACCGGCCGATGTCAGCGCCGGCACCATGGTGGGCTGGCGGGCCGTTCCGTAGAACTGGTAGATGCCGAAGTCCACGTCACCGACGGTGTGGCTGTAGCGCAAGGCCACGTCCACGTGGCTCTGTTCGGCGGGGCTCTCGTAGATGGGGTCGTCGGTGTTGACCGGGATGCCGAAACGCAGGCGGCCGCGGGGGCCCGGGAAGGTGAGCTCGCGAAACCAGGGCATCACGAACAGGTCCACCACCCCCCAGTCGGCAGGCATCGACAAGTGCACCATGGGCTGTCCCAGCTTCTCCTCGGCGCTGATTTCTTCCACCAGGTCGGTCTGGTTGATGATGTCCACCAGGTGGTAAAACTCGGTGACCCCCCAGAAAATGCGGTCGACCCCCACGGTGAGCTCCCAGCTGTCGGCCAGGTAGAGGAACTTGAGTTCGCGGATGTCGGCGTGGGTGCGGTGCCAGTCCGCACTGTCCAGGCGGCCAAAGAACACGCCGGTGACGCTGGAGCCGTTTTCAAACTCGTGGTAGTATTCGGGGCTGGCGGCCAGCGAGGCGTTGTTGTAGCGCTGCTGGGAAAACAGCGGGCTCTCCAGAAACAGCCGGCCCTCGGCCTCCACGTAGCCGGTGATTTCGTGGGCCGCCGCCCCGGGAAGCCCGAAAAGCAGCCCCACGGAGATCAGCCAGAAAAATGCGGCCAGGAACCGTCGGATCATTTGGCGCGTTTGAGGCTGTTCTTGCTGAAATCCTTGGGGGTCAGTCCCGTGCCGAAACGAAAATTGGTCCATTCCAGAATGGTGCTCTTGCCGTTCTGATGGTTGATCATCTCCATTTTGTGGGCCCGCCAGAACTTATTCTGATACTGGCGGTAATCCGATGCCGTCAGGGTTTTGAGCAGGGCGTTCTTGCGGTCGTAATAGTCGATTTTCCAGACGCGGTACGCGTCCTTGTCCATCCAGATGACCTGGCGCGTGTAGCCGGAGTTTTTCCTGTCCACCGGGTAGCGTTCGAAGACGAAGCAGTCCAGGCCGTTCAGCTTTTCGTCGCGCAGGTACTTGTAGGTGTATTTCTCCACTTCCTGGCTGGCGATGTCCTCGTAGGAGAATTCACTGCCCACGAAGGACCCTGACTTGTTGCGCGAACTGATGCGCTTGACGCGCTTGAGGGCCGGCAGGTAGAGCCACTGGTCGTCGTCGCCGACCTTGTGGGTGTAGCTCAGAAAAGCGGTGCCCTTGACGTCGCGGGGGTTGTCGAAGATGGTCAGGCTCTTGTCGCCGTCTCCGGGGACCTCCAGGGTGCGGATGCGCAGGCTGCGCACGCTCTCCTGGCCGTGGCGGTTTTTCAGGATCATGCGCATGTCGGCCGTGAAGTCCTTGAAGCCCTCGTCCCGTCGGTCGGCTTCGCGGGCGATGGCGAGCCCCTTTTCTTCGGGGCTCTGGGCGTCACTAGTCGGTATGCCGGCAGTCAGCGGGCACAGCCACACAAGCAGCAGCAGGCTGATCTTCAGTGCTTTCATCGGTTTTTTTCTCCGCTTTCATAAGCAGCACGGGTAAAAAGAAAAAGTCCAGCAGCAGGGCCAGAACGATGGTGATGGCGGTCATGAGGCCCATGTTGGCGTTGGTTTTAAAGCCCGAAAAGGCCAGCACCAGAAAGCCGGCCACCAGGGTGACGGTGCTGATGGCGATGGCGGCGCCCACGGTGTTGAAGGCGTAACGCACCGCCTCGGCCGGCGCCATGCGGTGTTCCCGCCGGGCCAGCAGGTATTTGCTCATGAAATGGACGGTGTCGTCCACCACGATGCCCAGGGTCAGGGCCGCCATGACGGAAATGGCCAGCCCCACCTGCCGGGCGGTAAACCCCCACAGGCCGAAGGCCATGAAGGCCGGCGCCAGGTTGGGGATCAGGCTGACCAGACCCAGCTTGAAGCTTTTCAGGGCGATGATGAGGATGGCCGAAATGATCACCAGGGCCCCGAAGGAGGCGCCCAGCATGCTGTGGATGTTGCGCTGGGAGATGTGCGCGAACATGATGGAAAGCCCGGTGCCGTAGGTAAACATCTGCGTCGGGGCATTGGCCTTGAGCCAGGCGCGCGCCCGGGCATCGGTTTCGCGCAGGTCCCGGGCGGTGACGTCCACCAGGTACACCGTAAAGCGCATCGAAGATTTGTTGACGTTGATCCGGTTGTTCAGATCCAGCCCGAAGGGCAGCGACATCTCGTAGAGCAGCAGGTACTGCGCGGCCAGGTCGCGCTTTTGAGGAATGCGGTACCAGGCCGGATCGTCGCCGTGCATACTCTTGTTCAGGCGCTTGAAGACGTCGGTCATGGTGCTGACATGGACCACGTGGGGCTGCCGGCGGTACCACTGGGCAAAGGCGTCTACGGTCTGCAGGAACCCGGGGTCGTTAATGCCGCCGCTCTCGCCGGAATCCAGCGAGTATTCGATGATGTCCAGGCCGGTCAGGTGCTCCTGGATGAAATCGGTGTCGCGGCGGATCTCGTAGCGGTGGTCGAAATATTCGATGAAGTTGTCGTTGAGCTGGATGCGCAGGGTTCCCAGCGAAAGCAGGGTGCCGGCGGCCAGAAGTCCCCAGAAAAGCGCCTTGCGCCTGCGGATGACGAAGTTGGCCAGCCGGTCACAGCTGGCACAGACGGCGCCCTCGGCGGCGCTTTTGACCCGCACCGGCAGCATGGCCATGAGGGCCGGCAGAAAGAGCACCGAATAGATCCAGGCCGCCGTCACGCCGATGGCCACGATGTTGCCCAGATCGCGAAAAGGCGGCGCGTCGGAAAAGTTCATGGTCAGAAAGCCCACGGCCGTGGTCAGGCTGGTCAGAAAGATCGGCTGCATGTTGATGCGCAGGGCCTCCGCCACGGCGGCGTGCCGCGAACGGCCCTCGCGCATCTGGTGAAACATGGTGGTCAGCAGGTGAATGGAGTCGGCCACGGCCAGGGTGAGGATGATGGTGGGGGCATTGGCCGAAACCGGGTTCATGGCCAGTCCCAGCCAGCCGGCCATGCCGATGCCCGTGACCATGGAAAAGGCGATCACCAGGAAAGTGGCCAGGGTGCCGTAAACCGACTTCAAAGCCAGGGCCATGATGAGCAGCAGCACCACGAACATCAGCGGCACCAGGGTCTCCAGGTCTTTGAAGGCCGCTTCGCCGAAGGCGTTGTCGAAGGGGACGCCACCGGTGATGTAGAGGTCGATGTCCGGATGCTTCTGCCGGAACTCCCGGGCCAGCTTGCGGGCAAAGGCCATGATGGCGGGGATTTCGTCGCCCTTGCCGGACTTGACGATGTTCACGTTGATGCCGGTCACCCGCCCGTCGGGCGAGATCAGCCGGTCGACCAGCATGGGCTCGGAAACGGCGATGCGCCGGATGCGCTGCAGATCCTGCCGGGAGAGCGCCGCCGGGTTCCCCACCAGGTCTTCTACGATCAGTTCGTCGCCCTCGGCGCGGGTGTGCTGGAAGTTGGTGAGGGAGTCCACCCGGCTGGAGTGGGGCATCTGCCAGCAGGCCTCGGTCAGTTCGGCCACGGCCGCCAACACCTCGGGCGTGAAAACGTCGCCCTCCCCGGGGGCCAGGGCGAAAAAGACGTTGTCCTCCTTGCTGTAGGTGTTTTCCAGGGCGTCCAGGGCCTTTAACTGGGGGTTTTCCTTGCTGAAAAAGATGCGCGAGTCATTGACGAAGGTGAGATTGCGCCCGCCGGCGGCAAAAACCGCCACCGCCACCAGCGTGGCCACCACGATGGCAACGCGGTGGCGGACCACCCACTCAGCATACTGGTGTGTGAATTTATACATGGAAGCTTATGGTCTTTGCCTGTGGTCTATTCATTCCAACGCCGCAACAGGACAGTTATAATGCCTGCATCAAGTTTCTGCTGTGGGATTTCAAGAGCTTTTTCCAAAATGTAAATACTACAAAGCCAAGTATCGCGCCAAGGATATTGTTGATTACATCGTTAAGTGAAGATGTTCTGGTGGCTGAGAAATGCTGCGCGGATTCGATAGTCAGGGTGAACAGAATTCCTGCTGTTAAAACGAGAAAAAATGTATATGTCAATGAATGATGTCTTTTATGCAGAGCACCCGCCAAGAGAAAGCCAAAAGGGATAAAGGCAATTAAATTTATAAAAGTATCTTTGGCATTCATAAACTGTAAAAAGGAAAAACCCAGAAAAGCTTTTTTCTGTTTTGCGAGCCGTTCAGGGATGTAAAGATCTATGGGTGGCATATTCCCGCTGCTGTCGTGCACTTTATTGCCCATGTGTTCATTGAAGACGTAACAAGCAGCTACGCCTGAAGATACCGGTTTGGATTCCTTTTGGTCACCGGACACCCGTGAAATTCCTGCCTTATAGTTGTGGTGGACTTCATCGGGTTTCAACGTCCTGTTATAAATGGATGCGTAAAATATTTTTCCAACCCACGGACGGTTTTCTGTCACTTCGTTTCCAAACACGAGATAACAGGATGGATCCCAATTGCTAAAATCACCGCCGGGAACCGTTTTTTGCGCCCGGAGCCGCCCGTTCACATAAACACGTTGTGTGGATAAGTCATACGTTATTATGATATGAACAGGTTTTGTCGAAATAAACACATTTTCAACCACCATATGGGGATAAATTGCATTGAAATCCGTCATGGTGGTCCTCAGGCGCATGACCAGCTTTTTCTTGGACTGCCCCAGCGTAAAATTCCGGTCGCCCGTATCCAAAGAATAAGAGATGATTCGAGCCGGGCCGGCCTGTTTCGAGTTTTGAGG
>CAYUAQ010000159.1:0-7939 GCA_964442705.1 uncultured Desulfobacteraceae bacterium
GTGGAGGTGAACTACAAGTTCGGCACCATGATCGAGATCCCGCGCGCGGCGCTGACCGCCGACCAGATCGCCGGGTTCGCCGAATTCTTCTCCTTCGGCACCAACGATCTCACCCAGACCACCTTCGGCATATCCCGCGACGACGCCGAAGCCGGGTTTCTCATCGAATACATGGAAAACGGCATCCTGCCGGACAACCCCTTCGCCACCATCGATAAAGACGGCGTGGGGGCCTTGATGGAAATCGCCGTCGCCAAGGGGCGCGGCGTCAACCCCGACCTGGAGTGCGGCATCTGCGGCGAGCACGGCGGCGATCCGGTCTCCATCGGCCTGTGCCACGAAATGGGCCTGACCTACGTGTCCTGCTCACCCTTCAGGGTGCCGGTGGCCCGCTTGGCAGCCGCCCATGCCGCCCTGCGTGACAAGGGGAAATAGCCCCGCCGACGCCGGAACTCCGCCGGCTGCAGGGGCCGTCGTGCGATGGCCCCTGCCCCGCCCCATAAACGCGTCCCACGACCCCGGGAGGACGGCAGTGCAAGACTATATCACCACATCGATCTTCGACATTTTCAAAGCCGGCCCCGGCCCGTCCAGCTCCCATACCATCGGACCCATGCGTGCGGCCCTGGCGTTTCGCGAAGCGCTCCAGGCCCTGCCGAATAGCGGGGATCTGCAGGGGTCCGCCGTGGATGTCTATCTGTACGGCTCCCTGAGCCTCACCGGCGAAGGCCACGGAACCTATCGGGCCGTGCTGGGGGGACTGCTGGGCTGGGCTCCGGAAACCTGCGACTGCGACCGCCTGTTGACCCTTTTAGACCGGCCGGACCGGCGCTACGACCTGCAGTTCGCCGGCGGCACGATTCCTTTCACCGCAGCCAACATTCATTTCGAGGGCATCGACGAGGCGCTGCCTTACAGCAACACGCTGCGCTTCACCCTCACCGGCCAGGGCAAAACCCTGCTCGAAAAAGAGTACTACTCCATCGGTGGCGGCTTTATCCGCTGCAAGGGGGAAGCCGAACCGGTTCGCCCCGCCCCCCCTCATCAGTACCGCAACATGCAGGAACTGAGAGGTATACTGCAGCAGACCGGCCTGCCCCTGCGCGACGTCCTGCTGCAGAATGAAGCCGCCCTCACCGGCAAAGCGACCACGGATATTCTGGCCGGCATCGACCGTCTGATCGGCACCATGTGCCAGGCGATCGAGAACGGACTGCGGGCCGACGGGGTGCTGCCGGGCCCCATCGGCACAAAGTGAAAGGAGCGGTTTCTTCTTTTAGACAGAGAATCTTTGGCGGGGCGATCGTAAACGCGATGGGGGAAGCATGGTGAAACGCAAAACGGACGAACGGCCCGGCGTGGTCATCCTGGCCACCGGCGGCACCATTGCCGGTGAAGGGGCATCCGAGACCCGGGCCGGATATACGTCCGGCCGGGTTACCGTCGACGACATGATCGCGGCCGTGCCGGGCATTTCGGAGCTGGCCCGTATCGAGGGCGAGCAGATCGCCAACGTCGGATCCCAGGACATGACCTTCGCCATCATGATCACCCTGGCCGGCCGCATCAACGACCTGCTCTCAGATGAGGCGGTCGGCGGTGTGGTGATCACCCACGGCACCGACACCATGGAGGAAACCGCCTTCTTCCTGAACCTGACCGTGGCCAGCCGAAAACCCGTGGTCCTGACCGGCGCCATGCGGCCGGCCACCGCCCTTAGCGCCGACGGCCCGCTGAACCTCTACAATGCCGTGGCCGTGGCGGCCGATCCGGCGGCCAGCGGCCGGGGCGTGCTGGTGGTCATGAACGACCGCATCCACGGGGCCCACTCCCTGACCAAGACCAACACCACCTCGGTGGAGACCTTTCTGTCCCCCATCACCGGCCTGATCGGCACCGTGGTCTACGGAGAAACCCAGTATTTCCGCAGACCCTTCCGCCGGCACACCCACGCCAGCGTGTTCGCGCTGGCGGGCGTGACCTCCCTGCCCCGGGTGGACATTCTCTACGCCTGCGCCGACATGCCGCCCGACCTGGTGGACTGCTCGGTGGCCTGCGGCGCCCGCGGCATCGTCATCGCCGGCGACGGCAACGGCAACATGAACGCACCCACCGTCGAACGCGCCGCCCGGGCTGCGGCGCAGGGCACCGTCATCGTGCGCAGCTCGCGGGTCCCCTCGGGCAAGGTCGGCCGCAACATCGAGATCGACGACGACCGCCTCAAGTTCATCGCCTCCGACGAACTCAATCCCGTCAAGGCCCGCATCCTGCTGATGCTGGCCCTGCTGAAAGAACGTACTCTGGAAGAACTGCAACAGCTGTACTATACTTACTGAACAGATTTCAGGATCGCCTTCAGCAGTTCGCACACGGGCGCCACCGAGGGGTGGTAGAGTTCTTCATCCGGGGAGTGCACGTGGTGCATGGTGGGTCCCATGGAGATCATGTCCACCCCCGGCAGCTTCTCGCCGAACAGGGCGCACTCCAGTCCGGCGTGCACCGCCCAGATTTTCGGTTCCTTGCCGTGCAGCTGCTTGAACACCGCCACGGCGGTCTTGAGCAGGGCCGAGTCCGGGTTGGGCCGCCACCCGGGGTACCCCACCGGCTCTTCTACCCCGGCGCCGGCCAGGCGTGCAATGGTGCCTATCTGCTGTTTGACGGCCGCCATTTTCGAGTCGATGGCCGAACGGGTCAAGGTGGCCACCGTCACCGCCGCATTCTCGGTTTCGACCACGCCGACATTGGTGGGGTCGAGCTATGGGCGTGGCTTTCTCTCAAAAAGGATCATTACTTGCGATTGCCCCGCGGGCTTTCCGTCGCCAAGTCGACTTGACACACCATTCGACCTTTGACATATTGTACCACATTCGTGGCAGCCGTTAATTTCTAGCTGCCTATCCTTCCCGAAAAAATCGCTCAGACACGGGCATGCAGACAAAATCGGTTGCAGCGGCTGAATCAGACGGTTCTGGGGGCAGATATGCGTATCTCCACAGGAAAACCAGGACGAAATGAGCCATGGCTGCCCAACTTTGCACCCCAAAACGGCATGAGCCTGTGCGCTTTTTTCGCGATCTTCTGCATCTGCGCAGCGATTGCGGCGGCCATCCACCAACCTTCGCTGGGCATCAGCTGGACGACCCACGAGACCTATCCCGGCCTGGTCGTAGGCGAACTCCACGTGAATATTCCCGGACTGCGTGCCGGGGACCGCGTCACGGCCTTTCGCGCTGAAAACGGCCGGCGGCTTGAAACCCACAGGGAGATGATCGTGGCCGACCCGGACCTGTACACCCGCTACAGCCAGTACAACCACTTTTTCGCCCACCAGCAGGCCACCATGGAAGTGCTCCGGCAGTCATCGGTGGGGCTCGTCAAGGATGACGGGAAAACCGTTACGGTACCTGTACGCCGCCACAGGAGCGCGTTCTGGCTGCCGGCCGCCTTCTGGATATACAACCTCACCGGCGTCGTCTGCCTGATCATCGGCGTGGGGGTGTGGTGCTACCGTCGGGGCGAACCCAGCGCCAGGCTGCTGGCTTTGGCGGGCATGGCTTTCTTCATGGGCCAAGTCTGCTTCTCGATTTATGCGGCCCGTGAAATCGCCATGGACGTGACGGTTTTCAAGGTCCTGAACCACGCCAATCACATCTTCATGTTCCTGTTTCCCTATTCCCTCTTTCTTCTTTTCTGGTACTACCCCATCCGGCTGGGAAAGCCGCTGGTGGTCTGGGTTACTTATCTGGTGATGGGGCTGCTGTGGCTGACGACCGTCTATCAGTGGTTCGAGTTTCCGTTTCACGCCTTTCACTTCCCCATGTTCGTGGTGCCCTACTGCGCCGCCCTCCCCCTGGGGGTGATCCAGTGGAAAAAAACAGCGTCTCTGCCCACCGAACGGGCAGCCCTGAAATGGTACCTGCTCGCCATTCTGGTCAGCCTGGGGATCACCACGCCGCTGCTTTTGCTGCCGGGCATTCACAACATATCCTTGGTTTACCCGCTGTGGGCCGCCAGTTTCCTGGTGCTCTTCATGTTCGTCGGCCTGGCCCTGGGGGTTCTCAAATACAACCTGTTTCAGCTGGAGCGCTGGTGGTACCTGGGCTGGTTGTGGTTCGGCAGCTACATGCTGGTTATCGGACTGGACATCTTGCTGGTTCGCCTGCTGCAGATCAGTCCCGACAACGCCATCATATTCGCCATCCTGCTGGTGCTGTGGATCTACTTCCCCCTGCGCCAGTGGCTCTGGAACCGATGGATCCACCCCCCCGAACACCTGCTGCAGAAACACCTTCCAAAGCTGATCCACGTGCTGTTTTCCAGCTCGTCGCCCCAGTCGCTGGTGCATCAGTGGGGCCGCCTGCTGCAGCAGATATTCAATCCCCTGGATATCCGCCTGCTGGACAAGGCCCAGAGCGCCGTGTCGGCAACCCGAAACGCCCAGGTGATGCGGGTTCCCACGCTAAACGGCGACCGCACCTACGAGTTGTCCTACAAACAGAAGGGTGCCCGCCTGTTCGGCAACCGGGACATAGAGCTGGCCCAGGCTATTTACACCATTGCCCGTGAGTCCATCCGCCTGAAGCAGTCCCACGACCAGAGCGTGGCAGCCGAGCGCCGGCGCATCATGCGCGACCTGCACGACGACGTGTCCGGAAAGCTCCTGCAGCTCATGCACAGCACCGATTCAGCCCCCCTGGCCCAGCTGGCCCGGTCGGCCCACAAGTCGTTGCGCGATACCATTTACATCTCCATCGACAGCGCCGAAAAACCCCTGGAAGAGATCCTGGCCGACTGGCGCGCCGAACTCAGCGAGCGACTGGAAACGGAACGTCTGCAACTGGAATGGCGTCAGCCGGCTGATCTGCAAGGGTTCTACCTGACTCCCCGACAGCACATCAACTGCGGCCGAATTCTGAACGAAGCCGTTTCCAACATCCTGAACCACACCCGTGCCGGGGAGATTCGTATCGCCTTTGAAATAGAGAAAAACGTCCAGGGCCACTACCAACTGTGCATGGACGTGGCCGACAACGGCAGGGCTACGGACATGTCGCAATGGGTCGAAGGCGTGGGCCTGAACAACATGCGCACCCGCGCCCGGGAGCTCAGCGGCACCATATGCTGGGTCAACAAGGCCGCAAAAAGCTCGCAAGCAGGCAGCGGTATTACGGTGGAACTGCGGTTCCCACTGCACAAAATCCCGTCCGGGATCATTCCCGCAGCTACCAACAAAGACGGCAATCAGCACTGCCTCGTCTGAACACCCGGCAATGGACGTCATGAAAATAGCGGAGGGTTATCATCATGGAAAATATTCTCATCCTGGAAGACCACAAACACATGCGCACCCTGCTGTCGGAACTGCTGGCAGAAGTTTTCCCCGGCAGCCGCATGTCGGAAGCCGTCACGCTGCAGCAGGCGCGGCAGCTGCTGCAGGACAACCCCTTCAGCATGGCCATCATCGACATGCGCCTGCCGGACGGCCACGGCACCGAATTGATACGGGAAATCAAGCAGAAGCAGCCCGAAACCATCTGCGTGGTGGTGACGGCTTACGACGACGACGCATACCTCTTCGACGCCCTCAAGGCCGGCGCCCAGGGTTACCTGCTCAAGGAGCACCACCGCGACAAGCTGGCCGACCTGTTCCGCCGCATCCTGCAGTGCGAACCGCCTATGTCCCCGGCCATCGCCCGGCGCATCCTCAAGCACTTCCAGGGCATGGAAATGAAGTGCCCCGCGGCCGGCGCGCAAGCCGGACGACAGTCGCCGGACGGCCGCGATGCGCTCCCCAGGGCCTCCATACTAACCCAGCGTGAAAGACAAGTGCTCATGTACATCGCCAAGGGCATGACCTGCGCCGAGACCGCCGCCTACCTGGACATCAAGCAGAGCACAACCGCCGGCTACGTCAAGAGCATCTACCAGAAGCTCAACATCTCCTCGCGGGCCGAGGCCGCCCTGGAAGCCGAACGCATGGGTCTATTCGACGACTAGGACCTTACTGCCGTCCGCGATCCCTCTCACGTCACTGCCTCTCCCCTGTTTGGGGGGGTCTCTTCGCGGTATTGATCCCCCCTCGTTGCAACGTATATCTACAGTCAGTGGAAACCAGCCGGTATTTTCTCCATTCTCACAGGAGTCTGCCCGAGGGCCCAAAGGGCTCCCGCTTTCCATGCAAGCTGCCGCAACCAGAGGACCGGTAAAATGGAAACAGACGTGTACCGCCGCCTGGCACACATACTGGATACCCTACCTGCCGGGTTCCCGGCCACGCCGAACGGCTTGGAGATCAGGATTCTCAAAAAGATCTTTCTTCCCGAGGAAGCCGTGCTCTTCTGCGAGCTGCGGCTCAGATTCGAGACCACGCTGCATATCGCCTGGCGCACAAGTCGCCCGGTCCGTGAGCTGCGCCGCAAGCTCATCAGCATGCGCGACAAGGGGCAGATCATGGGGGTCCGTTACCGGGGCATCTGGCTTTTCAAAATGATCCCCTGGATGATCGGGATCTACGAATACCAGGTAAAACGGATGGACCGCGAGTTGGCCGAAATGTGCCTGGAATACGCCCGGTTTTTCGTGCCGCCTTTTCTCACCCGGCAACCCCAGGTCATGAAAGTGCTGCCGGTGAGGAAAACCGTGTCGGTCGCCCAGCAGGTCCTGCCTGCTGCCGATGTGTCCAGGGTCATCGAAAGGGGCAAGTCCTTCGCAGTGGGTGAATGTGTCTGCAGAAGGGAAAAATCGTTGCTGGGGCGGGCATGCGGCAACCCGCTGGAAGTCTGCCTGGCGATCGCGCCATTTTCGGGAGTACTCGAACACTACGAACACTGGGGACGGTCGATTTCCCGCCAGGAGGCCTACGGCGTTCTCGCCAAGGCCGAGGAAGCCGGCCTGGTACACTTGACCCAGAACGTTCAGAATGGGCACTTTTTCATCTGCAACTGCTGTGGGTGCTGCTGCATGGCCCTGAATTCGGTCAACGAAATGGGCCTTCAGGGGGTTTTCAATATCGGGTACACGGCGGTCATCGACCAGCGACGCTGCAGCGGATGCGGCACCTGTGCCCGGCAACGCTGCCAGATGCACGCCATCGAAGAAACCGGCGGGACCTGCAGGGTGGTTCGCGAAAAGTGCATCGGGTGCGGATTGTGCGCCTCGAGCTGCCCTGAAAAGGCCATTTCCATGGTGCCGTTGAGGGTACCCGGCCACCCACCCGAACCCAGGAATGAAAGAGCCTGGATGGACGAACGCGCCCGATGGCGCAGAGTCGACTACAGCGCTTTTCGGTAAGGTCACCTTACTTTTTCCGTACCCGACAACGCACTTTGCAAGGCTCAATTGCCGGGTCTTGCACCGGGATTGTCCACATTTGGGTCTGGGAGCTGCAAAACACAATCTGAAGCAAACTCAGGGTGCAAGTTGGTTTGCTTCAATAAATGCAATTAATTCCAGTGGCTTCCTATCGTGGATGGACACTTTCTATAATTTTAAGAGGTAGAGCAGAAACTTATGGATTTCGAACTTCACTACGGAAAAATCACGAAATCGTTTAAATCGAAAGGCACAAAAGAAGATCTCAACAAAGGATTGGCGAGACCGCCGCCTGATAATTTGATTGATGAAAAATTGACAGCCTGAAATTACAATAACAATAATAGTTCATCGGATTTACGAACTAAAACACTTAACAAAATGAAAAAAAGGTACAACATGAAAAAATATACATTGATTTTGCTCTGTCTAATTGGATTCATCAGTATTTTCACCACAACCCACGCAGTCGAGAATGGAACTTACATTGATCCAGAAGAATCAGGATTTATAGAAATAAATACATCTATGGGTGGGTGTTCTGGTACTATGTTAACGAATGAATGAGTTTTAACCGCTGCTCACTGCTTTAATGAGAATGATAAAAAGGATCCTAGTTTGGTCTCAA
>CAYUAQ010000160.1:0-7931 GCA_964442705.1 uncultured Desulfobacteraceae bacterium
CACCATCACCCAGCAGCTGGCCAAGAATTACTTCCTGACACCTGAACGCACCCTGGGGCGCAAGCTGAAAGAAATGCTCATCGCCCTGACCATTGAACTGCTCTACGACAAAAACGAGATCCTCGAAATCTACCTCAACGAGATCTATTTCGGCCAGAACGGTTCGGTGTCGGTCAACGGCATCGGCGAAGCCGCCAGGTATTACTTCGGCAAGCCGGCTGAAAAGCTGTCCATCTCCGAGGCCGCCGTCCTGGCCGGCCTGATCAAGGCGCCCAACACCTACTCGCCTTATGCCCACTCCGAACGCGCCAGGGAACGACGCGACCTAGTGTTAAACGTCATGCTCAAAAGGGGCTGGCTGACCCCGGAGCAGTTCCGGCAGGCGGCCCATCGGCCGGTGGTGACCGCCGGGAGAAAACGCTATCACAGAAAAGCGCCCTACTTCATCGACTACCTGACCCGGCAGTTGGCCGACCTCTATTCTCCCGAGGCACTTTCCAGCCTGGGCCTCTCCATCTACACCACCCTCGACACCCAAGTACAGACTGCGGCCGAAGAGGCCCTCTCCCGCGGCCTGGACCGCCTGGAAAGGCAGCGTCCGCGCCTGAAAGGCAGGGGACTGCAGGGGGCCGTCATCGTCATGCAGCCCCGCACCGGCTCCGTGCTGGCCATGGTGGGTGGCCGGGAATACCGCAGGAGCCAGTTCAACCGCGCCACCCGTGCCCGCCGGCAACCCGGCAGCACTTTCAAGCCCTTTGTCTACGCAGCGGCGCTGGACCGCTTCACGGCGGCCACCGTTTTTTCCAACGCCCCGGCCAGCTATACGGTGGAGGGCAAGACGTGGCGACCCAGAAATTTTCACAGGAATTCACCCCAACGTCTCAGGATGCGCCAAGCCCTGGCCCAGTCCGCAAACCTGGCCACCGTGGACATGGCCGTCAAAACGGGCCTGGTGCACGTCATGAAGACCGCCAAGAAATTCGGCTTTACCACGCCGCTGAAGCCCTATCCTTCCCTGGCGCTGGGGGCCTTCGAGGTCATCCCGCTGGAATTGGCCCGGGCCTATGGCGCTTTCGCCGCCGACGGGCGACTGGCCTTTCCGCTGTCCGTCAAGGAAATTGCCGACCAAAAGGGAAAAGTGCTAAAGCGCCGGTACATGACCATCAAACCGGTCATCAGTGCAGCCAAGGCCTATCTGATGACCTCCATGCTTGGCAGCGCGGTGGTCGCGGGCACGGCCCACGGCCTGAAAACCAGAGGCATCGATTTCCCGGTGGCCGCCAAAACAGGGACTACCAACGGCTACCGTGACGCTTGGTTCGTGGGGTACACGCCGGACATCCTGGTCCTGGTGTGGGTAGGCCTGGACAAGGGCGGTTCCATGGGCGCTACCGGCGCTCAGGCCGCCCTACCCATCTGGGCCGACATCGTCGGGGCCATTTCCCACCAGATACCGGGAAACGGCTTTCGCCGGCCGCCTGGCGTGGTCACACGGGTGATCTGCAGCCAGACCGGGAAGCTGGCCGTTCCGGGCCGCTGCCCCAGGCCACTGGAGGAAGTGTTTCTTGAAAATCGCGTGCCAGCGGATTATTGTAAACTGCATGGCAATGGACAGCGTATGCGTTTCTTTTCGGAAAGGGAAATGAAATAGATGCGACTGAAAACGGCACTGCTGCTGGCCGCCGTGGCCGCGTTGGCCGCCTGCGCCCAGACCTACGTAGATGGACAGATCACCTGGCCTCCGCCGGAATCCGCATCACAAGCCCCTGCGCCGCCTCCGCCGGAAAAACCGCCGGCCATGGACATCACCGGCAGCGCTCAGGCGGGAGAAACACCTTCCCCCGGGGCCATGGCATCCCTCAATCTCAGGCAGCAGGCCGTGGGCCTCATCGAAAGCGGACGTCTGGAGGAAGCCATCCGTATCCTGGAGCGGGCCGTCAACCTGGCGCCCTCCGACGGCATCAATTATTACTACCTGGCCGAGGCATGGCGCCTCAAAGGCAACACCGCCCGCGCCCTTGAATTCAACCGGCTGGGCAGGCTGTATCTCGATGACTCACATGTCTGGCAGGAACGCATCAAACGGCAGCGCCGCAGCATTCTTTCGGAATAAAAAAGGGCACAAAGGCACAAAGGCACAAAGGCACAAAGGCACAAAGGCACAAAGGCACAAAGGCATTTTTTAAAAAATGACGTCCCTGTTCCGGTTGTCAACCGAGAACTTGACAGACGCGTAAAAGTCTTTTTCGAGCGAACCGCATGCCTTTTCACGGCTTCATCAGGGCGTGCAAGGGCTGCCACCTGACTTATTGAATTACTTAAGGACGTCCCCCTTAAATGGCGCAGAAATCGGTCCGGCTGATCGCTATCGGCGCATCCCTGGTCATCGGGGTGCTGCTGATGGCGGCTAAATTCTACGTCTACCGCATGACCCGCTCCTCGGCGGTGCTGTCGGATGCGCTGGAGTCCATCATCAACGTGGTGGCCGCCCTCTTTGCCATGGGCAGCATCCTGCTGGCCGCCAAGCCGGCGGACGAAAGCCATCCGTACGGTCACGGCAAGATCGAATATTTCTCAGCCGGTTTCGAAGGCGCCCTGATCATCCTGGCGGCCCTGGGTATTTTCAAATCGGCATGGATCCATCTGCAACAGCCGCGCATCATCACCAATCTCGATGCCGGCCTGCTCATCCTGGCCGGCACGGCGGTGGTGAACCTGGCGCTGGGAATCGCTCTGGTGCGGGCCGGACGGCACACCCGCTCGCTCACCTTGGAGGCAGACGGCCGACACGTCCTCAGCGACGTGTACACCTCGGTCGGGGTTCTGTCCGGGCTGCTGCTGGTGCGCCTCACCGGCTGGCTGTGGCTGGACGGCGCCGTGGCGGCACTGGTGGGGCTGCACATCCTGGTCATCGGCAGCGGCCTGGTCCGCCGCAGTTTCCAGGGGCTGATGGACGCATCGGACCCGGAACTGCTGCAGGCCGTCTCCACCCTGCTGGACCGCCACCGGCGGCCGGTGTGGATCGATATCCACCAGTTGCGGGCCTTTCGATCCGGGGAACAGCTGCACATCGATTTTCACCTCATTCTGCCCCGGGATTTCTCGCTGGAAGAGGCCCACCGGGAGGCCGATGCCGCCGAAAAACTCATCGTCCGCCATTTCGGCCAGGGGGCCCAGGTGCTGATCCACATGGACCCCTGCCTGGACCCTGACTGCCCCGTGTGCGTACGCCGCCTCTGCGATCTGCGCGCCAGAGCCTTTGAGGGCCGCCAGAAATGGGAGCGCCGCAAGCTGGCGGCCCACAGCCAAGCGGAATCCCCCTCGGACACCCCCCCTCAGTGGTCAGATTCGGAAATACGGTGACGCACCAAAGACGTCAAGGTGCCCGCCTGGCAAGCGCGAAAATTTCGGCATATCGGGAATATGTCGTGGTTTTGGCAACATCGCCAGACGGAATGCATTGGCGACGGAATGCCATCGTATGTATGAACCGGGCCACTCAGGCCTGAACCGGTCGATTCCCCCGGCCCCGGAAAAGCGCACCATTACCCCGACTTGCGTTTCTTTTTCTCCTTCCTGCTCCTCTCCGGCTCTGTCGGGGAAACCCTATCGCGCTTGACCGCCTGGTCCACGGTACGATAAACGCTCATGAACAACTCGGGAAAACCGGTGGGCGAAACCCTGCCCACCTCGATGAATTTGACCACTATTTCCTTGCTGGCCCTGAGGATCTGCTCTTCCAACGACGCCATGGCGCTTTTCCCTCTCATTCTCATTGTTGTTTAAAAACTGGCGGGCTAATCCATGTTTTTTATCTTCCCACAGCCCGACAGGCGCTGTAAAGCCCCTCGGCACCACGAAAGAAACTCATCCGCAGATTACGCAGATTAGCACAGATTCCATCCACAGATTACCCAGATCACACCGATTATACCGATGAAATAACGAAATAAACGAGATGGGTAAACAGACGAATTTGACAGATAACAAAATATCCTTTATGAACAGCTTGCAAACAGGCCTACCGCCCCGGAAACAAATCGCCGGAGAATTTTTCATGTCTACCGTCTCAACCGATACTGCGCCCCGTTTCGATATCGCAGGCGCTGACAGCATCGACGCCGCCGTGCTGGAAGCCCTGCCTTACGAGTATGCATCCCGGCGCGATGTGGATATAACCATCCGCAACCCGGAATACACCTCGGTGTGTCCCATGACCGGCCTGCCCGATTTCGGGTGCATCACCATCACCTACCGCCCGGACCGGCACATTGTGGAGCTCAAATCTTTGAAATACTATCTGCTGCAGTTCCGCAACGTGGGGATATTCTACGAACACTTGGTCAACCGCATTCTGGACGATCTCGTGGCCGCCTTGCATCCCAAATCCATGCAGGTGCGGGGCGAATTTACCGCCCGTGGCGGCATTACCTCCGAGATCGTAGCCCGGTTCCACAAGAGATAATGCCCATGCCTCTTCTGCCTACCCCCCGACACCCCCTGCGCCTGCTGACGATTCTGGCGGTTCTTCTGCCGGTTCTGGCAGCCGGCTGTTCCACCATGTCCAAGGTGGCCAAACTGCCCAAACAGGTGGTTCACAAGTTCAAGTCCAGTGACAGCGGCCTGAGCAAGGTCGTTGCGTTTACCCCTTTTTTCGACCGCACCTTCGTCAGGGATCAGGGGCTGGCCACCGCATTTGAAAAAAATCTCCTCGATCAATTCCGCAAACAGTGCCCCCGAATCATCATCCTGGCACCTGATGACCCGGAATTCCCGCCGGATCTCCTGAGGATCCCGACCCTTGCCGACGGCGCGCTCAACGACTTTGCCCTGGCCCGTACCGGCCGGCAGCTGGGGCTGAATGCCATTGTAGCGGGGGGGCTGCTGAATGTCAGCGGGGATTGGAAGGAAAAGGGCATCCTGTGGTTCAAAGACAAAAAGCCAGAGATCAGGATCGCCCTGGTGGTTTCCGTCTACGATACCGAAACCGGCAGTAAGATCCTGGACGAAAGCATGGTGCATTCATTTCTGGTCGATGAAAACGATCTGGAAGCCATCAAAGCCAAGAACGAGTCCGGGGTCCTGCTGATGAAAGAGGCCCTGGCAGGTGTGGCCAAGGATTTGACTGAAAGGGCGTGCGAGCGGCTGAACGAGTTGCCCTGGAAATGCTACGTGAAAAGCGCCGCAGGCGATAAGATCGTCCTGTCGGCCGGCAGCCGCAGCGGCCTCCACCCCGGCCGGGTGCTGACCGTCTATGCCCAGGGGGAAATTATCGAGGGCGTGGGCGGCCTGAAATACATCCGGCGCGGTGCAAAACTAGCCGACATCAAGGTAACGGCAGTCACCGATGATACGGCCGAGGCAACCTTCATGGCCGGAGAACCGGTTCGTTCCGGTGATACGGCCTTGCCCGCGAAATGATATCGTCTGTTTCGTCGTTTCACCTGTTCGTGGATAGGAAATCAAACAGATTCCCGACCTCCGCTTTGTGCCTTTGTGCCTCTGCCCCTTTGCGCCTTGTGTTATCAACCGGAGTAAGGTACTGACCGCCGACTTATTGAATTACTTAAGGACGTCCCCCTCAATTCCATCATTCGCCGATAGGCCTGCAGGCGCTGTTGGATGTCCCTGCGCGACGACAGGTGCTTGATGGACTCCCGAAAGCGTCCCGCCATGGGAAGGCCCTTGACGAACCACCCCAGGCGACTGCGCAGCATGCGGCAGGCGTGAATTTCCCCGTAGTGTTCACAGCAGGCGTCGGCATAGGCTGTCATCAGGGCGAATCTGTCTGCGAGGCGCACCGACTCCGGCGGCCGTCCGGCCATCAGCGCCAGAATCTGAGAAAAAATCCACGGATTGCCCACGGCGCCGCGGGCAACCATGACCGCGTCGCAGCCCGTCTCTTCCAGCATGCGCAGGGCGTCGTCGGCCGTGCGCACGTCGCCATTTCCGATGACGGGAATGCCGACCGTCTCTTTTATCCGCCGGATGACGGACCAGTCGGCCTTTCCCGAAAACCCCTGGGCGGCACTGCGCGGATGCACCGCCAGAGCGTCCACGCCGCATTCTTCCGCGATGGCGGCGATTTCCAGGGCCTGGCGGCCGGAAGTGTCCCAGCCGGACCGCAGTTTGATGGTCAGCGGCATATTCACGGCTGCGCGCACGGCTGCCAGCACCTCCCGGGTGCGGCCGGGATCCCGCATCAGGGCCACGCCAGCGCCGGTTTTGACGATCTTCCTGACCGCGCAGCCGAAGTTGATGTCCAGCACATCGGCGCCGGCATCCGCCACCATGCGGGCCGCACGGGCCATCGGTTCCGGGTCACTGCCGAAAATCTGGACACTGAGCGGTTTTTCATCCCGCCGGCTGGCCATCATGCGGTGGGTCTTGGGTGAGCCATGGCAGAGTCCGTTGGCGCTGATCATCTCCGAACACACCAGCGCACACCCCGCCGCCCGCACGATCCGGCGCCACGGCAGGTCCGTAATGCCGGCCATGGGCCCCATCACCAGGGGATTCTCCAATGTCAGTGGGCCTATTTTCATTGGTTGTCAGTTGTCAGTTGTCAGTTGTCAGTTGTCAGTTGTCAGTTGTCAGTTGTCAGTTGTCAGTAAAAAACATGGGGCCGGACCGCCATCTGTCAACCCTCTCTCAATGCATCATCTGGGCCTTTCCGTTTGCAACCGCGATCCGGAAACCGTTTTTCCCGGATTCGCATAGCAGTACAAACAGTCGTGTCTACATGGATGCAGATCATAGGATCCCACGTCCACCGAAACATAGCAGCCGCAGCCCTGACGGACACGCTGCCCGGCGTCTTTTTTCAGGCTCGGCCGGCCGCCGTACAGCTCTGCCAGCAGATCGCTGGGGATGCACGACGCCGGCCGGACGCCCGAGTCCGGAGGCAGCAGCGCCAGCACTTCCTTCTCGCAACAGGTAAACAGCGCCATGCCCAGTTCGCCTATAATGCGGTTCATCTCCAGAACGATGGCGACTTTCTCCTCCAGCGGCGGGAATACGAATTGGAATCCGCGCAGGGCGGCGACACGTCTTCTGATCTTGGCATAGTCATCCATGAAGCTGGTGATACAGCGCCGGATGCCACAGGCCGCTGCCCGACGGGCGATGGTTTCGAAATCGGCCAGATTGTCAGCCACCGGCCCCGCACCGCGGCGATAAAAACACAGCGGGTCGAAACGCCAGGCGATGGCCCGCGGATCATGACGGCGGCTGAGCACCTCCAGCTGCCGCAACCGCTCGTCAAGCGGCGGCACACGGGGCTCCAATATGGGATCCCGGGTATTGATGGTGAAATTGAAGAACAGCCCATAACCGGACCTCACCAGATCCACATCGCACTCGCTGTCGATAAGGGGACCGTAGTTCTTGGACCACAGAACGATACTGTGCACCGTGTCCGGGGAGACGGAAAGCACGGACTTCCGGCGGTTGTACGGGTTGATGCGCACGAATTCCCCCCGCCGGATCCCGGCCATGAACCACGGCAGATAAAATGCGGGAATATCCGTGCGCCGCGAAGCCGACAGAACCATGCTTGTTTCCGAAGCAGTTGGTCGTTTCAAAGAATTCACCCCCACACGTCTGACGCGGGCAGTGCCCGCGACCCAACCCTTTACCCCGCCTGTTGCGGCAACCAGAAAGACAGATGGAAAAAAGTTACCGGTTTCCAGTTGAAGGAAGACCGTCTATTTTAACATTGAAACCCTTCCTTCGCTGTCAACTTTCAACTGACGACTTTCAACTATTTTATATCGTTGTACATCGGCTGATAATTTTTTTTGTTTTTTATGACAGCCGTGCCAAAATAAGGTAGTAACGGCCCCTCACTTATTGAATTACTTAAGGACGTCCCCCTTATGGACCGCCGTTTGAACTCCTTGACACCCTCGGGCAAACCCATATAGGCTATC
>CAYUAQ010000161.1:0-7855 GCA_964442705.1 uncultured Desulfobacteraceae bacterium
TCTGGGTGATGGTGGAGCCTCCCTGGCGCACGGCGCCGTGGCGCAGATTGGACACCAAGGCCCGCGCCAGCCCCCTGGGATCGACCCCGTGGTGTTCGAAAAAGCGGCTGTCTTCGATGGCCAGTACGGCCTTGATGAGGTGATCGGGCAGCTGGTCGATGGAAACCAGCAAGCGCTGCTCCCGCTGGGCACCGAAAAATAGCATGATCACCTCGGGTTCCAGTTCCAGCAGGGGGATTTTGCGGCCGGCGGCATCGATGATGGCGCCGATGCGGTCGCCCTGGAGGTGGATGTTTACTTTGCGTGCGGCGTGGCGGCCGGCCGGGGTGCTGAATTCCCGCAGGAAGATGTGCAATCCTCGTGAGGTCTGCTGAAATTCGCCTTTGCGGCGCGGCCGGCGGCTGACTTTACGGTATCCCAGTCCGCCCAGTTTGCCCATTAGGAGGCGCCGGTTGATGCGCTGACCGGGATAGAGCAGCGTTGTGTCCGAGTACACCCGGGAGGGGATGCGCCAGCGTCGGCCGTCGAAGCGGGTCTTGATGTTTATGGACAGGTACCCGCAGTACAGTGCCGTGGCCAGTGCCCCTGCCAGGAGCAGGATGCCGAGGCCTACGAACCACCTGCTCCGGCGGGTTCTGGTTCCGCGTCTTGATCTCATGGGATGTACAGCATGAATGTTGCGGGTTGACTTCCCAATGTTGGGGAATAATAATAGTCGACAGTTTACCGTTTTCGGCCGGGTGTTGAAAGGGAAACTGTCAACTACCAGTTTTTTGTAGATTCTGCAAATCGAGAAAAGGAACTTATGTCTTGAAGCATAAACCCAAGACGGCCAAAGTGGGCCGCAACGATCCCTGCCCGTGCGGCAGTGGTCTGAAATACAAGAAGTGCTGTTACGGCAAGGATCGCGGTGGCCAGGAGAGCCTGAAGGCGGCCTACGCCCGCAAGTATGGCATCCGGCTGAAAGAACCCCACGACATCGAAGGTATCCGCCGGGCCGGCCGCTTGGCCATCGAAACCCTGGATCTGGTGGAAGCCCGCCTGCGGCCGGCGATGACCACTGAAGAGATCAACACCCTGGTACACGATTTCACAGTGGCCCACGGTGCCACCCCGGCGCCGCTGAATTACCGCGGTTTTCCCAAGAGCGTCTGCGTCTCGGTAAACGAGGTGATCTGTCATGGTATTCCCGGCGAGCGCGTGCTCAACCCCGGTGATATCGTCAACGTGGACGTGACTCCCATTCTGGACGGGTACTACGCCGATGCCAACAAGACGTTTTTCGTTGCTGAACCCGGACCCGAGGCGCGCAAAATCGTGGCGGTGGCCCGTCACTGCCTGAAATCCGGCATGGAGATGGTTAAACCCGGCAACACGGTGGGCGACATCGGCTGGGCCATTCAGACCTATGCCGAGAGCCACGGGTGCAGCGTGGTGCGGGAGTTCGTGGGGCATGGGGTGGGGTTCGACTTTCACGAACCACCTCAGATCTTTCATTACGGCCGGCGGGGGGAGGGGGTGGCGCTGGTGCCGGGCATGGTGTTCACCATCGAGCCCATGATCAACCTGGGGCGCCGGCACCTGACCGTCCTCGACGACAAGTGGACGGCCGTGACCCGCGACGGGTCCCTGTCGGCCCAGTTCGAGCAGACGATTCTTGTCACCGAAAACGGCATGGAGAGCCTGACGCCGTTCGCACTATAAAAAAGGCACAAAGGGGCAGAGGCGCAAAGGCACAAAGTGGAAGGAAGGGAATCCATTTTATTTTTCCGAAACGGACGAAACATACCCGCAGATTACACAGATTGACGGAGATTTTGGGGATGCGGTGACGAGACGGGCGAGGAAGGCGAAACAAACACGGGAGATGTTATGATCGATATCGATATTCCGGGATATGGGCGGCTGCAGCTGGAACACCTGGTGCTGGACTACAACGGCACACTGGCCGTGGACGGCAACTGCTGCGAGGGCGTACGCCGGCGGCTGACGGCACTGTCCGGAAAACTGCAGGTGCACATTATCACGGCCGACACTTTCGGTCGGGTGGCCGCCGAGATGGCCGATGTTCCCTGCAAAGTGACCGTGCTGCCCGCGGAAAACCAGGATGCCGGCAAACTGGCCTATGTCAACGATCTTGGCGCCGACCGCACGGTCAGCATGGGCAACGGCCGCAACGACCGGCTGATGCTGGAGGCGTCGGCCCTGGGAGTCGCTCTGATCCTCGGCGAAGGCGCCTGCATGCGCACCCTCATGGCCGCCGACGTGGTCTGCACTTCTGCGACCGATGCGCTCGATCTGCTCAGCCACCCCTTACGGCTGACCGCCACCCTCCGCAGCTAAGTGGCCCGATTCATAAATACGATGGCATTCATCCGCCAATGCATCCCGTCTGGCGGCGTTGCGAAAACCACGACATATTCCCGATATGCCGAAGTTTTCGCGCCTTGCCAGACGGGCGCCTGGACGGCTTCGGGGCGCCACCGTATTTCCGAATCTGACCACTAAGGGCCCCGGAACAAATTAACTCCACCATCTAGCTTGTCTTTTTGTCCGTGTTCTGCGTTGCCTCAGCAACCGTCAACCGAGAACCGGAAACCATCAACCGCTGTTTTCATCCCCCGATGGCCGACATCTGGCCCTTGACCCGCTGCTGCGAGGCCAGGCAGTGGGCCGAGGGCTTGTGGTGTACGGCGTCGTAGAAGATGGCGGTGATGTCGTCATCGCTGCAACCGGTACGCAGGGGCGTTTTCATGTCCACCTGCCGGTCCGACAGCAGGCAGGAGCGCAGCTGGCCGCTGGCCGTCAGCCGCAGCCGGTTGCACTGGTGGCAGAAGTGATGGCTGATGGCGCTGATGAATCCGATCTCCCCGCGGGCCCCCTCCAGCCGGAAGCGCTCGGCCGGCCCGTCACTGGCGCCGCGTTTCACCGGCGTGAGGTTCCCCAGGGTTTCGATGCGTTGCCGGATTTCGGGCGTCAGCATGGTTTTTTCTTTTTCCCTCTCGGCGGCCACCCCCATGGGCATGTACTCGATGAAACGCACGTGAAAGGGATAGGTCAGGGAGAGTTCGGCCAGATCCGTCAGTTCGTCGTCGTTGACGCCCCGCAACACCACCACGTTGATCTTGATGGGATGCAGGCCGGCGCGGTGGGCCGCCTCGATGCCCTGCCAGACACGGCCGAAGCAGTTGCGGCCCGTGATGCGGTGATACCGTTTGGGATCGAGGGTGTCCAGGCTCACGTTGACGCGCCGGATGCCGGCCTCGCGGATGCGCACGGCATTGTCCCGCAACAGCACCCCGTTGGTGGTCAGGGAGAGGTCCCGGATGCCCTCCATGGCCGCCAGTTGCTCCAGAAAGTCGAACACGCCGCGCCGCACCAGGGGTTCGCCACCGGTGATGCGGACCTTGGAAATGCCCAGCTTCACGCCCACGCGCACGATGCGCAGGATCTCCTCGTAGGTGAGGATCTCGGCATGTGGCAGGATGGGAATCAGTCCCCCCGGCCGGCAGTAGACACACTCCAGGTTACACCGATCCGTGATGGAAACGCGCAGGTAGTTCAGGTGCCGCTGGTATTTGTCGATGAGTTTGGCGGTCATAGGTAGTGCTCCACGATGACGTCGCACAGGCCGTCGATGGTGTAGTGCCGGGCCTGAATGTGCACCGTAAACCCCAGTTCTTCGGCCGTGCGCGTGGTGATGGGGCCGATACTGGCAACGGTGAGGCTGCGTATCAGATCCTTGAAACGCTCGTCCGGCAGGAGTTTGCGGAAATTTTTCACGGTTGACGAGCTGGTGAAGGTCACCAGATCCACCCGGCCGTTTGCCAGGGCGTCCACCAGGACCTGGCGGTCGCCGTCGGCCAGGCGGGTGTCGTAGACCGTTATTTCGTGGACCCGGGCGCCCATACGGGTCAGCTCCGCCGGCAGTACGGGCCGGGCCTGACGGGCCCGCGGCAGCAGGATGCGACGGCCGGCCACCTCCTGGTCGGCAAAGGCTGCGATCACCGCCTCGGCGCGGTAGGCCTGCGGGACCACGTCGGCGGTGACGCCGCAGTCGCGCAGCCGGCGGGCGGTGGCCGGTCCGATGACGGCGGTGCGCAGGTTTCCCAGAGCCCGGGCATCGCGGCCCGCGGCAAAGAGCCGTTCGAAGAAGAAGGATACTCCGTTGACGCTGGTGAACACGATCCAGTCGTAGTTCTCCAGCTGCGCGATGGCGCTGTCCAGGGGCTGCCAGTCTGCGGGCGGCACGATTTCGATGGTGGGCACCGCCAGGCAGTCGGCACCCAGTTCCGCCAGGCGGCTCACCAAGTCACTGGCCTGCTGCCGGGCGCGGGTGACCACCACACGCCGGCCCCACAGGGGACGGTTTTCAAACCATTTCAGCTCTTTTCGCAGGGAGACCACGTCGCCCACCACGATGACGGCCGGGGCCTTCAACCTCGCATCGGCCGCGCGCTGCACGATGTTTTCCAGGCGGCCGCTGACGGTGACCTGGCGGGCCGTGGTGCCCCAGCGTACCAGTGCCACCGGGGTCTGGGGGGAAAGGCCGTTTTCCGCCAGTTGCCGGGTGATGTAGGGCAGGTTTTTGACCCCCATCAGGAAGACCAGGGTGCCGCCGCCGGCGACCAGGGCCTGCCAGTCGATGCGCGAGCCCGGTTTGGTGGGGTCTTCGTGTCCCGTGACAAAAGTCAGCGAGGACACCAATTGGCGATGGGTCAGGGGAATGCCGGCGTAGGCCGGCGCCGCGATGGCCGACGTCACCCCGGGCACGATTTCGAAGGGGATGCCCGCTTTGGCCAGCACCTGGGCTTCCTCGCCGCCGCGGCCGAAGATGAAGGGATCGCCGCCTTTGAGGCGCGTGACAACGTTTCCCGCCCGAGCTTTTTCCACGATCAGAGCATTGATGCCCTCTTGGCTGAGGGTGTGGTCGCCGCCCTTTTTGCCCACGTATATCTTTTCGGCCGTTTCGGTGGCGTGGACCAGCAAGGCCGGCGCCGCCAGGTAGTCATAAATGAGCACGTCGGCCCGGCGGATGCAGTCCCGGCCCTTGAGGGTCAAAAGGCCGGGGTCGCCGGGCCCGGCGCCCACCAGAAAGACTTTGCCGGTTTCGGTTTCAGCGTTCATGGGTCATGAGGCTTTCAAGAATGGCGTCGGCGCCCCGCGCCAGCAGCCGTTGGGCCAGTTCCAGGCCGATCCGCTGGCTGTCCCGGGCCGGTCCCCCCAGTTGATCGCTAATCACCGTGCGGCCGTCCAGGGTGGCCACCAACCCCCGCAGCGTGAAGCGGTCATCGTCAAGCTTTCCATGGGCCGCCACGGGCACCTGGCAGCCGCCCTGCAGCCGGTTTAAAAAGGCGCGTTCGCCGCTCACCACGGTGCGCGTGGCGCTGTCGTCCAGGGGGACCACCAAGGGAACGACGGTTTCGTCGTCGGCCCGGGTTTCGACGCACAGGGCACCTTGGCCCACGGCCGGCAGCATGACCTGTTCGTCGAGTATCTCGGTGATGCGCTCCGCCAGCCCCAGGCGCTTGACGCCGGCGGCGGCCAGCACGATGGCGTCCATCTGACCGGCGTCCAGTTTCCTCAGGCGCGTGTCCAGGTTGCCGCGCAGGGGGACAATGGTTATATCCGGCCGCAGCGCCAGCAGCTGGGCCGAGCGCCGCAGGCTGCTGGTGCCGATGCGGGCGCCGGCCGGCAGCTCCGCCAAGCGCCTGCCGTCCTCGGCGATGAGCACATCGTTGGGTGTCTCCCGTCGGGGCACGGCCGTGATCTGCAACCCCTCGGGAACGTCGGCCGGCATGTCCTTCATGCTGTGCACGGCGATGTCGATGTCACCGGACAGCAGGGCCTGCTCGATTTCCTTGACGAAGAGCCCCTTGCCGCCCACCTTGGCCAGGGGGACATCCAGGATCTTGTCGCCACGGGTTTTGATGATCTGCACCTCGACGGTGATAGCGGGGTGATGCTCACGCAGCAGAGACTTGACCCACTGGGCCTGCCAGAGGGCCAGTTTGCTGCCGCGGGTACCGATGGTGACCGACGGCGCCATCAGTGGCCGCAACCCGCGCAGCTGGTGGCCGAGCAGCCGCTGCAGGAGCTGCCGGCCGAACTGCTGACGGTTTCACCGCCGGCGCCCTTGGATACAAATCCGCAGGTGGACATCAGGCGACAGACGGTCCCGGCCCCGCATTGGGGGCACTTGTCGGGCTCCTCCCCGCCCAACACGAGGTATTCAAAATCGTGTTCGCAGTGGTTGCAGTGATATTCATAAATGGGCATCGGGTTTTCTCCCCTGTTTTGTCTTTTTCGTCGTTTTGTCTATTTCGTTTGTCTCGTCATTGCATCCGTATAATCGGTGTCAATCTGCGTAATCTGTGAATATGTCTCGTCCGTTTCGCCGAAGGAAAATAAAATTGACCCCCTTCCTTCCACTTTGTGCCTCTGCCCCTTTGTGCCTTGTGCTATAAAATTGAAGCCCTTCCCCCGCTGTCAGCTGCCTTTATCAAGACGCTTCGGCTTTTTGAGAAGTAAGCATTTCACGGGCTTTTTCAAGATCCTCGGCGGCGTCGTACCCCAGCTCTGCGGCGCGTTCGAAGCTCTCGACGGCCTGTTCCAATTGGCCCTCCTGCAGGTAGAGGCGGGCCAGGCGGCCGTGGTAGAGGCCGTTTTGAGGTGCGATGTCCACACTCTGCCGGCAGAAGATGATGGCGATTTCCAAATTTTCGCCCTGCTCGGCATACAGGTGTCCCAGGCTGGACAGGGCATCGGCATCATTGGGGTTGCGTTTGACCGCCTTGATGTAGTTGTCGATGGCCTCGCGGGTGCGGCCGGTCTCTTCCAGGCACTTTCCCCGGAACCGCAGGGCCGGTCCGTAGTCGGCATTGAGCTCCAGGGCTTTGTCGAAGAAATCCAGTGCTTTTTCAAATTCCTGCAGCTGAAAGCAAGCCCTGCCGGCCTGAAAGGCGGTTTCGAATATGCTGCTGTCCAGATGCCAGGCCCTCTCGAAGGCCTCCAGCGCCGTCTGGTACTCTTTCTTCAGGGCGTGCACCAACCCCAGATTGTACACGGCCATGACCTCGTTTTCATCCACTGCCAGGGCGGCCTCGAACGCTTTCTGGGCCTCGCCGAATTCCTCCCGCACGGCATGGCACACCCCCAGGCTGTTGTGAACGTTGACGTTATCGGGGTCCAGCTTGAGCGCCCGCCGAAACTCGGTCATGGCGGCGTCGATGTCGTTGTGCTGATAAAAATGGTCCCCGCTGATGTTCAGACTCACGCTGTCGAAGAGCACCCGGCTGCCGGGTCCGAAAAACGAGGCGTGGACCAGGGCTTTGCGGGCGTTGTCCATGACATCCTCGCGCTGAAACTCGGAGCAGGGGAAGACCGCCATTCCGATGGACACGGTTTCGGTGGTGTCTGCAGCCAACTGTTGCCGAACTTCCTCAGCGGTTCGTTGACACAGCGCTTCGTCCACATCGGGCAGGAAACAGCCGAACAGGCCGGGTTCCAGTTCCCCCCACACCCCTCTCAGCGGTTGGCAGACGGTTTCCAGGGCTTTCAGGAGGCTGCCCGTAACGGCGGCGCAGCGTTCATCGGCGGTGTCGTCATCCGCCTCTCGGACCGCGTCGATCTGCACGGCCAGCGCGGCGAAGCGTGCTTCGTGGGCAATGCCGGCCAGGGCCTCCTGCACGAACGACTCGCGGGTGAGCAGGTTGGGAAAGGCCAGCAACAACTCGGTGGAGGCTTCGGTGCTGCGCAGGCTGGGGACGTCGCATATTTTTTCCTCCAGCGGCCTGGTCTCGGTGCGGTTGTAGAG
The DNA here is from genome assembly GCA_964442705.1 of uncultured Desulfobacteraceae bacterium. Lineage (GTDB taxonomy): Bacteria > Desulfobacterota > Desulfobacteria > Desulfobacterales > JALSRD01 > JALSRD01. Next base: position 7,817 of record CAYUAQ010000161.1, read on the forward strand.
AAATTCCTGCGAAGAGCTGCGGTGCGCGGGAAAATCCGG
>CAYUAQ010000162.1:0-7612 GCA_964442705.1 uncultured Desulfobacteraceae bacterium
GATGTTGCCACAGAAAGCGGTTGCCCGATTCCCGGCAAAAGGGCGTTGCCGGTATCCCCGGAATATGGTGCACGGCAATTATATGCTAATTATGCATAATTAGTTAAAAAAGTTCTTGACATGGCAGGAATTAAATGCAATAGGGATCAAAACATATCAACAGAAACTTCCATACCCCTTTGCTTTTTTACAGCAACGCCCAGAAAAACCGCACAAACAGGCGATTCAAATGAGTAGAAACCGTTTGAAGGCTGTCAGAGAGTCTCTTCTCATGAGTAAAGCAGAGCTGGCCCGCAAAGCAAACGTCTCTCCGATGACCATCGCCCGTATCGAAAAAGGCAAACCCTGTCGGCTGGAAACCAAACGCAAGATCATACTGGCACTGGGGCTCAATCTTGCGGATAAAGATGAAATCTTCCAGGATGATTGAGAGATCTTCATGTTGTTTGCAAAGAAAAACCACTTAGTCGGACTAGATATCGGCTCCCGAACCATCAAAGTTGCGGAAATCACCGGGCTGAGCAAGGGGGGTGCTTTCAGGGCTTTTGGACTCATCGATATTCCCCCCGGGCTGATTGAAGACGGCTCCATCAAGGAACCGGAAAAAGTCGCTGCCGCCATCCGGGAACTTTTCGCCACCCATAAAATCAAGGAGCAGAACGTCGCCACCTCCATCGGGGGATACTCGGTAATCGTCAAGAAGATCGACGTGCAGACCATCAGCGAGGAGCAGTTGCAGGAAACCATTCATCTGGAAGCCGAACAGTACATTCCGTATGACATCAACGACGTCTACCTGGATTTCCACATCATCGGCGAAAATGAAAACAACGCCAACCTGACCAGCGTGCTGCTCACGGCAGCCAAAAAGGAAATGGTGGATGACTACGCCGGTGTCATTGAAATGGCAGGTCTGAATCCCTGCGTGATAGATGTTGATGCCTTTGCCCTGCAGAATATTTTCGAGTTTGCACGGGGCGGGGGCGAAGAGAACGTTGCCCTCATCGACATCGGCGCATCCAAGACATCACTGAACATCCTCAAGAACAACCAGTCGCTTTTCATGCGGGACGTTTCGCTGGGATGTGCGCAGATCAACCACAAAATCGCGTCCATGGCAGACTGCTCCCCCGAAGAGGCTGAAGAAATCAAACTTACCGGCAAATCCGAAACCCTGTCCTCCGAACAGATCAGAGAAATCGTCTCCGCCATCGTCGCGGACTGGTGCCAGGAGATCAGACGGGCGCTGGATTTCTTCTATTCGACCTACCCGGACGACCAGATCAAGCGCATCATGCTGAGCGGCGGCGGGGCCAATATCAAGGAGTTCAGGGAACTGCTGGGAGTCGAAACCTCCGCTGAGGTGAACGTGATCAATCCGTTTGAGCCCTTTAAAGCGGACAGCGGACGGCTCGACCCCGCCTATCTGTCACAGGTGGCCCCTCAGGCAGCCATATGCATGGGACTGGCCACACGAAGAATTGATGACAAATGATACGAATCAACCTGTTACCATTTCGAGATGCACGCAGAAAAGAGACCGCCCGTAAGCAGGTGGGCATTTTCCTGTTGACCATGGCCGTGGTGTTGGGCGTTCTGCTGGCCGCACACCTCTACCTGAAAAACCAGGAAAAGAGTTGGCGTGCCAAGGTCAATTCCACCAAGACCCAACTGGTCAAGTATGAGAAAATCAACAAGGAAATTGCCGAAATCAAAAAGAAGCTGGCAATCCTGAAGAAAAAAACCGCCGTCATCAAGAGCCTGGAAGCCAACCGCCGCGAGGCGGTGGAACTGCTGGATGCGCTCACCGGTCTGATCATCAAGAAGCGCATGTGGTTCACACGGCTGGAAAGCCACAACTCTCCGGCAGCAACGGTCAACATAACCGGTATTGCCATGGACAACAAGACGGTGGCCGATTTCATGACACGGCTTGAAAAAGCGGGTCTTTTTGCCAGTGTCCAGCTGAAAAACCTGAAAAAGGAAACCATCAAGGAAAGCCAGAGCATCGATTTGAAGAAATTTGAAATCTCCTGTAAGCGGATAGCCAAGAACCCTGCAGAGGCGGACAAGGACAACAAGGCTGAAAAGAAATGAAACCAGGCGCATCCCAAGAAAAAACTGCACTGTTCGAAAAAATAGAGCAGCTTTCCAAAACCCAGAAGATCCTGATTTACGCGGTGTGCATTGTGGTGGCGGCGGCTGCGTTTGGATACCTTTCTTATTATCCCTCCTGGCAGTCCATAAGCAAGTTATCCAAGGAAGAGGCGCAGCTGCAGAAAAAGCTGGCCCGTGCCAAGGCCAACGCCCGGCAGATCAAAGCATACCGGGAACGTATCAAACAGGCTGAAGCCAGCTTCAGAATGGCGATGCGGGCCCTGCCGGAAAAGCAGGAAATTCCTTCGCTGCTGGCCGGTATTTCCCGCGCCGGACAACGGGCCGGACTGGAATTCACCCTGTTTCAGCCCAAGGCGGAAGTCCCCAGGGAATTCTATGCCGAGCTGCCCCTGGCCATCCGGGTCACCGGCAGCTATCATCAGGTGGCCACTTTCTTCGACAAGGTGTCCCGTCTGGACCGCATCGTCAACATCCAGGATATCAACATGGCACCGGTAGCAGCCAAGGGCAAATCCCTGCCGGGAAACGAGTTGATGACCGCCTGCACGGCGGTGACCTATAAATTCATCGATCAGCCCCAGCAGAAAAAATCAGACAAGAAAAAGAAAAAATAACAGCAGAAACGGCATTGACTATGTTCAAATCGAACGTCTCCCTGAACCGATTGGCCTGTCTTTTCTGTTTTACGGCGCTTCTGGCCACGGGTTGCGACAGCGGCACCGAAAAGCCTGTCCAAAAGACCGTCGTACGACAGAAAATCATGACCTCCCCACAGGAAAAAGCCCTTGCAGCGGAGAAGGCGACCTCTCCTGCGACGACAGCCGCATCCCAGAAAGACGCGGGTACGTCCGCCTTGAAAGCCCAGCTGGCCAGCATCAAACCGTACAGCTCTGCCGGCAAAATTGATCCCTTTGTTCCCCTGTTCCGCGAATCAGAAACAGCCGACGATCAGCAGGCAACGACGACGACATCCCCCCGGAAAAAGCGCAAAAAACACATTCCGCGCACCCCTCTTGAAAAAGTCGATCTGAGCCAGCTGAAGCTCACCGGTATTATCCGCTCGCCCCAGGGGAATAAAGCGCTGGTGGAAGAGGCCACGGGCAAGGGCTATGTGGTTACCGTGGGCACCTACCTTGGCAACCAGGGCGGTAAAATCACCGAAATACTCGACGACCGCATTGTCGTCGAAGAAGAGATAGAAAATCCTTTAGGGGAAATCAAAAAGGTTCCACGCCAACTGAAACTTCAGAAATCTTCAGGGGAATGATGCCATGGATGACAGGAAGTCGATGCGCTCCAGTGCTGCCGCTTTAGCAATGGCCCTGGTATTGGCCGCTTTCTGGCTGGGCGGCTGTGCCGCCAATCGCGGTGCGGGCCAAAGTGCCGAGGCCAACGCCGAGGTTACTGCCGAGGTCACCACCGAAGTCAACGCCGAGGTCAACCAAGTATCAGGAGAGGAGTCGGCTGACGGAAAACACATCACGGCCATCAGGGCCGTGCCGCAGCCGGATTCGGTCGACATTTTGATTGAAGGCGACCAGACCCTCACTTACACCTCCATCAAACAGGCCGTGCCGTTGCGGATGGTGTTCTATTTTCCCGGCGCCCTGTTTGACCCCGGCATCGAACCCTCGGTCCCTGAAAACGATATCGTTGAATCCGTCAGGGTGATCCCGGCCGATGAGGACAGCGACACCGCCCGGGTGGAACTCTTTCTCAAGAGAGACGTGCCCTGCGACGTCACCCGCGAGGGCCAGGGGCTGAAGCTGTCGTTTCCCATGGAAATGGCCGCAGCCGACACCCAACCCTTGGATGAACCGACTGCCGAGGCTGCCATACAGGAGCAGAATCTGTCCGAACCTTCCCCGGATGAGGCCAGCCCGGCAGACACCGACGCGGTCGTTGAAGCTGCGGCGGCTTCGGAAGTCGAAACCGGCGACGAATCTCCGACTGCCGACGTGGACGTCCCGCCGCAGGAAGTATCGGAGCAGGTGGCCGCTGAAGAGCCCGCCCAGAGCGCGCCTCCGGCCACGCGCCTGGAATCGGTCTCCGCGCAGACCAGCGATCAGGGCGTCCAGGTACTCCTGGCCGCCAACGGCGTCATCAGCGAATACAGCTCTTTTACCCTCAAGTCCCCGCCACGCATCGTCTACGACATTCCCAACATAGGAAGTCCCTATCACCGTGAACAGCGCGTGGCCGTCGATACCCCCTGGGTCAAACGCGTCCGCTACTACGCCGATCCTTTCAAACTGCGCGTGGTGCTGGACACCGACGACGCCTACCTGGCCGCCTACGATGCCAAACCGGTGGGCAACGGACTGGCGATCTCCGTGGGTCAACCGGCCGAAAAATCCCTCGAGGCGGCCGCCGAGCCACCGCGGGAAACCGTGAGCGACAAACCGGAACAGTCCGCAACCGCCACCGTGGGCCAGTCGACCCTGGTGGCCCAGGCATCCGACCAGGAAAAACCGGCGCCTTCGCCAGCGGCGACTCCGTCGACGGCAAAAAGCGTCAAAACCTGGCTCAACCGCCTGGATTTTTCCAGCGAAGCCGGCGGTAAGTCCACAGTGATCATCGGCACCACGGCCCCGGTACAGTACAACCTGATCAAGGAAAACGACCGCAAACTGGTCGTCAGTCTGCCGGGCACCAGGATCCCGGATTACCGCAAACGGCCCTTGATCACCACCCGCTTTGAAAGCGCCGTGGACCGCATCATCCCCATCCAGCCGCCGGACATGAGGGATCGGGCGCTGGTTTCCATCGAACTGCGGGAGGGCGTCAATTACCGCACCGAGACGGACGGCAACCAGATCCTGGTGCATTTCGAAGCTTCCTCGGTGCCGCCCAAACCCTTTGCCGAGGCCCAGCTGCCGCCGTGGGAAGAAGTGGCCAGCGCCACGGCCATGGCCATTCAGAAGAAAGAGGCCGCTCAAAGGGCCATTCAGGAGACCGCGACGCCCGCAGCCCCCAGCGCAGCAGGCGGCATGTCGGCCGAGCCCGGACAAGGCGCCTCCGCGGCGGCCATGCCGGCTGCGGCCCCCCAGAAGAAGTTCACCGGTGAAAAAATAGCGCTGGATTTTTATGAAACCGACATCAAAAATGTCTTTCGTATCCTCCAGGACGTCAGCGGCAAGAACTTTGCCATCGATCAGGACGTGACCGGCAAAGTGACCCTGAGCCTCCATAAACCCGTACCCTGGGACCAGGTGCTGGACCTGGTGCTGAAAATGAATCAGCTGGACATGGTCACCGAGGGCGACATCATCCGCATCGGCACCCAGGCCAAATTCGAAGCCGCGGAAAAGGCCAGGCGCAAACGGTGGGAAGAAGAACTCAAACGCCAGAGACTGGAGGCCCAGCTTTCACAGGCGGTGACCGAGTACATCCCCATCAACTACGCCGATGCCGAATCGATTTACGTGATGATCACCAAGCAGGACACCGGAGGCAATACCGCCCAAATGAGAGTGGGCGGTACTGAAATCGAGCAGAGTGCGGCTTCCAACTCGCTGCTGACCCCGGGTGTGGGCAATATCATGTTCGACGATCGCACCAATCAGATTATCGTCACGGACCTGCCCCACAAAATCGAACGCATCAAACGCATCATCGCCCAACTCGACCGCCCCACCCGCCAGGTCAGCATCGAGGCCCGGATCGTGGAGGCCAGCAGCAGTTTTGCCCGGGAAATCGGCATCCAGTGGGGCGTGGAGGGCGGCATCTCCAGTACGGGCACAGAGCCATACACCGCCAGCCGCATGCCGGGATCCGGCACGGCCAACAGTCCTTTCCAGCCCAGCTGGCTGCGGGAAATGAGCGCCGAGGGGCAGCCGGGCATCGGTCCCCAGCGCGGTTTCGACACCCTGGGCGGCACCTATGGCTGGGATACGGCCGTCAACCTGCCTATCCAGGCGGCGGCCGGGGCCCTGGGCTTCAACTTCCTGCGCATCGCCGGCACCGGCCTGGTCATCAATGCCAAACTGATGGCCTCCGAAGAAAACGGTGAGAGCAAGATCATCTCGGCGCCCAAAATCGCCACCCTGGACAACGTCAAGGCCACCATCAAGTCCGGTATCCGCTACCCTTACAACAAGCTGGACGAATCCGGCAACACGGTCACGGAATTCGAGGACATCGACCTGATCCTGGAAGTCACGCCCCACGTGACCCTGGACCAGCGCATTTCCATGAAACTCCGAATCACCAAGAAAGACCTGGGCGAGGTCATCTCCGGCCAGCAGTCCTTCACCACCAAGGAAGCCGAAACCGTACTGCTGGTCAACGACGGCGACACGGTGGTCATCGGCGGCATCATCAAGTCGGGTGAGCGCGCCAGCCAGGCCGGGCTGCCTTTCCTTTCCAAGATTCCCATCCTCGGATGGCTGTTCAAAACCGAGTCGAAAGAAAAGCGCAAGGAAGAGCTGCTCATCTTCATCACCCCCAGGATCGTGAACCTGGAAAAGCGCAGCAGCCAGCAGGCGACCGTCTCTTCCTGAAAGGCAGTCGGACGAAGTCATGAAACACAAAACCGATGAAAGTGAAAGGAAGTCTATGAAATTCAAGCAGATGTCAACTACGATCTTAGTGGTAGCGATTCTGTCATTGGTCGGCTATATGGCAGGCTGCGGCTCCAAGGGCGGTGTCGCCGACCCGCAGTCCGGGGGCATCACGCTGACGGCCACCCCCATCTGCCTATTTCCGGATGAGCGCAGTTCTTCGGTGGTCGTGGCCACCGTGACCAAAACCGACGGCAGCGCGGCTGACATCGGCACCCGGGTGACCTTCCGCATCTCATCGGGCATCGGGAAATTCGCCAACGGCACCCGCAAACTGACCACCCATACCACCAGCACCAACGGCGTGGCCTCGGTGGTGGCCATCGCCGGAAACATCGAGGGCATCTTGGCGGTCACGGCGGAGTCCAACGGCATGAAACAGCGCGTCAATATTCCCATCGACGAAGATTGTGACCCCTGCGGCGACACCTGTCCGGACACCGACACGGGAACGGGCACGGGCACCGACACGGGCACGGATACGGGCACCGGTACCAGTACCGGCCCCGACACCCTTCCCGTCACCAACGCCATGATCATGGTGGACGCGCCCAGCCTGGCCATGGCCGCCGGCAGCGACGAATCCGTCACCCTGACGGTCAGCGTGGCCGACAGCGAGGCCCGCCTCGTACCCATCGGCACGCCGGTAACCTTTTCCACCACCCTGGGCTCTTTTGAAAATGGGAAACAGACGTACACCCTGACGACCACCGATGAGACCGCCACGGTACAGACGGATCTGTTTGCCGGCGACACGCCGGGGATGGCCGAAGTCACGGTTTCGGCCGAAGGCAGCTACCAGTTGTTCCACGTCGCCATGATCGAGCCTTAGCAGCGCAACCATCAAACCATCGCGTTCCCAGGAGGCCGTGGCGACACGGCCTCTTTTGCGTTTCTGCCTCCGATCTTCGACCCCCATGAGGGGACAACAC
>CAYUAQ010000163.1:0-7578 GCA_964442705.1 uncultured Desulfobacteraceae bacterium
CAGACTGGTGTGAACAGGCCAACCATCACAAGCCATAGAAAAGGAGACGGGAAATGAAAAGGCGCATACCGGCCCTCGTACTGGCCGCCTTCATTTTTTCGGCGCATGTGGCTCTTGCCAAGGAGCCCAGGGAGTTTACGGAAGTTTTTTTCAAAATGGTGCTGGCGGGCCAAATATCGAACGCCTACGACCAACTGTTTGCCGGATCCCCGATCACGACGCAAAAGCCCCAGGCGATAAATGCCCTGAAGCGGCAGACATCCACCGTGCTTCCCCTGTACGGCCGTATCCTGGGTTTCGAAAAGATTAAAGAAGAGGAAATCGGCAAATCGATCATGCGGCTCCTATATGTCCTGAAGTTGGAGATGATGCCAACCGTTTGGGAATTTTACTTTTACAAGCCGGCCGACAACTGGTACCTTGTCAACGTAAAATTCAACGACGAGTTGCAGTTCAAGTAACCGGAATTGGTGTCAAACCTTGAATGGCACGATTGCGGAATTGGTGCGGAATTGGTGTCATGCGGAATTGGTGTCAAACCTTGAATTGTGAATGAGAGATGCGGCACGATTGGTCTTTTAGGCCATCGTCATTTCCGATTTTGATCTTACTATTCAAATCGCCTGATCACTGAACAAGTTATAATAACGCGGCGGCCGATGCGGGTCTGGCAAGAAAAATGTCTGCACGCTGCGTGTCGCAAACCGCCTCAAGGCGTACCAGGGATCGTCTGTACCTGAAGGGATCTGCTTTGAAAGACCCAAGGGGGCCATTGCCGGGATCATCGGTCCCAACGGCGCCGGGAAATCCACGGTACTGAAGATTGTTGCCAGTTTCGAGGCTGATGAGCGGGGCTGGGCTTCCTGCTTTCGATCCACCAACTGAACGATGCCGAGGAGGTCTGTGATTACTATATCCTTCCCTGCGATGGGCGGGTCATTGCGCAGGTCGAACTGCCACAATGAGGCACCAATTCGGCAATGACAGATCCCGCCTGGAGAACATCTTTTTTCGCAAAATGCAGCGCGCTTTTCCTGGTCATCCTGTTTTCCCTGTTTCTATTGCTGGAAAAACTGCTGCGGGTCAAAAGGGAGGTGAAGACCAAGCTCATGGAAGGCGATGCCCTCGAAAAGAATTACGGATTGTTTGTCTGCTGCATCGATGGTAAGTGGTAGGGAAGCGACCAGCTATTCCAACAGCGAGGAAGGGATACTTCCCACACGACCCGTCCAACAAGAAGATCGAGGGGAAAGTGGGCCTGTGGTCCAAGGCCGACTCGTATGTCTTCTTCGACGATTTCACCGTCGAACCCGGTTAGGGTCAGGGTGAACCGCGTGTGTTCCGGGAAACCAGCGCGCCCGTGAGGGCTGTCTCCTGCCCGGATTCACGTGCCGGGGTTCTTTTACCGAATATGTCCTACGCGGATGTCATACGACTGTGTCCGCCGGAATGTATCGAGGCGGGGAGGTTTGCCAAAGCACATGACGACCACCGTGGAGGCAAGGCAATTACGGCATTACTGATCGGGACGGCTTTTTGTCTGGGGATGGCGGGCTATGCGGTAAAAAGCGGAACGTTGATCATGAGGGGAAGGTACGAAAGGGAGCTGAGCCCGATATGGTTCTGGTTCGGGACCACCTTCTACGCGATTGCGGGGCTGGCCTTCCTCGTGCTTTTGCTGATGCAGATGGTGAAACGCGGCGGATAGCGGGATGCCTTGCATGGTGTTTTGCAGAGAAGAGAGGTCCTTGTGAGAGCAGCGGTTTACACCGAATTTGCAAAGCCTTTGACGATCGAGAATGTGCCCGACCCGACGCCCACGGCAGGCGGTGTTGTCATTCGGGTGAAGGCCAACGGACTCTGCCGGAGCGACTGGCATGGATGGATGGGGCACGACCCGGACATCACCCTGCCCCATGTTCCGGGGCATGAACTTGCCGGCGTCATCGAGGCGACGGGAAAGCATGTCGTTCGATGGAAGATCGGCGACCGGGTCACACTTCCGTTCGTCTGCGGGTGCGGGACCTGCCCTCAATGTGTTTCGGGAAACCACCAGGTCTGCGACCGGCAGTTCCAGCCGGGGTTCACGCACTGGGGTTCTTTCGCCGAATACATTGCCATCGACTATGCCGACGTCAACCTGGTGCGTCTGCCGGATGAAATCGATTTTGTCACGGCCGCGAGCCTGGGCTGCCGTTTTGTGACCTCCTTCCGGGCCATCGTCGACCAGGGCAGGGTCTCTGCCGGGCAGTGGGTCGCCATCCACGGCTGCGGAGGGGTCGGTCTGTCCGCCATCATGATCGCCGACGCGCTGGGTGCCAAGGTGGTGGCCATCGATATCGCCGACGAGAAACTCGACTTGGCGCGCTCCGTGGGTGCTGCTGCCACCATCAATGCCACCAAAACGGAAGATGTCGTCGCAAACGTGCTGGATATCAGCGGCGGCGGCGCCCATGTTTCCATCGACGCGCTGGGCAGCCCCGAGACCTGCTTCAACTCCATCGCCAATCTGAGAAAGCGGGGCCGGCACGTGCAGGTCGGGCTGATGCTGGCGGACCACAGCCACCCCGCCGTACCCATGGACAAGATCATCGCCAACGAGCTCGAGGTCGCCGGCAGCCACGGCATTCAGGCGTACAGATACCCGGCACTGTTTGAAATGATTCGGGCCGGCAAGCTGGCCCCGCAAAAGCTGATCGGCCGGACAATCAATCTCGAGCAATCCCTGGAGGCGCTGGCCGACATGGACACTTTTCGGGAAACCGGCATAACGGTCATCAACGAATTCTGACCCGCACGAAAACGGAAGGCCGAAAAAAAATGAAACCCAGAATCAGCATGATCACGCTCGGCGTGCGCGACCTTCCCAAGGCCGTGGAATTTTACGAAAAGGGGCTCGGCTTTCCGAGGATGGACTCGCCCCCCGGCATCGCCTTCTTTACCCTGGACGGCACGTGGCTGGGACTGTATGATAGGGCGGCGCTGGCCGAGGATGCGTGCGTCTCTCCCGAGGGACAGGGATTCGAGGCGATCACCCTCTCCCACAACGTCGCCTCGGAAGGGGACGTCGACGAGGTTTTTTCGCAGGCCATCGATGCCGGCGCCACCCCGCTCAAAAAGCCACAGAAGGTTTTCTGGGGCGGGTACAGCGGGTATTTTGCAGATCCCGACGGCCACCTCTGGGAGGTGGCCCACAACCCGCTGTTCTGGGTGGGCCCGGGGGATGAAAACAGGTGACCGGGACGTTTTTATAGTTGTTCGATACCCGCAGATTCAACCGGAAAGGATTTGACAGGTGGGGATAAAGGTTTGTTTGGCCGGCGCCACCGGCTGGGCGGGGTCGGCCCTTTCGCGGGGGCTGTTCGAGGCGCCTGACACGGAGATCGTGGCGGCCGTGTCCAGAAAGCATGCCGGGCAGACGCTGGGCAGCGCCATCGGCATCCCTGAACTGGAAGCGCCGGTGTTCGCCACGGCCGAAGAGGCCCTCGAGACGGGGGCCGATGTATTCGTGGAGTACACCCGGCCGGAAGTGGCCAAGCACCACGTGCTGGTCGCCCTCCGGCAGGGGGCGCACGTGGTGGTGGGGACCTCCGGGCTGACCGACGCGGACTACGACGAAATCGGCGTGCTGGCCCGCAAAGTCGGTCAAGGCGTGCTGGCGGCGGGGAATTTCGCCCTGACCGCGGTCCTGTTGCAGAAATTCGCCGAGATGGCGGCGCGGTATATTCCCCACTGGGAAATCATCGACTACGCCAGCGCCGACAAAATAGATGCCCCCAGCGGAACGGCACGGGAGCTGGCGAGCCGGCTGTCCATGATCCGGGAGTCGCGGCTCGACGTCTCCCTGGAGGAAATCCACGGACCCAAAGAAAGCCGGGGTGTGCGTCTGCTCGGTTCCCAGGTTCACGCCGTGCGAGTGCCCGGTTACGTGCTCTCGGTGGAGACCATATTCGGCATGCCCGACCAGAAGCTGATCCTGCGGCACGAGGCCGGGTCGAGCGCCGAACCATACGTGGCCGGGGCGCTTCTGGCGATTCGGGAGGTCGGCAAGCTGGTGGGTCTCCACCGCGGGCTTGACAGCGTGATGGATTTTTAACTTCTGCAGCGCTGGCCGTGGTGTGCGTTTTTCCCTTTCAAGGGTTGCGGGCAACACCCGGGAGTGGCATTGGCGCAAAAATGAAAAAATTATTCGTCGTCTTTGTGTGCATCGTCGTTGTCGTCGTAATCGCGGTGGCCTTCGGGTTTTTACCTGCTGAGCCGGTCCGCCGACGGCCTTGAGAAGGAAGCCCAGGCATACATCGACACCACAAAGACCAATTTCTTCTTCAGGCCGGAACTGGCGGATTTAAAGGGGCAGGCATATTTATGCATTTCAAATACTTTTTCCTGACGCTTCTTACGCTGACTTTCCTGCAGGTATCAGTAACACCTGCATTCTGTGCTGAAAAAAATGCATGTGACCTTGTCACTAAACAGGACGCGGAGAATTGCATGGGAAGTCCTTCAAAAGATGGAGATCTGACCACCTTTCCAGCCTTTATAGGCGGCACTCTGTGCCTTTATGAATCTGTAAAAAAGAACGAAAAGTTTGTTTCCGTGATGTTCAGAACACGCGATTCTGAAGCCGCAGCCATGAAGATATTCAAGCATAACTATGATACAGGGGTGCCGTCCACGGTCATTTTCCATGATCTGGGGGATGAAGCCCTGTGGTGCGGCAGGGAAATAGAGCCCAATGGCGGACTCCATATCCGTATAGGTGGACACCTGATTGACATAAAGGTCAATAAAGGGGACAACGATGCCGAGAATATGGCAGGGGCAGTTGAACTGGCGAAACAGGTAGTAAAAAAAGTAGATTGAGTAGGTTCAATCAGCAGATGGTTTGAAATGAGCAAACTCGTTTGGCTGTGCCTGGTTCTTGTTTTTTCACCCCTTCTGGCCTTTGCGCTGCTAGCCGTTCTTCATCCCGTCGGCGATCCCCAAGCCTCCGGCAGGCTATTGGTCCGGGTTCCCCGTTTAACCACCGCCCTACCCCCAAGACCTGTCCACCTGTTGCCGAACGGCGTTCTCGCCGCCGGCTGGATCCGCCGGAGAAAAGGCCGGCGCAGCTTAATGCAAAGGATCAACCGCAAATGGCAAACAGCTCGCTGCTGATTTGGGGAATGCTGTTCGGGGCCATCGGCCTCGGTTTCTTTGTCTATGGTAAAAAACAGAGGGCGATCATTCCGCTGATTGCCGGCATCGCCCTTTTCTTCCTGCCCTATTTCCTCTCAAACGTGTACCTGCTAGTGACGATCGGTGCTGTTTTCGTGGTGCTGCCGTATTTTGTCAGGATATGAGGCCTGTTGGCCGCATCCATCTTCGGTCTTGTCTTGTGCTGACAATGCCCGCGCCGCTGTTGCCGTTCGGCCATTTCCGGCATTGCGTCCGCGATTCTCATGTGACCGCTGAAATTGCCGAGATTGACTATATTGGAAAGCGCCTGGCAGCCGTTCTTGATCTGATGATTAGCAGCACGGGGAATCGTCCGACGATGAAAATCACCAGAAAACATCTCAGCGCCGCCGTGGACAAATTCATCGCCATCATGGGATGGACAAACCTGCTGCTCATTGTCCTGGCCTTTGCGGCCAAATACCTTTTGCTGTTCGGCTTCATGTCAGCGGGTTGGGTTGAAGCGATGCGGCTGTGCATGGGCCTTTTGTCCGGCAAAGGATGGCCGGCCACGGCGGCCCAAAACAGCTCCAATATCCTCATCATGCTCCTGGGGGCAGCATATGCCCTTTATCATATGGTGTTGATTTTTCTAGTCCTTGCAACCCTGAAGAAGGGGAAGGGCGTAACTGTGGGCACCTGCATATGGGGCCTTCTTTCGCTGGCCATTCTGATCGCTTACACCAAAATGGGCCTTGGCTTCCGATGGACCTGATGGCATGGCATCGTGGCGCCTCGTCCGTCCCGGTGGAGGGTGTTATGGAAAATGAGAAAAAGAATACTACCGATGAGGTGCTGTTTTTCGAACCCCACGCGGCGGCCCAGTCGCTCAAGAGCGGCTGGACGCGCATGGCCAGCACCTACGGGTGCATGCGGATCTTGCTTTCGCCAGAGACCCTGACCATCAAACCCCACTGGTTCGCCGTGGGGTTTACCGCGCTGCTGGGCCTGGATCTCTGGCACGAAATACCCGTCACCGCCATCGAGCGCGTGGAGGAGGCGGGCCGGTGGTTCGGCTACGGCGTCGTGGAGGTGCACTTTGTCTCGGCCGGCGGGGAAAAACGGGCCATACGGCTCTACCTCAAAAACCACCGCCGGTTCGTGGACGCTCTCAGCGGCCTGCTGGCGCCCTGAAAGCAACCGCTGCCGTCACGGCCCGGGGAAGGGCACCCCAACGCCAGCCGGGTGCGCATGGCAGACTCAGATTCTCTCGTCGATCCAGGAGCGGATGTCGGCCAGCACCTGGTCCTTTTCCACCTCGTTGAGGATCTCGTGGAAAAGTCCCTCGTAGATCTTGATGCGCTTGTCCTCCGAGGCGATGTTCTCGTAAAGGTACTGCGAAGAGGACTTGTCCACGATGCGGTCATCCCCGCCGTGCAGGATGAGACACGGGTAGGTGTAGTTCTTCAGGTTTTCCTGAAGCCATGCCACGCCGTCGAAAAGGACGCTGGTCAACAGCTTGAGGGTCGTCTCCCTGAGGACCAGGGGGTCGTTTTCATAGGCTTCCACCACCTCGGGGTCCCGGCAGATGAGCTGTGACAAGGCGTTGGGGATAGGGGTTTCGGGGGCCTTCTCCACGTCCATGTCCTTGAGCGGATCGAAGAGGGGCAGCGCCGTGGCCACGACCCCGGAAAACACCTGGCCCTTGAGTTTGCCCGGGTATTTCACGCCGTACCCGGCCGCAATGAAGGCACCCATGCTGTGGCCCAGCATGAACCGTGGGATTCCCGCATGTTCTCCGGCGGCCAGCTCGACGAAAAGATCGGCATCGTCGATAAATTGATGGAAATCGTCCAGGTACCCTCGCTTGCCTCCCGAGCGGCCGTGCCCACGGTTGTCGAAGCGGTAAACCCCGTAGCCGAAGTCGTTCAGCTTCTGAACAACATAGTCATATCGGCCGCCATGCTCGGCCAGGCCGTGAACGATGACGATCACCGCCCTGGGGGCTTCCGGTATGTCTCTGACATGAAACAGTTGCGTGCCATCGGGGGCACTGATCATTTTTTCCTCGTGCATTTTTAACCCTCCCTGTGCCGGGCCCCCCCGGCCGTTTGATGATGACGCCATGCGTTACCTGCCTGTTTTTAGCGCTCCATGGCCCCCGAGGTCAACCCTTTGATGATATGGCGCTGCAGCCTGGCAGCACCGGGGCGGGCAGGCATCGTCTGCGCTCCGCGAGCCCCGGCGGGGATGCTCAGGCCGCCGTCGCTGAAAGGCGAGAACTCGCTGCGCTCAGACAGCTCGCCTTTCTTTACGCGCCGCCGGCCTGCGCATCTTTTTCCCGCCGGTTCTCCAACTGCGCGCAGCCGAACCCTGCCCGCCCCTCCCGCGTGGTTGGACCCGGACAATGAAAGGCCATTG
>CAYUAQ010000164.1:0-4774 GCA_964442705.1 uncultured Desulfobacteraceae bacterium
TTCGGGGTTCAGGACTGAGAAAAGAAGTTGAAATTTGAAAGTTGAAAGTTGAAAGGGTAGGTAGGGGTTCAATTTGATTGATGGGATGTGGAGGGGGGGATGGGGAACTCGTTTGAGGATTTGGAGGTTTGGAAGAGGGGGTGCCGGTTGGCGGTACGGGTTTATGGGCTGTTGGAGGCATGTCGTGATTTTGGGATTAAGGATCAGATGCTACGGGCGGTCATTTCGATTCCTTCGAATATCGCGGAGGGCAGTGAGAAAGACAGTGTTCCGGATTTCACAAGGTATCTCAGCATCGCTAAAGGCTCCGCTGCCGAGTTGCGGACGCAGGTTTATATTTGTCGGGAAGTGGGGATACTGTCGGAAGTTGATGCCAGGCAGATTGTAAATGAGTTGAAAGAGATATCGCGGATGTTGCAGGGGTTGCGGACTGCGTTGAAAAGAAGTTGAAAGTTGAAAGTTGAAAGTTGAAAGTTGAAAGGGAAGGTAGGGTTTCAATTTATGAGATGGCGGTGGGATGAGGGATAGGTGTTGAAATTTGATTGATTTGCACAGCCACATTCTGCCGGGCATTGACGATGGGGCCAGGGATGTGGAGGAGAGCGTGGCCATGGCCCGGATTTATGCGGCCGCCGGGTACGCGGTGGTGGTGGCCACGCCGCATTATATTCCCGGGACGTCGTGGGCGCCGGAGGCGGCGGCCGTGCGGGATGGGGTGGCGGAACTAAACGAGGTGCTGATCAGACGGGGCGTCGACTTGAAGGTGCTGGCGGGCATGGAGATTGCCATGGATCCGTCCATATCGGATTTGCTGGCACAGGATCGGCTGCTGCCCCTGGGCGGGTCGGACTATCTGCTGGTGGAGGTGCCTTTTCAGCAGCTGCCCTATGGCTGGGACCAAGTGGTGTTCGATCTGATCAGCCATGGGTACCGGGTGCTGCTGGCACATCCGGAGCGCTGCGCCCGGCTGGTGGAGAAACCGGGTATCTTCGAGAAGATCATCGAAACAGGGTGCGGCATACAGGTAAACTGGGGGTCTTTGCTGGGGCATTACGGCTCCCGGGAGAGCCGGTTGGCCAGGAATCTGGCGGCCAAGGGGTATATCCACTGCATGGCCACGGACAGCCACGATATGAAGCATCGCAATCCCGGTTTTGTGCCCCAGGCCCTGGCGGTTTTGCACAAGATAGTGGGGGAAGAAGGGGTGGATGTGGTAATGCGGCAGAATCCATCGCGGGTGTTGCGATCCGAACCGCTGGCGCTGGTTGAACAGCCGGCGCCGGTCAAAAAATCCAGGGGTTGGCGGCGGCTTTTTTCATGGGGGTGATGCTCAAAAAAATCGTTGTCAGCCTCGTTTTGGTTTTGCTGGGAGGGTTCCTTCTGTGGTATGGGTGGCAGGAACGGCGTATAAAACTCCGTTTGTTCGAACCCACCATGGAAGCGGCCCGGCACCTGTCCCGTTTCCCAGAGGCCCAGTATAAAATCGGATATGAGCTGTGGTTTAAAAACCGTCTGCCCGAGGCGGCCGCACTGCTGCGGCGGGCCGTGACCGGAGACGTGTTTTACATGGATGCCTGGGTCAAGCTGGGGGAAGTCGAAGCGGCCCAGGGCAACCTGCCGGAAGCCGGCGCGATTCTGGATTATGTCGACCGTCTGACCGGTGACGTCTACCGTTGGAAGTGGTCCCAGGCCATGATGGCCCTGAAGCTGGGGGCGCAGGATGTTTTTCTGCGCAATATCAACGGCCTGATACCGGTGGACCAAAACCGCCAGAGCGCCCTGTTCGTGCTGGACAATCAGTTCAACGGCAATGTCCGGGAGGTGCTGCCCCTGCTGGATGCCGACAATCTTGCCCATTACCTGGACTGGCTGATGCGCACCCGGCGGGTTGAGGATGCCCGCATGGTGTGGGCGGCGATGGACAAAGCCCAACAGGAGGATCCGCAGCGGCGCATTCGGTACATACATTTTCTGCTGGGAAACAAGCAGGTGGCGGCGGCCAAGCAGGTCTGGCAGCAGGAGGGGATCAGCAATCCGGGCTTTGAGCAGGAATTTGCCAACCGCGGGTTCGGCTGGCGGGCGATCAATCCGAAACACGGCCACTGGAAGATCAAGCGGGCCCTGGTGCCCGAGGTGCGGTCGGATTTTACCGCACAGGTGTGGTTTGCCGGCAAGGAGAATGTCAATTTTTATCATCTCTACCAGATCGTGCCGGTGGAACCCGGAAAGTCCTACCGGCTGAGCTACGAGTGGCGCAGCATGAACATCACCACCGATCAGGGGCCCTTCGTGGAGGTTTACGGGTTTCAGTGCAAGGGATTGCACAAGAAGGGGCCCATGATGCGGGGTACCGAGATGTGGCGTACCGAAACCATCGCCTTCGAGGTGCCGGAGGGGTGTGAGGCGGTTGTCGTCAGGCTGCGGCGGGTGCCTAGCCGACGGTTTGATTCCAAGATTGAGGGAAGAGTTTGGTTAGACAATTTTGGATTGGTGGAGGTGGAAGGAAACAGCAGTTAACAGTTGAAGGGGAAGGAAGGGATTCATTTTTGCTTTTCTTTTGCGAAAATAGACGGGATTAGGGTGCGATGATGAGAGATCGGGATTTTATTGACAGGCAGGTTTCGCGGCAAGTGGCCGTGCCGGATGGGGCGCAGGATGGGCGCTATCTGCCTTCCACCGAGGTGCGGCAGGCGGTGCCGGAGTGGGATGAAGAGGTCAATCTGCGCGACTACCTGGAGGTGCTGATTCGTCGCAAGTGGCTGATTTTGAGCATCCTGGGGCTGGTGTTTCTGTCCACGCTGATATTTACGCTGGCAACGCCCAAGATATACAAGGCCACGGCCTCCATCGAGGTGTCCAAGCAGTCGGCCAAGGTGACCAAGTTCGAGGAGGTGACTTCCGCCGAACTGCAGGCGCGCGAATTTTACGAAACCCAGATACAGCTGCTCAAAAGCGATGCGCTGGCCAAGCGGGTGATCGACAAGCTCAACCTGGAAGAAAACCCGGTTGTTCTGAAAACCGTCCTGGGAGGCGGTGAGGAGGGGGTTGTCTCAGGGATCAAGACGTCCCTCAAAAACTTGCTGGTCCGTGGGGATGAAAGCAAAAAGAATATCAAGGCCATCGCCGAAGAGACCATCAAGCAGAACAAGCTGCTGCGGTGGATAAAGCGCAACTTCACCGCCCAGCCCAGCCGCAATGCCATGCTCATCGGCATTTCCTTCATGTCCCGGGACCGGCAGCTTTCCCGTGACGTGGCCAATGCCTTCGTAGACGAGTTTGTGCAGTGGAAGATGGCGCAGCGGCTGCAGTCCGCCGAGATCGCCAGGGGGTTTCTGACCAAGCAGATCGAAAAAGCCAAGGTCAACCTGGAAAAGGCCGAAGAGCAGATGAACAAGTTCGCCGAGCAGAGCGGCATCGTATCTCTGGATTCGAAGCTGAACTCGGTTTACAGCCAGCTGGAGGAGCTCAACGCCGCCCTGTCAGAGGCGGAAGCGGATTTCATCAACAAGGAGGCCATCTACCAGCAGGCCGTGACATCGGGGACCTCGAATCTGAGCCGCGTGCTGTCCAACGAAGGCATCTCGCGGCTGAAAGACGAGTACTCCAAGCTGTATTCGGAATACAAGAAACTTAGCGCCACCTTCTACGATGAATACCCGACGGTCAAGGCCCTGAAGATCAAGATGCAGAGTGTGGCCGAGCGCATTCGCAATGAAGAGAAAAACGTCTTCATGTCCATCAGCAACGAGTACCAGGCCGCCTACAAGCGGCTGGAAAGGCTGAAGAGCCGCGTGGCCCAGCAGAAGGACCTGGCCATCGACCTTAACGAGCGCGCCACCCAGTACAAGATCATGGCCCGCGAGGTGGCCACCAACAAGGCCATCTACCAGAGCCTGCTGGAACGGGCCAAGGAGATCGAATCCCTGGTGGGGGTGTCGGCCAGCAATATTCACATCATCGACCGGGCCTCGCTGCCCATTCTGCCCTTCAAGCCCAAGGTCATGCTGAACCTGCTGCTGGCCATCGTGGTGGGGCTCATGCTGGGCATCGGCTGCGCCTTTGTGCTGGAGTACTTCACCGACGCCATCACCAATCCCGACGAGATCAGCGACCGGTTCCAGATTCCCATCCTGGGGGTGATTCCCCTGGCCAAGACCGAGGACGAACGCGTCGAGACCCTGTTCGCCACCAACCCGCGCGCGCCCCTGGCAGAAGCACTGCGCACCACCAAGGTGTCGATTCAGCTGTCGGGAACCGAGAGCCGGGCCCGCAGTTTCCTGGTGAGCAGCTCGTCACCGGCCGAGGGCAAGACCACCTGTGCCGTCAACCTGGCCCTGGCTTTTGCCGGTTCCGGCGAACGGGTGTTGCTGGTGGACACGGACCTGCGCAAACCGCGGGTCCACAAGATACTCCCCAGAGACATCAGCAGAAACGGCACCGGCCTTTCCAGCCTGCTGGCCGGCATTGTGAATGACGGTATCGTGCACGACTCCGGCTTCGAAAACCTGGCCTGGGTGCCGGCCGGCCCCATACCGCCCAACCCGGTGGAACTGCTGGCCTCCAAGCGCTTTTCGGCCTTCATGGAGGGTATGCTGGAGCAGTACGACCGGGTGATCTTAGATGGCCCCCCTCATCACGGGTTTGCCGATATCCTGGTGATCAGCCAGAACGTTGGCGGGGTGATTCTGGTGACCAGTATCGGGGACACCACCCGCCAGGCCCTGCGGCATTTCAAGCGCGGCATCATGAACGCCAACGGGGTGATCCTGGGGTG
>CAYUAQ010000164.1:4874-7510 GCA_964442705.1 uncultured Desulfobacteraceae bacterium
GGCAAAACATATCCGCAGATTACGCAGATTGACACAGATTATGAGGATGGAATGACGGGATAGATGAGCGGTAATGGCGGAGATATAGAGCGGGAGGTGGAGCGGTTTGTGCGGCGGGTGGGCCGGGTGGCGGACACGCCCGGGATTATTCAGCTGTTGGCAGAAGATGCCGCCATGCTGTCGCTGTGTCGCCGGCTGGTTAACACCTCTTCCCGGCAAGAGCCTGAGCTGTGGCAGGCATTCGATGCGGTGTGCCGGCGGCACAAGGTCGATGGACGGGCCTTTAAAAGAAAGATCGCCCCTGCGGCGCGCTCGCTGGGGATTGCGGCGGGTAAAGCCGCCCAGGTCGATTACTACGCCATCCTGGGGGTCTCGTCCACAGCCACTGCGGATGAGATTCAGAAAGCCTATCGCCGCAAGGCCAAAGAACTTCATCCCGACATGCGAAAGGCGGAAAACGATCAGGCTTTTTTGGCGCTCAGCGAAGCCTATGGTGTACTCAAGGATCCGGAACTGCGGCGCAATTACGATGAAAACGCCAGGGACAGGGAGGTCTGGTGCGAACCGCCGTCCTGCAGTTTCCCGGATGCGCGCAATGCCGGGGATAAGCCCAAGCGACGGCGATATATAGTGCAGCTGGGTGTGGTGATCGGGGTCCTGGTTCTGGCCGCGGTGATTTTCAGCGTGATATACGAACAGCGCGAGATCAGTGAAAGCCTGTACCAGAGCCTGGATCGCGAGATAAAGACTTCAGCGAAAACGTCGCCGAGCAGGCCGGTGGAAAAGGGCGGGGGACGCCTGTCGCCAACGCCTGTCGAAGCGCCCGAAAAAGCGTCGCAAAAAACCGCAGCCAGGCCAGCGGACGATGGTACCCTGGTGGCCAGAGCCGATAAAGCAGAAGAACCCGAATCTGAACCGGTGCCGGTTTCGGCACCGGCAGCCAGGGCGCCGGAAACCCAGGCGGCTCCGACCGCGCCCCGGCCGGTTTCCCCGCCGGGACATGTTGCGGAGGCCAAGCCGGGAGCCGATTTCGCACAGCCCGGAGCGCTGCCGGCAGAAGCAGAAAAGCCGGTTGCTTCACCCGCCCCTGTGGCGGTTTCGCCGCCTGCGACTTCCCGGCAATCCGAAATGGAGGCTTTTTTGCGAGCCATGATGGCGAACAAGGCACAACCAGAACCCCCAGAGAGGCGGGCGGACGCACCACAGAAAGATCACTCTGCCGAGAATCGGCATCCAACGCAACAACAGGCGCCGAAACGTGCAGACGCTCTGGCCATGTTGACGGAAATTGCGCACCGGGATGGTGTGGATGAAGATGCCGGTGATGCGCGTGGGCAGGGCAGGCCCCCGGTCGGCGGGGAAAAGACGAAGGCAGTCCAGGCAGAGCCCAAAACGCATTCGGCAGCACCGGACAACAAGCCGCCGGAAGAGGAGGAAAGCGCGGACGTCGGGGATCCACTTCAGCCCGAACAGCAGGACGACATGGAACGTATCAGGGGGTTTGTCGAAGCCTTCCGGCACAGCTATGAAAGCAGAAACGCCGCCGATTTTGCGAGTTTTTTCGCCACCGACGCGGTCGACAACGGCTTGCCGTTTTCACAGCTGCGCTACCAGCGCCTGTTCGAGCTTGTTAAAGAAATCCGGTATAAGATCAATCTGCAACGCGTGGTTCGCGTGGTCGGTGCCCAGCAGCTTTCGGCCGACGGAACCTACCAGCTGGCCTGGCTGCCCTATGGCGGATCCTGGCAGGAAAAGGCCGGCCGCTTCCATTTCGACCTGGTAGAAGACGGTGAAGGGTTTAAGGTGCAGCGCTTCCGGGATGAATAAAACAGCAGTTACCAGTTGACGGTTTACAGTTGAAAGGGAAGGAAGGGTTTCAAATTTAAAACAGGCAGTTATCCCTCAACTGGAGACGAGGGGGACGTCCATAAAAAAATAAGTTTGTAGGATGCGAGCCACGCGCTGAGAAGCAATGAAGCCCCGTTTTGGGGCTTTTTTTATTGGTTGAGTTTGGCTTTGACGCGGGCGAGGTTTTCGCGGGCGATTTGGGCCAGCGGTTTTCCATCCATATTTTTGTTGTCGCTGGCGGTGATCCGGGCGTGGCTGGCTTCGGCTTTTTCGATGGCCTGCTGGTAGAGCCTGGCGGCTTCCGGATAGTTTTTGTACTTCATTTCCTGGACATAGCCCATGTTGTTTAACGCAAAGGGATCCGTGGGATTTTCCTGGTAGGCTTTTTCAAACTGGGCAAAGGCTTTTTCGACCTGGGCCTTTTTCAGAAGCGCCACGCCGCGGCTGTCGTCGGTGCTGCTTGGAAGGGTGGCACAGCCGGCGGCAGCCCAGAAGACGGCCAATGCGGCGATGCAGCCCACCGTTGTCAAATGGAGTTTGTGTGCCATGATGATTCGTCCGTTTCGTCTATCTCATCGTTACGTCCGTAAAATCTGTGTAATCTGCGGAAGTGTTTCGCCATTTCGTCTGTTTCACCGGCCGGTAGCTGCTTTAGGGCTCGCTCAAAAATATCTTCCCATTTCTAACGTCGATCCATTCCGCCTGGCTGCATTGTGGAAACTCGAAATATGCCTGATATTCCTGCGTTTCCACGCCTTGCCAGGCGGGCGTCTCAACGCCTGAAAATT
>CAYUAQ010000165.1:0-7503 GCA_964442705.1 uncultured Desulfobacteraceae bacterium
GCTGCTGCTGGGCCTGTTCACCCGCTGGCGGGTGGTGGTGTACGGCGACTGATGCGGCCCCCGGCGCGCATAGCGGCCACCGGCGCGCTCTGTCTCCTGCTGCTGGCGGCGGCCGGCTGCGGCAGCGCTCCCCTGGTGGGGCTCATCTACACCCACGTGCGCCTGCCGCTGACCGCCAACCTGAACAACACGCCGTTTCCGGCCACGGCCCCCTCGTCGGGCAAGATCATCCAGCTCAAGGAACCCTTTTCGGGCTACGGCATCTACGCCCGGGTCAACTCCAACGCCATCGGCGACATCGCCCGCAAGCACGGCGTGGAGACGGTCTACTTCGCCGACCAGGAGATCTTCAGCCTGCTGGGGATCTGGAAAACCACCCAGGTGCACGTCTATGGCCGGTGACCGAAACCGTTTCGCCCTGGTCATCCCGGTCTACAACCACGCCGCGCGCGTGGCGACGGTGGTACGCCGGGCCCTGGCGCTGGACCTGCCGCTGATCGTGGTGGACGACGGCTCCAGCGACGACCCCGCGGCGGTCCTGAAAGCCTTCCAGCCCCACATCCGCCTGCTGCACCACCGCTTCAACCGCGGCAAGGGCGCCGCCCTGATGACCGGCTTCCGGGAAGCCGCCGGCATGGCCGACTGGGCCCTGACCTTGGATGCCGATGGCCAGCACGACCCTGCCGAGGCCCGCCGTCTCATGGCCGCGGCCAGGGCCCACGCGCAGCGCCCCATCGTGGTGGGCGCACGCCGGCGCATGCGCCGGGCGCGGGCGCCCTGGACCAGCCGTTTCGGCCGCGGGTTTTCCAACTTCTGGGTGCGCACGGCCGGCGGCCCGCCCATTGCGGACACCCAGAGCGGCTTCCGGGCCTACCCCCTGCCGGAAACCCTGGCCCTGGGCGTCAAGGCCCGCCGCTTCCAGTACGAAATCGAGGTGCTGGTGCAGGCCCGCCGCCGGGGGCTGCCGGTGATCGAGGTGCCCGTCAGCGTCACCTATGAGCCCGAACACATCTCCCACTTTCACCCCTTCTTCGATTTCCTGCGCAATTTCGGCGTGTTCAGCCGCCTGATCACCCAGCGCGTGCTGGGACGTAACGAGACACCGGGGGAGCGTCGTCCATGGGGCTGAGGAGCGCCTTCTACCGGATTATGACGCACCTGTCCCGCCGCCGGGGGCCGGGGGCCTTCTCGCTCTCCGCGCGGGGCATCGCGGCCGCCTACTTCTGGCTCTTTCCCGGGCGCGTCCGCATCGGCATGGATTTCTACCGCGCCCTCTACCCGCAGCACCCCCGAAAGTTTCACCGCCGCTACACCTGGAAGCAGTTCCAGAACTTCACCTCGGTCTACCTGGACCGCCTGAACCTGCTGGATTTTTCAAAGGTCCGCTACACCTGCGAAGGGTGGGAGCACCTGGAGGCCGCCATGGCGCAAAAGACCGGCGGCATCATCCTCATGTCGCACCTGGGCAACTGGGAGGTGGCCGCCCACCTGATGAAGATGAAGGCCCCCGGCATGCGCCTGCTGCTGTACATGGGCGCCCGCGGCAGGGAGCAGATCGAGGGCATCCAGAAGCAGGACCTGGCCCGCAGCGGCATCCGCATCATCGCCGCCGACCCGAAAAACCCCTCCCCCTGGGACATCATCGAGGCCGTGGGCTTCATCCGCGCCGGCGGCTTCGTCTCCATGACCGGCGACCGCGTGTGGACCCCGTCCCAGCGCACCCTGCCGGTGACCTTCCTGGACCGCCGGGCCCGGATTCCCGAGGCGCCCCACGCGCTGGCCCTGGTCACCGGCGCCCCCCTGTGGGTCTTTTTTTCCTTCCGCACCGGCCCGGCGCGCTACCACTTCACCCTGTCGGAACCCATTCGCCTGCCCCCGGTGCCCCGCGCCCGGCGGACCCGGGCGCTGCAGCTCTCCGCCCAGATCTACGCCCGCATGCTGGAACAGGCCTTGCGCCAAAACCCCCTGGAGTGGTATCATTTCGAACCGTTTCTGCAGCCGGAGGGAACCGGATGAGATAGGACAGATTTTAAAAGGACCACCGCTTTGATGACACGCGAAGAATTGCAGGCCAGAATACTGGAAATCTTCCAGGAAGAATTCGAGATCCAGAACCCGGGGCTGGACGAGAACCTGGGGGAAAACTACGAATTCGACAGCATCGACGCCATCGACCTGCTGCGGGAGATCGAGATCCTGCTGGACCGGCGCCTGACGCGCGCGGAGAAGAAGCAGGCCATGGAGATCCGCACCATCAACCAGATCCTGGACTACATCGAGGAGTTGGCGGCGGCACCCTCGGAATTGACACAAAAGTAACCGAATAGAGGAATCAATCACTATTCCGTATTCCAGAAAATCAAAGCTTCGAAAAACCCGGTACCAGTGGAGCGCAAGATTCGTTTCGGTGAAGCGGCATTGTCCATCCGGGGGATAAGGCATCCCGCTGACCGGCGAAAGGAATTTCAAGCTGTTTGAGGAGCCTGCGACGAGTTCTTGAAATTCCCGGCGGTCAGCGGGATGCCGCCCCGGATGGACACGGGAGCGGAACCGAAACGGGTCTTGCGCGCAGCGGCGCAGCGGCGCCATTTTTCGACAACGCACAACCTTTTTGAAAAGAGAGCCTATGCCGCGCAGAGTGGTCATCACGGGGTGTTCGGCCATCACGCCCATTGGACACCATAAAAACGAAATCATCAACAGCCTGACCCGAGGCGTCTCGGGCGTAAAGCCCCTGCGCGACGACGGCCTGCTGACGGGCTTCATCGAGTCCGGTGTGTACGGTACGGTGTCCACGCCCATCGACTTCGACTTCAAGCGGCGCGATTCCAAGACCATGGGGCCGGTGTCCTACTACGCCTGCCAGGTGGCCAAAGAGGCCCTGGAAGACGCGGGGCTGGACCCCGAGTTCATCCGCTCGGGGCGGCTGGGCGTGGCTTTCGGCTCGACCCACGGCAGCCCCACCGTGCAGCGTGAAATCTACAAGTCCTTTTTCAGCGGGTCGCGCAGCAAGTTTTCCACCATCGGCGCGGTGGACTACCTGCGCTCCATGGTGCACACCACGGCCGTCAACATCACCAAGATGTTCGGCATCACCGGGCGCGTGATCTCGTCCTCCACGGCCTGCACCACCAGCAGCCAGTCCATCGGCTTCGGCTACGAGACGGTCAAGTATGGCATGCAGGACGCCATGCTGTGCGGCGGCGCCGACGAGTACGACACCACCACCGTGGCGGTTTTCGACAACCTGCTGGCCTGCTCCACCGAGTTCAACGACCGGCCGCACCTGACCCCGCGCCCCTTCGACGTGGACCGCGACGGCCTGGTGGTGGGAGAGGGGGCCGGCGCCGTGATCCTAGAGGAGTACGAAACGGCCCGCCGGCGGGGGGCGAAGATCCTGGCCGAGGTCATCGGCTTCGCCTGCAACAACAACGGCGGCGACCTGATCCTGCCCAACATCGACGGCATCACGGCCACCATCCGCCTGGGCCTGGCCGACGCCGGCATCGATGCCGGCGAGGTGGACTTCGTCAGCGCCCACGCCACGGCCACCAAGATGGGCGACGTCATCGAGGCCCAGGCCATCGAGCGCGTCTACGGCCGCAGGCCGGCCGTCACGGCCCTTAAAAGCTACATGGGCCACACCATGGGCGCCTGCGGGGCCATCGAGACCATCCTGACGCTGACCATGATGGAAAAGGGTTTTGTCGCCCCCACCCTGAACCTGGACAGGGTGGACGAGCGCTGCGCCATGATCCGCCACACGCGGCAGGTGCAAGAGTGCGATGTGCGCACGGCCGCCATCCAGAACTTCGCCTTCGGCGGGGTCAACACCTGCCTGCTGATCCGCAGGTTCGAGGACGGAGCGTGAAACCGCCCGCCGCGGAAATATCGCCGCCCTGCGACGAATCCCGCACGCCGGCGCAAAACCCGTCGGCCGCCCGCCTGCGCCGCGCCCTGCGCTGGGGGTACGACCTGGCGGTGACCCTGGCCCTGTGGGGCTACTTCACTTTGGGTTTCGTGGTGCTGTTCTCCCCGCTGTACCTGGGAGCGACCGTCTTTTCCCGGGACCGCGAAATCGCCTTCCAGCGCCTCAACCACTATTTCTACCGCGGGTTTTTCCGGCTGCTGAAGGTGCTGGTGCCGGGCATCGCCTGGTCCGTGGACCGGCGCATCGCGGACATCGCCGGGGCGGTGGTGGTCTGCAACCACCGCTCCTATCTCGACCCCCTGCTGCTGATCTCATTGTTTCCACGCCACAAGACCATCGTCAAGCACCGGCTCTTCGGCATCCCCCTGTTCGGCCGGATGCTCAAGTCCGCCGGCTACATCCCCTCCAACGCCCGCGGGGCCCTGGCCGAGTCCATGCTGGGCCAGATCCAGGCCCTGCCGGGTTACCTGCAAAAGGGCGGCGTGCTGTTCGTGTTTCCCGAAGGCACCCGCAGCCGCGACGGCAACCTGGGCCAATTCAACCCGGGCGCCTTCAAGCTGGCGCGGCGCTGCGGCGTGCCCCTGGCGGTGCTGGCCGCGCGGCGCACCGAAAAGCTCTTTCGTCCCGGAAAATTCCTCTTCAACACGGCCCTGCGCCAAGGGCCGCAGGTCAGGCACCTGGCCACCCTCGCGCCGGAGCCGTACGCCGACCGGCCGCTTTCCGAACAGATGGACCGCGTGCGCCGCATCCTGCTTGCAGACGAGGCGCGCTCCGGCCCCGAACGCGAACCCGACCCTGTCGACCCCAACCAGGAGATGTCATGAAAATCCTGCTGCTTTCCATGCCGGACGTCGCGCCGGTGATCATGCACGAATCCGCCTTTCACATGCCCAACCACGGCATCGCCAGCATCGCCGCCAACCTGGGCGGCGGCCACGAGGTGCACATCGCCGACCTGATCCGCAAGCGCCGCCAGGTGGCGCGTTACGTGGCGCGCCTGCTGCGCAAGCTCCGGCCCGAACTGGTGGGCCTGTCCACCATGACCTGGCAGTACCACACCTGCATCCGGCTGGCGCAGCTGGTCAAACGGGTGCTGCCGCAGGCCAAGGTGGTGGTGGGCGGTTACCACCCCACGCTGATGTACGAGGAGATCGCGGCGTCGGAAGACGCCCGCTGGATCGATTTTCTGGTGCACGGCGAGGGCGAGATCGTCTTTCGCCGCCTGGTGGACGCCCTGGAGGGCCGCGACCGTTTCGAGGACATCCCCTCGCTTTCCTGGAAAAACGGCGACGGCCTGGTGCACAACCCGCGCGGCGAGTTGGTGGACCTCTCGCAGCTCAAGCTGCCCGTGCGCGACAAGCGCCGCCTGACCTGGGGCTACCACATCATGAACCGCTCGGTGGAGGTCCTGGAGACCTCCCGCGGCTGCACCCGCGGCTGCAACTTCTGCAGCATGCAGCACATGTACGGCAAGACCTTCCGCACTTTTCCCATCGATCGCGTGCTGGCCGACATCGATGACATCTACCACAAGCGCCGCTGCCGCTGGATCTTCGTGGCCGACGACAACCTGGTGCTGGACACTGACCGCGTGATGCGGCTGTGCGACGCCATCATCGCATGCAAGTACCAGGGCCTGCACTTCGTGGCCCAGACCGACTGCGTCACCATGTCCCGCCACGAGGACATGGTGCGCAAGATGGCCCAGGCCGGGTTCAAGTCCATCTTCCTCGGCATCGAGAGCGTTTCCAAGAAAAACCTGGTGGTGGCCAAGAAGGGCAACATCGTGGAGGCCTCGCGCAAGGCCATCGAGAACTGCCACAAGTACGGCATGATGATCGTGGGGGGCCTGATCTTCGGCTTTCCCGACGACGACGAAGAGGACATCATCAACAACTACCGCTTCCTCAAGTCCATCGACGCCGACACCTCCTACTGCCAGATCCTGACGCCCTATCCCAAGACCGGCATGCGCCGGCTGCTGCTGGACGCCGGCCTGGTGACCAACCCCGACGACTACCGCTGGTACAACGGCATGTGGGCCAACGTCAAAACCCGCCGCCTGGACAGCGACGAGCTGCAGTACCTGGTGTGGTATCACCGGCAGGTGCAGATGGGGTGGTGGGAGCCGTCCGAGCGGGTGAGAAGCCAGGGCAAGCTGTGGACTTCCATCTGGCTGTACGCCTTCAAGCCGCTGATGAAGTACCACATCGACCGCCTCATGCGAAAACACGGTTGGCGGGGCCGTTACGAGCTGGACATGCGGCGCCAGGCGCGCATCAACGCCTTCGAGGACCTGGACGCCTACCTGTCGGGCCGCGCCCGCTGAACCGGCGCGCCGAAGGCCTTTGACGCCAGGCGGCGGTCGCGCGGCCGGTAGGTGGCGTCGGCCATCTCGCGGCGGGCCACCCGGGCCAGCAGCTTGAACATCTTGAACTCCTGGGGTTCGTCGGCGTAAAAGGTGTCCCAGGCGTAGAAGAGCAGCTCCTGCAGTTTCTCGGCCGTCATGTGCCGCGGTTGGTACACGACCCGGTCGGCCGAGTAGCGGTCCCAGTCGTAGGAGAAGATGCGCCCCTGGCGGTGCAGCTCCTCGAAGGCGCGGGTGTGGGGAAAGGGCGTCAGCACCGTGAACTCGGCCAGGTCCAGATCGATCTCCAGCAGAAAATCGATCAGCCGCCGGATGCTGTCCTCGGTGTGGTGGTCCAGGCCCAGCAGCACGGTGCCCTCCACGCCGATGCCGTGGTCCTTGTAGCGGCGGATGCGCTCGCGGATGTAGTCGGACGTGTCGAAAACCGCCTGGTAAACGTACCAGGCCCCCGCCCGGGCGGCCAGCTCCAGCACCTCGGGCTTGTCCTCGATGGGGTGGCAGCACCACTTTTTCCTGAGCGGGATCATCTCGCGAAAAAGCGCCTTTTCCCAGGCCGTGTCCTGGGCCAGGGAGTTGTCCACCAGAAACAGCCGGTTGTTGTCGATGGCGGCCATCTCGGCCACGGCTTTTTCCACGGGGCGCGGACGGAATTTCCGCCCACCCAGGTAGGCCACGGCGCAGGGATAACAGCTGTAGCGGCAGCCCCGCGAGGCATGCACCAGGTCCACCATCTGCACCCCGCGGTAGTTGTACAACTCGCGCTTGAGGATGTCCCGCCGGGCCGGCCCCACGGTTTCGATGGGCGGCCGGTCCTCCAGGTAGTCGTAAACCTTCTTCAGGCGGCCCCTGCGGAAATCGGCCAGTACCTCTTGCATGCGGCCCTCGGACTCCCCCAGGAAGACGGCGTCGGCGTGGGCCGCGGTCTCCTCGGCGTGCAGCATGGTAGCGATGCCGCCGAAGATGACCTGGACGCCCATCCGCCGGTAGCGGTCGGCGATCTGCCAGCCGCGCTTGACCTGCACGGTCAGCATCATGGAAATGCCCACCAGGTCCACGTCATCGTCGAAGGGCACCGCCTCCAGGTTCTCGTCCACGAATTCCACATCCACGTCCGGCGGCAGCGAGGCGGCAAACACCACCGGCCCGTGGGGCGGCAGGTGAAACTCGGTCTGCCGCAGCAGTTTGGGCCATCTGGGGTATATCA
>CAYUAQ010000166.1:0-7250 GCA_964442705.1 uncultured Desulfobacteraceae bacterium
CAGCCCATTAAGAGCCAAGGCATCAACCATGCCAAGGTTACTTGCGATTGCCCTGCCGTAAAAAGCGAAAAGCCTTGAATCCCATCCCGATTCATGGTATCTGGCTGAATCGCATGGATTAACTCGCGGCAACCGAAGGAAAGGAGCAATTACAGATGGCCGAAAACAGCAATAATAGCTCCGCACTGGCCGTCACCCTCGTGCTGGCCGTTTTTCTGCAGGTAGTGTTCGCTTTCGCCGACGCCAAAGACACCCCCCAGAAGGCCGCCGTGGAGTTCAGCAAGGCCTATTTCATGGTGGATCCCGCCATGTCCCGGCGCGTGTGCGAGCGGTTGCTGGGCAGTGACGGCGTCAACCTGGTCAACCAGATCATCGAGCAAAAGGCCCGGGAAGCCCGGGAGATGGGCTTTTCCCCGGAATTCATGAAATGCGCCCTGTTCAATGTGGAAACGGAAATCCTCAGCCGGGATGAAAACAACGCCAAGGTCCGGTTGACCGCCGTGCGCAAACGCAACCTCAACCCCATCTTCACCTTCATCGGCCGCCTGTTCAACCTGGGCACCACCTATCAGGTGGACCAAGTCTTGGATATGGTTAGAGAAAAAGGGCGCTGGAAGGTCTGCGGTGTTGAATCCGCAGGCAGCACGGGCTGATCCCGGCCTGCCCGACAAGGCGGATAGCGGCACCGGGGACCGGGCTTGCATCCGGCCGATCCAGAACCGTTGACCGCAAACCACTACCTTTCCACGGCTGACGGCTGCCCCTTATGGCGCTTTTCGCACGGTTCTTCAACCACCACCGGCGGTCCCTGCTGCATTCCCCGATTTTTTTACCCTGCATGGTTCTGTTGCTGCACCCGGTTGTCTTGGGCGCAGCCTCGCAGCGGCCCTTCCATCCTGGTGAAACCCTGGTGTTCAAATTCTACTGGTCCATCATCCCCACCGGCAGCGGCAGCCTGCAGGTGCTGCCGGTTGAAACCCTGGAAGGTGTTCGGGCCTACCATTTCAGGATGACCACCCGCACCAACGCCTTTGCCGATCTGTTCTACAAGGTGCGGGACCGCTTCGACACCTGGACGGACACGGCCGTGACCCGAACGCTGCTGTACCGCAAAAAACAGCGTGAGGGTTCAACGAAAAGGGATATAGAGGTGGTTTTTAACTGGCGCAGGAAGGAAGCGGCTTATTTCAAGTCCGGCCGGCTGCGGCGCACAACACCGCTACCGGACGGCACCTTCGATCCGGTGGCGGCCTTCTTCTGGATACGGCACCGTCCCCTGCAAGCCGGCCAAACGGTCAGCCGGCCCATCACGGACGGCAAAAAGGTGTTCACCGGACGGGTGCAGGTGGTCAAGCGCGAAAAGATCCTGGTGGCCGGTAGGACCTACGACACCTTTCTGCTGGTGCCCGAACTGACCCACGCCGGCGGCGTGTTCGAAAAAAGCCCCGGCGCCAGGATCCGCATCTGGGTGACCGCCGACCACCGGCGCCTGCCAGTGATGATCAAGAGCAAGGTCATCGTGGGCAGCTTCCGGGCCGAACTGGTGGAGGCCGAAAGCGTGATTCCGGACCGCTGATCTACGCAAACGCGACCTTCAGCAAGCCGTTGATCTCCTCGGGATAGGCCATGCACAGGCTCTCGTTGAACAGGTTGCGCAGGGCGCCCACGTCAGGTGTGGCAAGGGCCTGGTTGAAGAAGGTGCGCGGGGAAAACACCAGGTGAAAACGGGTGTGCGCGTCTCCGCCGCAGCCGGTGAAAAAATTCATGTTGAAGCTGTAGATCCCCATGCGGTCGTAGGCGGCCATCACCCGACGCAAGCCCTCGGCGATGTCGGTCAGATCGTCCACGGTCAGATCCAGGGTACGGCAGGCACCCTCCACCACGGCGACGACGTCCCCGGCCACACCCATGGGGGCATAGGCGCTCAGCCAGCTGGTGCGGCCCAGGCGGCCCAGAAAACGCTGTCCGTCGGCCTCCTCGTGGGCCACCAGGTCGTCCCAGTAGTTGGTGCCGGTACGCTCGGCGTATGCTTTGGAGGCCTCCAGTTCCTGGCGCATGAGATTGGGCGCCGACGAAGTGGAAAAAACCTGCAGGTGGGGATGAATGATGGAACTGCCCGAAGGCGGCATGTAATTCCAGTTGACCACGTGATAGCGTGACTCGGGATGGCCCATCTTTTCCAGGCGCCTGAAGAAATCCATGGCCAGGCCGAAGCCGTCCGCCATGCGCTGCACCGACATGGCGGTCATGGGCAGATAGTGGTCCGCCCCCAGCACGGCCACGGCGCTGATGCTGTCGTAGGGCGCCAGGTTGGGAAACAGCACCATGTCGCCGGCGGTCAGCCGCCCCTCGGGGACCAGTTCCCCCGGGAAACAGGGGGTTACCCGATGCACTTTCCCGGGGCAGAAGGGACAGTGGCGCTCGGTTCCGGCTACCAGCTTGTCGAAGTCCGGCTTGGGCCAGCTGAGCTTCATGAAATGGCAGATGCGGGCGCTCCTGCCGGTCAGGGGGTCGCGGCGGATCTCGCTGGCGATGGTGCGGGGCGCCATGTCTTTCAGGGGATTTAACAGCAGCGTTTCCTTGCGGACCGATTCGAACGTTATTGACTCCATGCCCATGGTCGATTTCTCCTCCATCAAAGTTTCGCGCCGCAGTACTTGCAGTAATCGGCGTCCACGTCGTGCCCTTCGGCGCTGCACTGGGGGCAGACCTCGGTGGACACCGGCTTGCCGCCCTTGGAAAGCTGGGCGCTGACGATGCCGGTGGGCACCGCGATGATGCTGAAACCCAGGATCATGATGACCGAGGCCAGGGCCTGTCCCAGGCCGGTTTTGGGTGAAATGTCGCCATAGCCCACCGTGGTCAGGGTGACGATGGCCCAGTAGATGCTGCGGGGGATGCTGGTGAACCCGTTTTTCTCGCCTTCGATGAGGTAGATCATGGAACCGAAGATGACCACCAGGGTGATGACCGAAAAGAGAAAGACGGCGATCTTGCGGAAACTGGCGCGCAGGGCCTGGATCAGCAGCCGGGCCTCACCCAGGTACTGCACCAGTTTGAGCACCCGGAAGATGCGCAGCACCCGCAGAATGCGGATCACCTGCAGGTAGCGGCTGCCGGGCAGAAACACATCGATGTAGGTGGGCAGGATGGCCAGCAGGTCCACCACGCCGAAGAAGCTGCCGGCGTATTTGAGGGGCTTTCCCACGCTGATCAGCCGCAGCACGTACTCGACGGTGAACAGGAGGGTGAATATCCACTCGGCAAGATAAAACCAGCGGGCGTAGCGGGCGTGGATGACCGCCATGCTGTCCAGCAGGACCACGGCCACCGACAGCAGGATGCTGCCGATCAGGATCACGTCGAAGAGTTTGCCGGCCGGGGTTTCGGCTTCGAAGATGACTTCATGCATCCGCCGGCGCCACGCCGGCCAGTCCCGGTGGGCGTGTTCCCCCGGCAGCGGAAAACGTTTATCCACTGGGCCTCCTTCGCCTGCCGCGGTCAGTCAGGTTTTGTGTTTTCCGAATCATTCTGGTACACCAACAATCCATGCCACCCGGGTCACTTTATAAAAAAGTCGGCGCCGCCTCGTTGATCATGATGGCGTCCATCTTCCTGAGCCGCGTCATCGGACTGTTCAGGGAGATGGCCATCGCCTACGTGGGCGGCACCAGCGCCGGCGTGGACGCCTACCAGGTGGCCTTCGTGATTCCCGAGATCCTCAATCATATCGCAGCATCGGGGTTTCTGTCCATCACCTTTATCCCCATTTTCTCCCGCTACCTGGCCCGCGACCGGGAAACAGAGGGCTGGCGCATCTTCTCCATCGTCCTGAACACCTTCGGCACCCTCCTGGCGCTGCTGATCGCCGCGGCCTTCGTCCTGGCCCCCGACCTGGTGGCCGTGGTGGCCCCCGGGCTCAAGGATCCCCTCACCGTTCACACCGCCGTGCGCATGACGCGCATCATCCTGCCGGCCCAGTTCTTCTTTTTCGCCGGCGGGCTTTTCATGGCCGTGCAGTTTGCCAAGGAACGCTTCTTCATCCCGGCCTTGGCCCCCCTGATCTACAACCTGGGCATCATCTCCGGCGGCCTCGTGCTGGGCCCCTGGCTGGGCATGGAGGGATTCTCGTGGGGCGTCCTGGGCGGCGCCCTGGCCGGCAACTTCGCCCTGCAGCTGTGGGGCGCCCGCCGCAGCGGCATGCGCTACCGCCTCCTGCTGGACCTCCGGCACCCCGACCTGATCCGCTACGTCCTGCTCACCCTGCCGCTGATGATCGGCCTGGGCATGACCTTCTCATCGGAATTTTTCATCAAGTTCTTCGGCTCCTACCTGCCCCGCGGCAGTATCGCCGGGCTCAACTACGGACTGCGGGTCATGCTGATCCTGGTGGGGCTGTTCGGCCAGAGCGTGGGCACGGCGTCGTATCCCTTCATGGCCCGCTTGGCGGCCGAAGACCGTATGGGCGAGATGAACCAGCTGCTCAACACCAGCCTGCGCTACCTGCTGGTGGTGATCCCCTTCTCGGTGCTGCTGATGGTGCTGCGCCACGAGGTCATCCTGATCCTCTTCCAGCGTGGCCGCTTCGACGCCGCGGCCACGGCCCTGACCGCCCGGCTGCTGGTGTTCCTGCTCATCGGCACCTTCGCCTTCTCGGCCGCCGTCTTCGTCAACCGGGGCTACTACGCCATTCAGAACACGCTCTTCCCGGCGGTTTTCGGCACCCTGGCGGTCATCGTCAGCATCCCTTTCTACCTGTTTGCCATGCACCGCATGGGCGCCGCCGGCGTGGCCCTGGCCATCTCGCTGTCGTCCATCTTCCAGGTGACCCTGCTCTACGTGCTCTGGAACCACCGCAGCGCCAACCGCGGCAGCCGGGAGGTGTACTTCTTCTTCGCCCGGGTGGTGCTGGCTTCGGCGCTCATCGGCGCGCTGCTGGAAACCTTTCACAGGTCGGTCCTGGCCGGCCTGGACCACACCACCTTTTCCGGCTGCCTGCTCAGCGCCCTGCTGACGACGGCCCTCTTCGGGGCCCTGCTGCTGGGCGCCGCCCGCCTCTTCGGCATCCGTGAAATACCGGAGATCATGGGGCGCGTCGCCCGCCGGCTGACGGGCCGCAAACGCCCCGTCGTGTGATTTGTTGTTTCACCCCCTCTGCCGCCCCGCGGCGGTGCGTGCCGCGGATTTTACGTTGGCGCCGGCGGCCGCCGGCGCCAGTCGCTGTTTCTCGGTGTAGGGCAGAATGTGGACCCACTTTCTGCGCCGGATGTACTGCTGAACGCCGTGCCAGAAACCCGCTTCCAGCAGATCGCCGTGGTAACGCATGAAAACCTCCCTCAGCTCGGGTGCCAACCCCATGGTGGTCCGGAAAATCTCGGGGAAGATGTCGCTTTCGTCCAGGGGGGGAGCGTCGTTGGGCCCCCGGCCGCCCTCCGCGTCGGGCAGGCTCCGGAAACGGCACTCCGTGAGGGCGCACAGCTCGTCGTAATCGTAGAAAACCACCCGATTGAGCCGCGTGACACCGAAATTCTTGAGCAGCATGTCCCCCGGGTAGATGTTGCTGACGGCCAGGTCCTTTATGGCGTTGCCGTAGTCGATCACCGCCCGCATGGCCTGCACCGAGTCCACCCGGCGCAGGTAGACATCCAGGGGGATGACGCGCCGCTCCACGTAGGCGTGCCGGATCACGACATAACTCTCTTCGATGTGCACGGTCTGAGCAGCGTGGTGGCGCAACGTCTCCAGCAGTTCGGGAGCGAAACAGCGGCGGTGGAACTTGAGCTGCCCGAAGCTCTGGGCATCCACCAGCCGGCCGGCCCGGTCGTGGCGGAAAACGTAGTCATAGCGGCTCATGACGTTCTGGCGGGTGGTCCTCTTGGGGTAATCGAAGCTGTCCCGGATGATCTTGAAGACCAGGTCGTCGGTGGGGCTGTTGAAGACCACCATCACCATGCCGCGCTCGCCCTCGGACAGGTCGAAAGGCGCCCGGCAGCCGTCCATGTGGCCCAGGATCTCACGGTACAGCTCGGTTTTGCCGTGCTTGTCAAACCCCAGCAGGGTGTAAAGCTCGGAGACGCGTTTACCGGGAATGAGGTCGGCCAGAAATCCCACCAGCTCCCGCGGACGGTCGGTCTCCACGAAGAAACTGGAGCGGGTGTAACTGAACAGGATGCTGACGTGGTCCTCTTCCAGCAGCGCGGCGTCGATGACCAGCCCCTCGGGGCGGTTGAGCAGTGCCAGGATCAGCGGCACCCTGCGGTCGTCGCAGTGCATACGGCCTACCAGATAGGCCCCTTTATCCCGGATGAACGGCCTGGGAAGCATCTCGATGCATTCGAGCCGATGCAAGAGTCCCATGATGTGCAGGTGCTGTTCCACCCGCGCGGCGGCATAGCGCGCATCCCGGCGCAGGTCGACAAAGTGGCGACCAAACCCGTAGTCCGTGATGATTTCTTCAAACCGGCCGATGGTCAGCGGGCGCCGGCGGTAAACCCGCCGGCTGGGGCATTCGGCATTCAGATCTTCGCCGCTCACCGGTGCCCGCACAAATTCGACGTGGGGGTCCACGCCCACCGTGTCCAGGGCCCGCCGGGTGACGGAATTGAAAAAGGTTTCGGCAATTTCCACCCCATCCACACCTTCGATGATCCGCCGGTAGGCCGCCTTGGAAGCCGCCCAGAACCACTTGTCCCGTGATTCGGTTTCGAAACGACGGCGGATTCGCGCCATGACGCCCACCAGCACCTGGCGATAGAGTACCAGGCGGCGGGCGGCGGTGTCACGGATGGCCTCCCAGTCACGGTCCTCGAAACAGATGCAGGCCTGACGGGTCAGGGCCTGGCACTGCTGCCAGTAAGCTTCGAACCCCTCAAAAACCATGTGCGCGCATTGACGGGCGGATTGTCCGGTGTCCACGCTGCGATCCCTCCTGCCGGCGTGCCGGCGAACGCTTGCGTCTTGACAGGCGTTCTCTTTTTCTATACTCACCGGACAGCAATGGCAAGCATTTACCCGGGGCAATCGCAAGTAGCAGTTGGCATGCGTGCTGCTTTCCCCTTCGGTATACGGGTCCATCTGTGCATGAGGGGCGGGCAGGCTTCGGCTGTGCGCAGTTGGAGAACCGGCGGGGAATAGATGCGCAGGCCGGCTGCGCGTCAGGAAAGGCGAGCTGTCTGAGCGCAGCGAGTTCTCGCCCTTCAGCGCCGCTGGTCTGCGCATCCCCGCCGGGGCTCACGGAGCGCAGACGATGC
>CAYUAQ010000167.1:0-7194 GCA_964442705.1 uncultured Desulfobacteraceae bacterium
AAAATTGACATTCAGCTAACCGAGAACCGTCAGCCGAAAACCATGCTGCAGCCGCCCTGAATTTTCCTGTTTTCACGACGGCAACCGTAAGGCACCAAAATTGGTAATATAGGCCATAAGCACTAAAAGTGCAACTGCGGAGTGACGGGGTTTTAGGGCTTTCGGGTTGCGGAGGAGGTATGCCGGGGGATGGTGGGTATTGCATTCGCTCCATGGGCATACAGGCTCCTCCCACGACGGACAACGAACCACTGGCAACGGACTACACCAGCTCAGGCATCCCCACCGGTTCCACCCGGGGATCGCTGGTCGAGGTCGCCAGCAGGATGTCCAGGAATTCGAAAGCAGCGGCGTTCATGCGCCGATGGTGGATCATCACGCCCCACAGGCCCCCATCGGCGGCCGTGGCCATTTCGTGCAGCAGGTTCCGCCAGCTCTGTCGGGGATCTGTCTCTTTGCGGGTGTGCAGGTCCACGTTGACGGCGATGTCGGGAAGTCCCCGGGGAGGGGGCGGCAGGCTGCCGGCGCTGCGCGAAACCGCCAGATAGCCCCTGGATTTGAGAAGTTGCAAGGTCTCAGCGCTGCAGCGGTTCCAGGGAGGGGTGAAGATGGGGGTGAAGGCGGGGCCCATCAGGGTCTGCAGCCACTGCCGGCCCCAGTCCACATCCGTCTCCAGCTCGGTTTTCGAGCGAGCCGGGCCGAATTCCTGTTGCTTGCCCTTTCTTTCATGGTTGACGTGCCGCCAGCCGTGCTGGTGCCAGCACCACAGGGCCGGGTCTTCGGCCGCCATTTTTTCCAGGGCCCGCCAGCGGGGCATGGTCAGCCAGGCCGGCACCACGGCCAGTGACAGGGGAACCCGATGACGGGCAAAGAGAGACACGAGGTCCTCGAACGCCCTGTTGGGTTCCCCGATGTCGTCGGCCCTGAAAAATACCCGCAGGGTTCGATTTTCAGGAACACGGGACAGCACTTCCCGGAGACGATTTTCGGCCCCGGCGGGAAGCCCCTCCCGCCACAGTGCACAGCAACGGAGTCTCATATCAGTCGCCTTCCCCGCCGGCCATCCAGTTCTCCAGCCAGCGGACGGTGTTGGCGGCACCCTGCATGTCGATGGACAGGTCCGGCGGCTGGGAGCGCCGCAGCCGGGCCTCCATTCGGGCGGCCAGGCGGCGGGGATCCAGGTCGTTTTCGTTCAGCTGCACCATGGCATCCAGGCATGCGAGGCGCTCGACGCGCAAACGCTGTTCCTGGTCCCGCGGCGAAGGCCTCACCAGGGCCGGCACCCGGGAGGTGAGGATATTCATGCAGGTGTTGTAGCCGCCCATGCTGACCGAGAGATCGGCAGCGGCCAGGTAGGAGAGAAAATCCGTGGTGAAGCGCTCCACGCGGAAATTGCCGTCGGCCTCCCGACTGAGCCTCTCATAGGTGTCCCCATCGATAAAGGGGCCGGTGAAGAGGTGCAGCCGGCAGTTCAGTTGCGGGTCGATGAGATCCATGGCCGACACCACGGTTTCCAGCAAACGCCTGCCGATGCGGCCGCCGCCGGCGCTGGCCACCACCAGGCGCTGTTGCGGAGAGACCCCCAGGGCGCTGCGCACCCGCTCCCGGGCCCCGGAGGGCACGGGCGGCGCCACGTAACCGGTGTAAACCAGGGGCACGGGAATGTCGGCCACCCGCGTGAAGGTGGCCTCCAGGCGGATCACCCGTGGGTCGCCGTGGACCAGCAGGGCGTCGAAGTATCTTCCCAGGATCTTGATGACCCGCTTTTCGAAACCGGTGAGGTCTTTTTTCTCCACCAGGATATCGCGCAGGCTGCACACCGTGCGGCACCGCAAGGGCCCCGGCTGATGGATCATCTCCAGCAGGGGGTCGAGTTCGAACCGAAAGGCCTTGCGGCCGAAGGGGTACAGTTCGATAAGAGCCACATCGGGCTTTTCGGCGGCAAAGGTGTCGAGCAGCATCTGCTGCCGCTCGATCTTGATCTTCTCTACGTCGGCGCCCTCTTCCATGGGCAGCAGATAGCGAAAATCCGCGTCCATCTTCAGGCCCGTCATGGACAGGTGGCGCACGTGTTCCGGTATGGCCGCATCCACCGGCGGGCCGCCCGTGAGCAGCAGCACGTCGTGGGGTGCGAGGGCCCGGCAGATTTCCAGCATGCGAAACAGGTGCCCGACCCCCATCACGTACTGACAGTACACCGCAATTTTCATGTTCACCTCAAATCCAGATGATTGACCGCCACAATCGCCAGCCGCCCGCCCCGCACCTCCACCAGGTGAAGGTGGCCGGGTTTGATCAATGCGGGCTCCGCCGGCAGAAACGCGCGTCCCGCCAGGCGATAGAGCAGGCACTTGATGACCCCCTCGTGGGTGACCACCAGAACGCGCTGCCCCGGCCAGCGGGCGGCGCCGTCCACCAGGGCCTGCCGGCTGCGCTCCCACACCGCGGTGCGTGTCTCGCCGCCCGGGGGCTGAAAATTCCAGCCGGCGGCCACCTGCGTCTTGAGCCGGTCGCCGTGGCTGGCCGCAAGATCCGGCCATCGCAGCCCGCTCCAGCGGCCCCAGTCCTGCTCCTGCAGCCGTGCGTCCTGGTGCAGCGGCAGGCCCAGCGACTGGTTGATCAGACGCGCGGTCTGCAGGGCCCGTCCGCTGCTGCTGGCCAGAATGCGCTGCCAGCCGCCGGTCTTCAGCTGGACACCCCAGCGGCGCGCCATGTTTTCTCCCTCGGGAGCCAGCTCCGCGTTCAGCCGGCCCTGGATGCGCTTTTCAAGGTTCCATAAGGTGACGGCGTGGCGCAGGAGGCCGAAACGGGTACAGGCGCTCTTCTCATCCACGGATCAGCTTTTTCCCTTTACGGTTGGGCACCGGGCAACCCCCCAAGTTCGTGCAGCCTATCATGCGCGTCGGTGGAGGGGTGCCTGCCGAACGAGATCCGCCAGGCACCGCTCCACAACTTCGTAATTGCGCTCCAGGTCGTGTCTGCGGCGCACGCCGGCCGCGGCGGCCCGCCCCAGGCGCCGGCGCAACCCGGTATCGGCCAGCAGGGTGTCGACGGCTTCGGTGTAAGCGTCGAAGTCCCCCAGCGGGGTCAGGATGCCGGTGCCGCCACTGTCGACTACCTCGGGGATCCCGCCGGTCTCAAAGGCCACCACCGGCAGGCCGCAGGCCTGGGCCTCCAGAAAAACCATGCCCAGGGATTCGCGGAAACCGGGAAAGGCGAACAGGTCACCGGCGCTGTAAAAACGGTGCATCCGGCCGCGGGGAATTTTGCCCACGAACCGCACCCGCCGGCCCAGGTGCTGCCGGGCCAGTTGTTCGAGGTAGTCGCGCTGCCGGCCCTCGCCGGCAATCACCAGCAAGAGGCGCCTGCCGCGGCGCAGCAGGCGGCCGCAGGCACGGATGACCCAGGAAAGCCCCCGGGTCTTGACGCCCGGCCGGAACATGGCGGCCGACAGCACCACGGGATCACGGCCGGCCTGCCACCGGACCCGCAACTCGTCACGGGCACGGGCGTCGAAGGTGAAATCCCGACACACGATGCCGGGCGCCACGTAAGTGAGGCGCGCCGGCGGGACGATGCGGGACAGATTTTCAAAGTCCACCCGCCGGTTGCTGAACACGTGGTCGGCCGCCAGCAGCGACCGCCGGTTCAGGTAAAAGCCGGCCACGGTGCGCACATCCCGCCGCCGTTTGGTGGCGTAGGCGCCCTGGAAAATGACGTAGGGCAGCCGGGCCCGCCGGCAGGCCGCCGGGCCCAGCACGTCCGGTGCCTTGTAAAAGGGATGGTAGCTGAACCACAGGTCCGCGGCAAAACGCCGGGCCGTGCGCACGGCCCGGCGCCGGTCGCGGGCCACCTGCGGCCACCTGGCGGGTTTCCAGTAAATCCAGCGCGTACGCAGGGTGCTGGGCACCGCCAGCACGTGTCCCCGCTGCCGCAGGTACTCGAACAGGCCCGTGCCGATGATCAGGTCGCCGGAGGGATTGGGATGCCCCAGGGGCTTGAACGGTGCATAGAACAGAATGCGCATGGCCCTTGTCAAGGCGCCGCCGCGAGGGCCGCGCTGAGATGTTCCGCCAGCCGGCGGATGAGCACCTGGTTGTCGAAATCGCGAATCACCCTTTGCCTGGCCCGGGACACTATTTTCCCTCTCAGTTCCGGGTCGCCGAACAGGTCCAGCACGGCCTGCGCCATGGCCGCGGGGTCCTCCGGCGGCACCAGCATGCCGGTCTTGCGGTGCTGCACCAGTTCCGGGATGGCCGATATCCGCGTAGCCACCACCGGCACCCCCATGGCCATGGCCTCCATCAGCACGTTGGGGATGCCGTCGCGGTCCCCGTTGGACGCAATGCGGCAGCCCAGCAGGAATGCATCGGCCCGGCGGTAGTGCCCCATCACCACCTCGTGGGGCTGGGTGCCCAGCCAGCGGATGTGGTCGGCAAGTCCCAAGCTGCGGATCATCGACAGAATTTCCGTGCGCAGCTCACCGTCGCCGATGAGCACATGCTCGAAAGCGACCCCCCGATCCCGCAGGCGACACAGCGCCTCAAGAACCGTGGGCAACCCCTTCTTGGCCGTCAGGCGTGCCACGGTCATCAGCCGCAGCGGCCCTGGCGGGCTCTCTTTTTTTTCGCCGGGGGTTCCGGCGGCGGCAAAGAACCGCGGATCGATGCCGTGGTAAATGCAGTCGATGGGGGTTTGAACCCCGGGTGCCAGGCGCTCGAGGTACTCCCGGTTGTAGCCGGTGCAGGTGACCACGAAACGCGCCAGGGCTATCTTTTCCCGCAGCTGCCGGGGGTCCGAGGTGTAGATGTCCTTGGCATGGGCGGTGAAGCTGAAGGGCAGGCCGCTCAACAGACCGGAAAAAAGCGCCACCGAGGTCGGCGAATGGGCAAAGTGGGCGTGCAGATGCACGACCCCCCGTTGGGGCAGCAGGCGCTGCACCAGGTAGCCGGCCTGCAGCAGGTGCTTGAGGGTCGCCGATTTGCGGGTGCGCTGGAAACGGCCCCAGGCCCTGCGCACGGCGCTGCGGTAAGTGCCCGGAATGCTGGCCGCCAGCAGCAGGTTGGTCTTCAGCAGCACTGGCAGGTGCGGCAGGATCT
The DNA here is from genome assembly GCA_964442705.1 of uncultured Desulfobacteraceae bacterium. Classification (GTDB taxonomy): domain Bacteria; phylum Desulfobacterota; class Desulfobacteria; order Desulfobacterales; family JALSRD01; genus JALSRD01. The sequence goes on from CAYUAQ010000167.1 coordinate 5,100, forward strand.
TTTCGGGCAGATAGTCCACCGGTGCCCTGATCTGCGCCACGCTGCGGTGGGCGAAATTTTCCCTCGGCTGGCGCATGGAGAAAATGTGGATGCGGAATCCCAGTTTTTCCAGCAGCAGGATTTCGTTGGAGATGAAAGTCTCCGAGATGCGCGGAAAACCCTTGAGGATCATGCCCAGCACGGGAGGGCGCCCGGGGTTCAGCATACCAGGTCCCTGAAGCCCATGAGGCGCTGACACATGACATCGATGCCGGTCAGCCGGAAAGCACACACCGCCTTGAGACATTGCTCGGGCGTGTCCAGCAGGGACCGCACTTTAGGGCGCAGGCTTTCCGGTGCGAGCTGCGCCCAGGGAAGGTAATCGACCAGGTGGCGATCGGCCATGGCACGGGCCCTCAGGAGCTGCTCCTTGCGCGGCGCCTCCCGCGGGATTACCAGCGAAACGGTCTTCTGGCTGAGAATTTCGCAGATGGTGTTGTAGCCTCCCATGCTGATGACCAGGTTGGCGGCGGCCAGCAGTTTTTCCATCTGGCGGTAGAAATGGTAGGTACGCACCCCCAGCCGCCGGGCGCGGCGGAAGATGTTGCGGCGCTGCTCCTTGGGCATGAAGGGCCCGGTCACCAGCACGCTTTTGACGGCCATGGGTTTCTTTTCCAGCATGGACAGGTAGGCGTCCATGACGGGGTAACCGTCACCGCCCCCGCCGGTGGTGACCACCACCAGCTTGCCGTTGCCGTTGGACATGTGCTCGCGCCGGGTGCGCTTCACGGCTTCGTGGCCCGGGGTGCGCCGGGGGATGTAGCCGGTGAAGAACATCTTGCGACTCACCGCATCGGGAATGGCGTACTCCCGGATGGGATCGTAGATGTCCCGCTGCCCGTACACCCATATTTCCGAGTACAGCTCGTCTAAAATGCGGTAAACGCCCTTCTCGCGCCAGTCGCGGCGCACTACCGGGCCGTCGTCCATGATATCGCGCAACCCCAGAATGGTGCGGCTCTCCGGCAGGCTGCGTTTGAGCCACTGCAGGGTCGGCAGGACCTCTTTTTTCAGTCCCAGGGGCTCCTTGTCCACGATAAACAGATGCGGGCGAAAGGCCTTGGCCGTAGCCGTGATGATGTTCTTGCGGATGTCCAGGGCCTGCTTGGGGTTGATGCGGATGGAAAGCGGGCGGTACTCGTCGTTGGTTTTCTTGATCATGCCCGGGATGCGCACGAAATCCACCTGCTCGGGAAACGAAAACCGGCCGGCGATGGGGGAACCCGTCAGGATGAGGATATTGACGTCCGGCCCATGCAGGTTGGAGGCGATGGCCATGGTCCGCCGGATGTGTCCCAGACCGTATGTGTCGTGGGAGTACATGAGGATGTTATATGTCGGACGGCGCGCCATTTTCCCCCTGCCCCTTCTCTGTGGCAACCCCTTTCAGCAGCGCCGCATCGAGAAAATATCGACCGCCGCACGCCAGGTCCCGCAGGGCCCGGGAGTCGACGTCGGTCCGCTCCCCGATTTTGCGGGCCGGATTGCCGGCCCAGATTTCATAGGGGCCCGGGTTGCGGGTCAGTACCGATCCTCCCCCTAAAACCACGCCATCGGGAATACGGGTCACCTGATAGAGCACCAGCGATCCATCGTGGATCCAGACGTCCCTGCCGATGAGCTTGTCCTGGAACAAAATACCGTACTGCTCCTGAACCCGGCTGAGGGGCTCCCGGCCCGCGTGGATGTGATCATGGGTGTAGATCCGCGTGCGGGGCCCGATGTTGCACCACGGTCCGATGAAAATCGAGCCCGTGCAGTCCATAATGCTGTACGGGCTGATGACCATGTTGGTCTCACGGTCATCGTCCTGGAAAGCCTCCCGGGAGATGACAAGCTTTCCCCGGCTGATGTCCGAATGTGGATAGCGCACGGCCCGGGAAACGGCATCCCGCAACGCTGCACGCGACATGGTGGCACAGTTGAAACACATTGGCGCCGGCGAAATCCCCCTGGCAGTGGCAGCCTGTCTGAAAACACGCTCGAAACCCACCCCTGAAACAAAATATCTTTATTGAACCCGCTGCGGTTTGTCAAGGAAACAGCTGTTTTCGTC
>CAYUAQ010000168.1:0-7033 GCA_964442705.1 uncultured Desulfobacteraceae bacterium
ACGTCGCGCAAAAAATGCGAGAACTCGCCCGCAATGTGCGCTTGGTCTTCGACTAGTTGAAGGAGGACTGTCTTTTTTAAAAATTGAAACCCCTCCTTCGCTGTCAACTTTCAACTAACAACTTTCAACTATTTTATATCGTTGCACATCGGCTGATAAATTTTCTTGTTTTTTGTGATATCTTTACCGGAGTAGGGTACTAATACGCCAGACAGGACAGGCCAACAGCATGTCAATCAGCCGGCCCCCTCCGCCGTGATCAGTACATCGCTTTCCGTGTCCGGATGGTGCGGGATTACTTCATCAACTGGGCGTGCACGTGCACGATGCGCTGGATCACCGTGACCATGGTGAGCAGGCAGAAAAGTACAAGGCCGACCCACAGCACGTCACCGTTGGCCGCCGGAACGATGGCCAGCAGCAGGGCCCACACGATGAGGTAGAGTACGCGGAAGCCGCGCTCCATGAGCCCCACGTTGCACGTCCGGCCGAGCCCCTCGGCGCGGGCCTTGGTGTAGCTGATGAGCACGGTGAACAGGAAAGCCGCGGCCACTAGGACGCCCGAGGAGATGGCCTCTCCCCGCGGCCAGAAGAGGACCCAGAAGCCCATCAGGTAGAAAAAATCCGAAAAGCGGTCCAGGGTGGAATCGAAAAAAGCGCCAAAGTCGCTCTGGGAGCCGCAGCTTCTTGCCAGGGAACCGTCGGCCACGTCCGCCAGGCCTGAAAGCACCATCAGGATCATGCCGGCCAGCGGACTGAAGTAAAACCCGAAGGGCACCGTGGCGGCGATGGCGACGCCCAGCAGCGTCAGCTGATTGGGAGACTTCACATGACGCCGCATCCAGGGAAGGACCTTCTCCAGAAGCCGGTAAAAACCCGCACCTACCACCGAATTGCGAAGCGACATGGGTAAAGCCTCCCGCTTTTTGCCGGTCTGCTGCCGTGGCCGTAAAGTAACGCCGATCTCTTACCTATATGCCACAATCGCCCGCCTTTCAACCTTTTGATTGGGAACCGGGGAAAGGTTGGCGCCATAGTTATTGAATTACTTAAGGATGTCCCCACCGGAAGGTGCGGTGCAGGTGGGCCAGCTGGTCCTGGCGGTGGGTGATCCAGATCACGGTTTTGCCGGCGGCGCGGTCCAGCAGCGCCCGCGTCATCCTGCGCTCGGTGACGCGGTCCAGCCCCTCGGTGGGTTCGTCCAGCAGCCACACGGGCCCGTCGTGCAGCACCAGCCGGGCCGCCGCCAGCCGGCGCGCCTCGCCGCCAGACAGCAGCCGACCGGACTCTCCGATCCAGGTGTCCAGCCCCCGCGGCAGCCGGGCCACGAATTGGGTCAGCTGGGCCGCTGCCAGGGCCTGGGTGATTTCTTCAGGCCCCGCCGCGGGCCGCGCCACCAGCAGGTTGTCCCGCAGCGTGCCGTTGAACAGGTGCACCTGCTGGGGGGCCACCGACAGCATGCGCCGCAAGTCGCGCTCGGCAAATGACCGCAGGTCGCGCCCCCCCACCAGGATGCGGCCCTTCTGGGGGTCCCAGAACCGCACCAGCAGGTTGATCAGCGTGGACTTGCCGCACCCGGTCTCCCCCAGCACGGCCACGTGCTCGCCCGATGCGACGGTAAAATCGAACTCCTTGAGCACCGCTTCCCGCCGCCCGGGATAGCGGAACGACACGCCCTCGAAACGAATGTCGAACCCCCGGGGCAGCCCGGCCTGCTCCTGGCTGAAGCGCACCGCCGGCGGCGTTTCCACGATCTCCACCAGCCGGCGGGCGGCCGTGCGCGTGTGGCTCAGGTACTGGTAGGCTGCCGCCAGGGGCGTCACGGCTTCGAAGGCCGCCATGGCCGCCAGCACCACCAGCGCCAGTTCGGGCCCGCCCAGCGAACCGGCCTGCGCCAGCCCCACGCCCCGGTACAGCACCGCCAGCATGGCCAGGCCGGACAGGCCCAGCGTGACACCGGCCGACACGCCGCGGAGGTGACTCATGCGCCGCTGGGCCTGCAGCTGGCGGTCATCGGCTCTTTTCACCTTGGCCAGCCAGCGGTCCTGGGCCCCGCACACCAGCAGATCGGCCAGGCCCGTGATGGTGTCGATGACGCCCACGCGCAGGTCGGAGGTCGCCGCCGCCAGGCGCCTTCCGGTGTCGGCCCCGGCCCGGCCGGCTGCCCAGGGCACCGCGAACCCGGCCGCCAGCAGACACCCCAGGGCCCACAGGGCGATGCCGGCGTCGAACCGCCACAAAAAGGCGGTCAGCAGGCCCGCCAGCGCCACGGCCACCACGCTGGGCGACAGCACCCGCAGGTACAGGTTGTCCAGGGCGTCGATGTCGGCCACGGCGCGGTTCAACAGATCCCCGCTGCGATAGCCGGCCAGGGCCCCCGGCGCCAGAGGTTCCAGCCGCTCGTAGAACCAGCAGCGCAGCCCCTCCAGGATGCGGAAGGTGGCGTCGTGGCTGACGATGCGTTCGGCGTAACGCGCCAGCGTGCGGGCGATGGCGAAGACGCGCACCCCCACGCTGGGATAAAACACATTGAACAGGTAGGCGCTGGCCGGCACCAGTCCCGCCAGGGCCGCCGCCGACAGGAACCACCCCGCCAGCGCCAGCAGCCCCACCGCGCTCACCAGGCTGAGCAGCCCCAGCAGCATCCCCAGCAGCATCCATCGCCAGTACCGTGCGAACAGCCGCACGAAAGGCCGCCATGTGCGCCGGGGTTCAGCCATGGCGGCCGCCCTCCTGCAGACCGCGCCGCAGCAGGTTCAGAAAAGCCCCCGGGGCCGACGACAGGGCGGCGTAGCTCCCCTGCTGCACGATGCGCCCGGCCTGCATCACCACGATGCGGTCCATGCGCCGGAGGTGCGACAGGCGGTGGGTGGCCATGAGCAGGGTCTTGCCACGGCACAGCTTCTCGATGCCCTCCGAGACCAGCCGTTCGTTGGCGCTGTCCAGGCCGGCGGTGGGTTCGTCCAGCAGCAGCACGGGCGCATCTTTTAAAAAAGCCCGCGCCAGCGCCACCCGCTGGGCCTGGCCCCGGGAAAAGCCGGCCCCGCCTTCGCCGATGCCGGCATCCAGTCCCTGCTCCAGCCCCTGGCTGAAGGCCAGCACCCGGGCGGCCGCCGCCGCACGGTCCACCTCGCTCTCACCGGCGTCGGGCCGTGCCAGGCGGATGTTGTCCCGCAGCGTGCCGTGAAACAGGGCCGCGTTCTGCCCGATCCAGGCCAGGTGCCGCCGCCACTGCGTGGGGTCCAGCGCCTCCAGCGGCGCGCCGTCCACCAGCACCCTGCCCTGCTGCGCCTGCTCGAAGCCCAGCAGCAGGTTTAAAATGGAAGTCTTGCCGGCACCGCTGGCCCCCACCAGGGCCACCTGCTCGCCGGCCCGGATTTCCAGGCTCACGCCCTGCAGCGCCGGCCGCCGGCCGTCTTCGTAAGACAGAAACACTTCCTCCAGCCGGATCAGGCCGGGTGCCGGCACCGGCTGCGCCGACACCGCCGGCCGCTCCGGCAGCGGCTGCCGCAGCACTTTTAAGATCTCTTCGGCCGCACCGGCGGCCTCGGCGCGCGCGTGGTAATGGGTGCCCAGCTCGCGCAGGGGAAAGTAAAAGTCCGGCGCCAGCAGCAGAATGAAAAAGCCGCTGAAGAAATCCAGCGGCCGCCCGTAGGTGCCGAAATGAAAATATCCCAGGTAGCTCATGCCCAGGTACACCGCCACCAGGGCGATGGAGATGGAGGCGAAAAACTCCAGCACGGCCGAGGACAGGAACGCCACCCGCAGCACCTGCATGGTGCGCCGGCGGTAGCGCGCCGAGGTCTCGGCCACCGCCGCCCGCTCCGCCCGGCTGCGGTCAAACAGCCTTAAAGTCGGCAGGCCCCGCAGCACGTCCAGGAAATGCGCACTGAGCCGCGACAGGGCCTGGAAGTTCTTCTGGCTGATGGATTCCGCGCCCATGCCGATCAGGATCATGAACAGCGGGATCATGGGAGCCGTTGCCAGCAGCAGTCCGCCGGCCGCCCAGCTGAGCGGGAACACGAACGCCAGGATGGCGACAGGGATCATCACCGCCAGCGCCAGCTGGGGCAGGTAGTGAGCGAAAAAATCGTGCAGGCCCTCCACCTGCTCCATGGCCGTGCTGGCCAGCGCCCCGGTGCGCTGCCGCGCGGTCCAGGCCGGCCCCAGTGCCACGATGCGCTCCATGACTTCCCGGCGCACGGCCTGCCGCACCCCGGCCCCGGCCCGGAACCCGGCCGCCTCGCGCCCCCAGGCCAGCACCGCCCGCGCGAGTACAATGGCCGCCATCGTCCCAAAAAGCGGGCGCAGCACCGCGATGCCCTGGTGGCCGATCATGGCCCCGTGCACCACCCGCGCCAGCAGCCGTGCCTGCCAGATCAGCAGCGCGCCGCTGGCAAATCCTGCCCCGGCCGACACCGCCACCCAGCCCCGCACCCCCCGCACCCGCCCAAACAACCACCTCATGGGGACGTCCTTAAGTAATTCAATAACTGCCTCACCGCCGCCGGTGACCGCCAAATGGATTGCGTGTCGACCAACCGTGTTGCGCAGCAGCATCTTTTACCCTGTTTGAACACTCTCTCCCTCACTTCTCACATCTTTTGTCAGCTATCACGCTCCCCCCAAAAGGTCTATTATTTTAAACCTTTTCAAGAACGGAAACTGCGCTCTTTTTAGTATCACTGACTACAATTTCGTAACTACTGTCTATCTGAAATGAGGCACTCCATATCCATTGTGCCCCTGAATCCACATACCCTCTAAGCGCCGTTAATTAATATCCTTTCTGGCCTTTTTTTTGCACTGCTATTGATCGGTTCACCAAACCATATATCAGGGAGCAATTCCATGTACAAAAAACTTACCCTCTTCTTGTTCTTGATACTCTTTTTAATCTCCCACGCCGTGGCACTGGCCGCTGATGTCAAGCTGGCGTGGGACCCCAACACAGAACCCGAGCTGAAAGGCTACAAGGTTCACTATAGCGAAACTTCCGGCAACTACACGCAAACAGAAGATGCCGGCAACCAGGAAACTTATACCATCACCGGCCTGAACGAAGGAACTACCTACTACTTTGCCGTCACGGCCTATAGTGACACGGATGAAAGCGCCTACTCGGAAGAGATTTCCTACACGGTCCCAGTACCTGTTGTCACCTATACCCTGACCGCCTCGGCAGGGGACAACGGCTCTATCAGCCCGTCCGGAACCGTCACCGTAAACCAGAATAGCAGCCAGACCTTCACCATCACGCCGGCGGCCAACTACCACGTCGCCGATGTCAAAGTCGATGGCGCTTCCGTAGGAGCCGTTACCACATACACATTCAGCAACGTCACTGCCAACCACTCCATCTCGGCCACCTTTGCCGCTGCGCAGGCCACCGACGTCAAACTGGCCTGGGATCCCAACACCGAACCTGAGCTGAAGGGCTACAAGGTTCACTACGGCACCACTTCCGGCGACTACACGCAAACAAAAGACGCCGGTAATCAGACCACCTACACGGTCACCGGTCTAACCGAGGGGACGACCTACTATTTTGCCGTCACAGCCTATAGTGACACGGATGAAAGCGCCTATTCGGAAGAGATTTCCTACACGGTCCCTGGGGCTGCCGTCACCTATACCCTGACCGCCTCGGCAGGGGACAACGGCTCCATCAGTCCATCAGGCACCATCACCGTAAACCAGAATAGCAGCCAGACCTTCACCATCACGCCGGCGGCCAACTACCACGTCGCCGATGTCAAAGTCGATGGCGCTTCCGTAGGAGCCGTTACCACATACACATTCAGCAACGTCACTGCCAACCACTCCATCTCGGCCACCTTTGCCGCTGCGCAGGCCACCGACGTCAAACTGGCCTGGGATCCCAACACCGAACCTGAGCTGAAGGGCTACAAGGTTCACTACGGCACCACTTCCGGCGACTACACGCAAACAAAAGACGCCGGTAATCAGACCACCTACACGGTCACCGGTCTAACCGAGGGGACGACCTACTATTTTGCCGTCACAGCCTATAGTGACACGGATGAAAGCGCCTATTCGGAAGAGATTTCCTACACGGTCCCTGGGGCTGCCGTCACCTATACCCTGACCGCCTCGGCAGGGGACAACGGCTCCATCAGTCCATCAGGCACCATCACCGTAAACCAGAATAGCAGCCAGACCTTCACCATCACACCGGCGGCCAATTACCATGTCGCCGACGTCACGGTTGATGGAACCTCCGTGGGCGCGGTTACCACCTACACCTTCAGCAATGTCACCGCCAATCACTCCATCTCGGCAACTTTCGCCATCAACACCCACACCATCAGCGCAGCGGCCGGAGACAACGGCGCCATCAGCCCCTCGGGCAGCGTCACCGTGAACCACGGCGACAGCAGATCCTTCACCATCACACCGGCGGCCAATTACCATGTCGCCGACGTCAAGGTCAATGGAACCTCCGTGGGTGCGGTAACCACTTACACCTTCAGCAATGTCACCGCCAACCACTCCATCTCGGCTACCTTCGAACAGAATGCGCCCAGCACCTACACCATTACGGCTACCGCGGGCACCAACGGCTCCATCAGTCCGTCGGGCAGTGTTACAGTGGATGCCGGCACAAACCAATCCTTTAGCATCACACCGAATGACGGCTACCATACTGTTGACGTAATCGTCGACGGAGCTTCCGTGGGCGCGGTAACCACCTACACCTTTAACAACGTCACCGCCAACCACTCCATCTCGGCCACCTTCGAACAGAATGCGCCCAGCACCCACACCATTACCGCCACCGCCGGATCCAGCGGTACCATCAGTCCTTCCGGCAGCATTACCGTTGATGGCGGCGCCAGCCAGACCTTCACCATCACCCCATCACGATTCTACCGGATCGATGATGTTCAAGTAGACGACGTATCCCTCGGGGCTGTAAAAACCTTTACTTTCGCCGAGCCGAACGGGGATCATACCCTCACGGTCAGCTTCAAGATAGGATTTCCAACATGCACGGAAGTCTCTATGGTCT
>CAYUAQ010000169.1:0-6927 GCA_964442705.1 uncultured Desulfobacteraceae bacterium
GTCTTTCCCGGCCGCTGGACCACGGCCCATCTGCTCTTCCGGCTGTGGGCGCCCGCAGCCCGAAACCGCCTGTTCACCACCTACGACCGCATCTTCGACACACTGACGTCGGGCGGGGCCGATGCCGGCGTCATCATCCATGAAAACCGCTTCACCTTCCGGCAGGCCGGCTTCACCGAGATCGTCGACCTGGGCGCCTGGTGGGAGGCCGAGACCGGCCTGCCCATCCCCCTGGGCTGCATCGCGGCCCGCCGCAGCCTGCCCGACGGCCTGGCCGGCCGTGTGGAGACGCTCATCCGAGAGAGCATCCGCTACGCCGCCGAGCGCCCCGATGAAGCCATGCCGTACATGCGCGCCCACGCCCAGGAGATGGCCGGCGACGTGCTGCGCCGCCACGTGGAAACCTTCGTCAACGAATTCAGCCTGGAGCTGGGCGTGAAGGGCAGGCAGGCCGTGGACACGCTGGCGCAGCGGGCCCGGCAGGCGGGGATCATTTCATGATCGCCATCCTCTTTGCCACCGACACCGAGGCGGCCCCGTTCCTGTCCGGGCTGGCCGTAACCCCCCTGGACGACCCTGTCATGGCGCTTTACCGCTGCCGCCTGACGCCCGGCGAAATCGAGATCCTCGTGGCGGTCGGCGGCATGGGCAAGGTGGCCGCGGCCCTGGCCGCCCAGCGCCTGGTAGATAACCACGGCTGCGACCGCATCGTGCACACCGGCATCTGCGGCGCCCTGGCCGACCGCGACGGCCTACGTCCCGGCGCCGTGCTGCGCGTGGACCACGCCGTCGAAGAGCACCCGGGACGCTTCGGCATGGCCGAGCAGCCCGTGCCCTGCGACGACCGCTGGTGGACGCAGCTGCCGACGGCCTCGCTGGTGACCTGCCAGCGCCCGGTGTTCGACGACGAGCGAAGAAAGGCGCTGGCCGTCAGGGGCGACCTGGTGGACATGGAGGGGGCCGTGGTGGCCCGGGTGTGTGCCCGTTACGGCGTACCCTGCACCATCTTCAAGGGCATCACCGACACGGCCGGGGACACGGACCGCGAGACCCTGCACCGCAACATCGAAACGGTTTCCCAAAAAGTGGCGCAACTGCTGCGGCAGGAACTGCTGGCGCGCGCCGACGAGCTGACGCGCGCCGGAGCCGAAGAGGCCCCGGAGCCCACCTGGAAAAAAATCCTGCGCTTCACCAAGATCGAGCACACGGCCTTCAGCCTGCCGCTGCTCTTTGCCGGGGCCTGGCTGGGGGCCGGCGGCCGCTTCCCCGGTGTCGGGATCATGTTGCTGATCGTCATCGCCGCCACCGGGGCCCGCGTCTTCGGCATGTCCTTCAACCGTATCTTCGACCGGCGCATCGATGCACTCAACCCGCGCACCGCCGGCCGCGAGCTGCCGTCCGGTGCCATGAGCGTCGCCCAGGCCCTGGCGGTGGCCTTCAGCGGGCTGGTGGTCTACCTGTGGGCCTGCGCCCTGCTGGGGGGCTGGTGCCTGGTGCTCTCGCCTCTGCCCTTGATCCCGCTGCTGGGTTACTCGCTGCTCAAGCGCTTCACACCCCTGTGCCACTTCGGCATCGGGCTGTGCCTGGCCATCGCCCCCCTGTGCGCCTTCGTGGCCGCCTCGGGGAATCTGGATTTTTCGGCGGCGGTGCTGCTATTCGCCCTGTTCGTCTTTTTATGGCTCAGCGCGTCGGACATCGTCTACGCCCTGCTGGACATCGACAGCGACCGGCGCAACCGCATCTTCAGCCTGCCGGCTGCCCTGGGCCAGCCCAAGGCCCTGCGCGCGGCCGCCGCCCTGCACGGCGGTGCGGCCCTGTGCATCCTGGCGGTGGCCCTGCTGACCGATGCCGGTGCCGGCGCCTGGCTGGCCCTGGCCATATCTGTGGGCACCATGGCACTGATGTACTGGCCCAAGGTGCCCATTGCCATGCGCTTTTTCCCCATCTCCACCATCGCCGGCATCACCGCCGCCCTGGTGCCCATGCTGGGAAGCGTGGCGGGGTAAGTGAACCAAGGAGCCCTCATGCCTTTCCGTGACCTGCGTGCCTTTCTGAAGCACCTGGAAGCCCGGGGTCAGCTGGCACGCATCCGTGTGCCGGTGGACCCTGACCAGGAGATCACCGTCATCCAGCACCGCGTGCTGGCCCAGAAAGGGCCGGCGCTGCTCTTTGAACGCGTCAAGGGATCGCCCTACCGCCTGGTGACCAACCTGTTTGGCACGCGGCAGCGGGTGGACATGGTGTTCGGCGGCCCGCCGGCTGAAGTGGGGAACCGCCTGCTGCGGATTTTCGAGGAACTCACGCCACCCCGCCTGCCGTCCCTTTGGCGGGCACGGCGCGACCTGCTGCACCTGTCCAGGGCGCGCCTGCGCAACGTCCAAACGGGTCCCGTGATGGAGACCGTAACCCGGCCGCCGGACCTTGCGCGCCTGCCGGTGCTGACCTGCTGGCCCGGCGACGGCGGGCCCTTTTTCACCCTGCCCCTGGTGCATACCACCGACCCCTCCGACGACCGCGGCAACCTAGCCATCTACCGCCTGCAGCGCTTCGACAACACCTCCACTGGCATGCACTGGCAGATCGAAAAAGGCGGCGGTTTTCACTTTGCCAAGGCCGCCGCCCTGGACCGACCGCTACCCGTCAGCGTGGCCCTGGGCGGCCCGCCGGCCCTGGTCATGGCCGCGGTGGCGCCGCTGCCCGAGGGCATGGACGAGCGCCTGCTGGCCGCCCTGATGATGGGCATGCCGCTGGACGTCATCCGCCGGCAGGAGACCGGCCACCGCATCCCGGCGCTGGCCGAATTCGTCCTGGAGGGATCGGTGCGGCCCGGCGACACGCGCCGCGAAGGTCCCTTTGGGGATCACTTCGGCCACTACTCCGCTGCCGCCGACTATCCGGTCTTCCGCGTCGACCGCGTGCTGGCCCGCCAGGATGCCATTTACCCAGCCACGGTGGTGGGAAAACCCGTGCAGGAGGACTTCTACATCGGCGAGGCCCTGCAGGACATGACCCAGCCGCTGCTGAAGATCGTGCGCCCGGCGGTCACCGCCATCCGGGCCTACCCGGAAACCGGGTTTCACGCCCTGGCGATCATGTCGGTAAAGGAGCGTTACCCGCGCGAGGCCATGAAGCACACGCTGGGCATGCTGGGCGAAGGCCAAGTGTCGCTGACCAAGGTGATGATCACCGTGAACCACGGGGTCGACGTGGCCGATTTCACGGCCGTCAGCCGGGCCCTGTGGCGCCGTCTGGATGCCGACGAGGGGATTCACATCCTGTCGCCCACCGCCCAGGACACCCTGGACTTCACCGGCCCGGCCATGAACACCGGCAGCCGCCTCATCCTGCTGGCCGCCGGCGACGGCCCCGAACTGCGCCAGGCGCCGCCTCCGCCCCCGCCGGCACCGGAAGATGTTCACGCAAATATTGATAAATTCCTGGAGGTTGGACCGTCTTTTCTCATGGTGCGCCTCAAAAACGACCGCAGACCCATCACCGCCCTGCGCCGAGCTCTGGCCGAACATCCCGTGACCTCGCGGTACCTCTTCCAGGTGCTGCTCTCACCGGACGTGCCCCTGGACGACGACACCCTGCTGCTGTGGGGCTGGTTTACGCGCTTCGACCCCTTGGCCGACCTGCACCCGGCGCGGCGCTCGCTTTCCGGCAACCGGGTACGCCTGAAGCTGCCGATTCTCATTGACGCCCGCTGGAAAAAAGGATACCCCCATCCGGTGACCTTCGACCCCCAGGTGGAAAAACGGGTCGCGGTCCGCTGGAAGGAATACGGCCTATGACGACACGCGAGAAACGGTTCGAGAGGGCCCTGGCAAAGGGCGCCGCCGGCCAGCGGCTCGGCCGCGAAGAGGCCTTCGCCCTGGTCGACGAGATCAGCCCGCAGCGGCTGCACCGGCTGGGCCGGGCCGCCTTTGCCAACCGCCACACAAGATTCGGCCTAGCGGCCACCTACGTCTTCAACCTGCAGGTCAACCCGGCCAATATCTGCGCCATGGGCTGCACCTTCTGCAACTACGCGGCCACGCCCAAGGCGGCCCACGCCTACGTTCTGGAGGAAAACGAGATTTTCGACAAGGTGGCGCGCCTGTCGCCCACCGAGGTGCACATCGTGGGCGGCCTGAACACGGTGTGGCCCTACCGGCGCAACCTGGCGCTGGTGCGCGAGCTGCGCCGCCGCTACCCGCACATCCACCTCAAGTGCTACACGGCCGTTGAAATCGACTTCTTCGCACGCAGCGAAAAAATCAGCGCAGAGCAGGTGCTCACGGAGCTCAAAGAGGCCGGCATGGACGCCATGCCCGGCGGCGGTGCCGAGATCTTTTCCGAACGCCTCTGGCGGCGGCACTGGAAAAACAAGATCGGACCCAGGGACTGGATCCGCATCCACCAGCTGGCCCATCGGCTGGGGATTCCCACCAACGCCACCATGCTCTTCGGTTTCGGCGACACCTGGGCCGAGCGCATCGAACACCTGCTGATCCTGCGAGGGGCCCAAGACCAGTCCGGCGGCTTCGCCTGCTTCATCCCCCTGGCCTTCCAGCCCGGGGCCGGCCGATTCGTCGACGAGGGACCCACGCCCCTGGAGAGTCTCACCGTGCTGGCCGCATCGCGCCTGATACTGGACAACGTACCGCATCTCAAGGCCTACTGGCCCATGATCGGCCTGGAAACCGCCGCCGCCGGGCTGTGGTGGGGCGCCGACGACATGGACGGCACCATTTCCGAGGAGAAGATCGCGCACCTGGCCGGCGCCATTACGCCGGTGGGGCTGGCCCGCGAGCGCATGACCGAGACCATCCGCAGCGCCGGTTTCGTGCCGGTGGAGCGCGACGGCCGCTTTGCCCCCTGCAGCCCGGCGCCCGTCGGCGATTCCGGTGAAGAGGTCTGACATGCCCTGGCCCGTTGCCATGATCCCCTACACCAACATGGCGCCCTACCGGCAGCTGGGTCCGCCGGCGGGGAGCCGTTTCGTGCGCTGCGTGCCCAGCGAGAGCGTGACGGCGCTGAAAACCGGCCGGGTGCTGGCCGCGGCCGTGCCCGTGGGCGGGCTGGCCGCTCTGGAGGGGGTGGTGGAGCCCCTGGGCCCATACGGAATCGCCGCCCGGGAGCGCTCCATGAGCGTGCTGCTGTTCTCGGACCGGCCCTTTGCCCAAATGTACGCGCCGGCCACGGTGTGGCTCACCGGGGAGTCCGAGTCCAGTGTGCGCCTGCTGTACCTCCTGCTGGGCCTGCGCCACGGCTTCGACCGCCTGCCCCTGGCCACGCCCGACCCGGCAAGGGCCAGCGCCGAGCTCGTCATCGGCGACGCGGCCCTCAAAAGGGTGCTCAAAGACTGCCGGCCAGCGGTCGACGGACCGCTTTACGCGTGCGGACCGGGCCGCACCTTCGTCACCGACCTGGCCAGCGAATGGTTTGCGCTGCAGGCGCTTCCTTTTGTCTTCGCCCGCTGGGTGATCCGGCGCGACGCGCCGGCCGCAGCCAGGCAGGCACTAAGCGACTGGCTGGAGCTTTTCGGCCGGCGCGAAGCCGAACTGGTGGCGGCCTGCACGCCGGACGCCGCCGCCCATCTGGGGGTCGACACGCCAGTGATCACGGAATATTTCAGGGTCATCCGCCGGCACCTGGACGACGACGACCTGGCGGGCCAGGAACGGTTCCAGGCCGGGCTTGCAACGCACGCCCGCCGGCCCCTTTTCAACCCCGCAAGCGAGACATGAGCGATGAATCCGGAACCCCCCGCTGCCGCCGATCAACGCTACGACCGCGACACGGCTTTGCATATGCTGCGCCGCATGCCCCTGGGAGAACTCATGGACCGGGCCCACACTGCCCGCCTGCGGCGCTGGCCCCGGGACACGGTCACCTTCGTCTGCGACACCAACCCCAACTACACCAACATCTGCGTCACCGGCTGCAGGTTCTGCGCCTTCTGCCGCAAGCCCACGGATGCCGATGCCTACACCCTGACGCCGGATCAGGTGGCCCAGCGGGTGGCAGCGGCCGCCGCGCGCGGCGCCACCACGGTCCTGCTCCAGGGCGGGCACAACCCCAAGATCCGCCTTTCCGACTGGCTGGCCTACATCCGCGCCATCCGGGCGGTCTGTCCGGACATTCACATCCACCCCTTCAGCCCGGCCGAGTATGCCTTCATGGCCCAGACGGAAAAGCGGCCGGTGCGGGAGATCCTGGAGACCGTCTTCGCCGAAGGCATCGACACCATCCCCGGCGGGGGGGCCGAGATTCTCACCGAGCGGGTGCGGCGCAAAATCGCCCCGCACAAGGCCACCACCGACCAGTGGCTGGAAGTCTGCGAGACCGCTCACGGGATCGGGTTCCGCACCACTGCCACCATGATGTTCGGGCACGTGGAAACCGATGCGGACATCGTCGATCATCTGCTGGCCCTGCGACACCTGCAGGACCGCACCGGGGGCTTCACCAGCTTCATCGCCTGGTCCTTCAAGCCCGAGGGGTCGCTCCTGGGCCGCGAAGTCCGGCACGGCGCCCACCCGGCGCGCTACGTGCGCATCGTCGCCCTGGCCCGGCTGGTGCTGGACAACTTCGACCACATCCAATCTTCCTGGTTCAGCGAGAGCATCCCCGCCGGCCAGCTGGGCCTGCTGGCCGGGGCCGACGACTTCGGCGGCGTGCTCATGGAGGAAAACGTGCTGCTGGAGGCCGGACACGATCGCAGCGCCACCGTGGCGGACGTGAAGACCATCATCCGGCGGGCCGGGTTCATCCCGGCACGGCGCGACTCCTACTACCGTATCGTCGAGACCTTTCGGGACGGGTCTGCCTGAAAGCGCCAATGCACTTTACATGTGATCGAAGAAACGCCAACCATCTTGGCGCAACGGTGCTTTAGTGCCGGCCTCATCTTTCCTCCGGAAAAGATGATAAGCTAATATT
>CAYUAQ010000170.1:0-6758 GCA_964442705.1 uncultured Desulfobacteraceae bacterium
GTGCCTTTGTGCCTTTGTGCCTTTGTGCCTTTGTGCCTTTGTGCCTTTGTGCCTTCGCAATCCTGCACCATGCAGAAAATCACACTCAAAACCCTGCCGGCCGCCGCCGTGCTCATCCTCATACGGGGCTACCAGCTGCTGGTTTCCCCGCTGACCGGTGCCCACTGCCGGCATATTCCCACCTGCTCACAGTATGCCGCCGAGGCGGTGGCGCGGTTTGGCGTCTTCAGGGGCGGATGGCTGGCGGCCAGAAGGGTCCTGCGCTGCCACCCCTGGGGAACCAGTGGATACGACCCTGTACCCGGGGATGAGGATCCGCCCGCTGCTCCCCGACACTGAAAAATTTTTCCCAATACCCTTCCCCATACTTCACATCTTCGGCTCCCCCTTACTTTCATAAAACATGCAACCTTTTGATATAAATAGGTAAGTACCTTTTTCAAGCCCATGGCATGCTTTATGCTGCACTTGCTGACAGAGCCGCAGCGATGGTGTTACCCGCAAAAAGGGAGGCAGATCATGCCCACAGCGCCGGAAGGGGCGGAGTGCTGTTTGAACGTGTCGGAGGTTTTGCTCATCACGCAGTTGAGACACAGGGGGCTTCACGCCGGCAGGATACCCGGATTTTTCTGGAGCCTGAAGAGCTGTCTGCTGGATAATCCCGGCGCATCGCTGGGACAACTCAACCGTCAACTGGAAAGACTCGGATGGGGAGATGTGACCCTGGATGCCCGCACCCTGCAACTGGCCAGGGCGGCGGTCATTTCCTGCAGGAGGATAATCCATGAACAGATCGGATGATATGGACGAAGGGCTGCCGATTATCATCGAGGCCAGCTTAAGATGCTTTCTTCAGCGGATGGAAAACGCCCCCGGGGCCGACGGCAAGGAGAGGTGGCTGGAGAAATTCATGCGGGAGGAAGTGCGGCCGTACAATGCCGGCCAGCTGCTGGAACGCTTTGCGACACCGGAAAAAGCCGTGCTGCGGTTTCTGGATTTCGTGGAGACCGAAGGGCTCTCGCAGACCTGAAACGAATACCGGCTGGGAGAAAATTTTACCAATAACGGCATTTTGTTGTAAATTTAAGAAAAAAAATCGTTAAATTGTGGTAAAGATTTACATAGGCGGATCGTTTGATTTCAGGTCGTATTCTCTTAACTACAAGAAAATATTTGAAATAAAAATTAAAAGGGGCCTGGCCTCTTTCTTGCATAAACCACAGTCAGGACGGCAAATCGATGTTGACAAAACCTTGTAAGGCATTTAAAGAGTGCCAATCTGCTCCTCTCTCTGGTGGAAAGGCACTGGAAAGCAGCGCAACTGCCATGCTGGTAAACGAAGAGATTCGAGAAGGCGTCGTCATCATCCGCCTCTCCGGCTACTTGGTCGCGAGCAACCCCGCCGCCTTGCACGAACTCATCGAGTTCGGCCGCCGACGTCGGGCCAAACGCCTCATCATCGATCTTCACAACGT
This sequence comes from uncultured Desulfobacteraceae bacterium, assembly GCA_964442705.1. Taxonomy (GTDB): domain Bacteria; phylum Desulfobacterota; class Desulfobacteria; order Desulfobacterales; family JALSRD01; genus JALSRD01. The sequence continues at coordinate 1,476 of CAYUAQ010000170.1, forward strand.
CCGCTACATCGACAGCCGGGGCCTGACCACCATCTACACGGTAGTGACCACCTGCCGCTCCCTGGGGGGCGATGCCAAACTGGCCGGCATGCAGCGCCATATCCGCCGGCCCTTTTACCTTCTGCGCCTTGACAAGCAGATCGATCACTTTCCCTCACCGGAAGAAGCCCTGCAGAGCTTCTCCGCCTAGAGACCGTAAAATACCCTTGAAAAATAACAGACGCCACCGCTGAAAAAGCGTGGCGTTATTGAATTACTTAAAGACGTCCCTAGCAGGTACCCCGCGAAAGGCGGCGAGTTATTGAATTACTTAAGGACGTCCCTAGCGTAGGGTTGATTTGAGGGCGGTGCCGAGGTGTTCGATGGTGTAGGGTTTTTTAAGGTAGGTGCCGGCGCCCAGCTGCTGGACTTTTCTGACGGCCCCGGTTTCCGAGAAGCCCGAGGCGATGACGCAGGGCAGGCCGGGGTGCAGGTCGAGCATGCGCCGGTAGGTCTCCAGGCCGTCCATGCCCGGCATGACCATGTCCAGCAGCACGGCGTCGACGTCCTCTGCTTTCAGAATCCGCAGGGCCTCCTCGCCGCTGCCGGCGGTCACCGCCGTGTAGCCCAGCCGTTTCAGGATGGCCGAGGTAATGGTGCGCTGGCTTTCCTCGTCGTCCACCACCAGGATGCGCTGGCCGCTTCCCATGTACGCCTCGACAGGGGTGCGGTCGGCCTCGATGGTCTTGGGGCTGCGCGCCACCGGGAAATAGAGCTCGAAGACGGTGCCGTTGCGATCGCTGTTGACGTGGATGTACCCGCGGTGATCCTGCACGGTGTTCCAGACCACGGTGAGGCCCAGCCCCGTGCCGCTGCGCCCCATGACCTTGCGCGTGTAAAAGGGTTCGAAGATACGTTCCACGTCATCGGGAGAAATGCCCGGCCCGTTGTCGGCCACCGAAAGCACTGCATATTCCCCCTCCGCGACCCGGTCATAGCCTTCCAGGGGCCGATCCACGTACCGGTTTTCGGTGGTGATGACCACCTGCCCGTCGCCTTCCAGGGCTTCGGCGGCGTTGATGACCAGGTTCATGAGGCTCTTTTTGACATGGATGCTCGAGCAGCGGATATTCATCAGGTCTGCGGCCAGATCGGTGCGAAAGGTGACGCCCGGATAGCGGTCGGCCAGCATCTCGTATTCCGGTGACCGCAGGTACTCCGCCACGATGTCGTTGAAATTGGCCACTTCGCGGCTGCCGGCCACCCCCCGGGAAATGGTCAGCAGGTCCTGGACCACGGCCGCCGCACGCCGGCCGGATTCCAGGATGGTCTCCAGGGGCTTGCGCAGGCGGTGGTCCGGCCGCAGGTCCATGAGGATAAATTCGGGGTAGGTCAGGATGCCCGACAGGATGTTGTTCAGGTCGTGGGCCACACCGCCGGCCAGCAGCCCCAGGGCCTCCATCTTGCGGGAGCGGTTGAGCTTTTCCCGCAGTTCGTCTTTTTCCCGCTCCGCCTGGCGCAGTTCGGTGCGGTCGATGCAGAAAACCAGGCGGGCCGGTTGACCCTCATAGGTCGTGGGTGTGGAGACCGCCTCTATTTCGACGGTCTTGCCGTTGGGAAGCAGGACCCGGTAGGCCGTGTAGAACTGGTTTTCAGGTTTATGGCGGGTCTTTTCAAGTGTACGGCGCAGGTGCTCCCGATCTTCAGGACTGACAAAATCTTCTACGTGGCAGTTGGCGGGCTGGTTGCCATCGGCGGCGCCGAGCAGTTCCCTGGTGATCCGGTTGAAGTATTTCAGGACGCCGTTTTGATGCACAAAGATCGGCAGGGGGCACAGTTCCACCAGGCCGCGGTAGCGTTCTTCGCTTTCCTCCAGTGATTTCTGCACGGCCTGCAGGCTGGCGATGTGGCTTTCCAGCTGGTTGACGTCGCGCAGGCGGCGGCGCCCGGTTTCTTCGGCGATTTTCCTGTAGTAGGCCGCTTCCTCCTGAGTTTCCCGCAGTTTCTGGCGCAGTCGGGCGTTTTCCGCGGCAAGGTCGTTGTTTCCCATTTTCATCGCTTCAGTCTCCGGCAAAACAGATCAGCACCCCGGTCCAGTCCAGACCGCGGCTGCGGTCACCGAAAGGGGCGACTTCGACACCCGAATAAAAGCCGAACAAGGGGCAGTTGTGGCGGTTGAAAACCGTTTGAATTTCGGCGGCTTCTTCGGACAGGGTGCCGGCGTAGCGGGTGGTGCGGCCGGCGCAGTCGATATAAAAGCCGAACAGGGGCCGGTGCCCGTCCTGTCTGATCCGGCGCATCAAATCCTCGGCCCTTTCACGGGCCGATTTCATCATCTTGCGGGCGTCGCGCAGCATGAACAGGATTTCGTCACCGGTTTCCAGGTCCGGCTCGAAGAGGCCGATGCCGGCGTCATCGGGCAGCACGCCGGTGATCAGCCGGATGACGTAGTTCTCTTCGGAAACCGCACCGTATTTTGCGCCCAGGTTGACGCCCAGGGAGATGAGGCTCACCGGCGTCTGTCGCCGCCAGTCGCGGTTGCCGTAAAGCGCGTCGATTACCGCCGCGGCCGAACGTCCGTCGATTTCGTGGATGACGTCCCCGTGCATGCGGGTGATGGTGTGATACACGCCGTCGAGGGGGGTGCAGCCGTGGGTGATGCGAAAGCAGGGCTGCACGTGGGACTTGAAGAGAACCCCCACGGCACTCTGCCGCTGGATGGAATGGCCGCAGAACTGAACGGTGGGCCCGAAACCGTAGTCCCCCAGCAATCCAGCGCCGAACACGGGAATGCCCGGTGCAAGGGTGTCGAAGAGCCCGTCCAGCAAGGGCGCGGAGGCATTGAGCACGGGCGGAGTGTTCTCAGCGGGAGGCTGCCTGATGGAATCCCAGAAGACGAAGAGCAGCTTTTCGTCACCCGCGGGTTCGAGCCGCCGGACCAGTTCCCGGCCGGCCGCGGCTTCGTCCCGGTCCAGGCCGCCGACCGCTGCGATCCTGAAGCGCGGTACGTGCTCTTCGATGACCATGGCGCCGGCGGGAAAGCCCGTGTGGTCGAGGTGGGTGTTGGTGATGATGCCGACGGCGGACCCGCCGACGATGGGAACGGTCTCCCCCAGCAGGGACCGCAATCCCCCGACAAAGGCCTCGGCATTGACCGTTGCACTGCAGAAGGCAAAAACCGTTGTGGGTGCGGTGATGCGTCCGCGCGCCAAGATTTCGCGGGCGATGGAGCGGCCGGAAGCATAGCCGTCAGGGTCGTTGCAGTAGGCGCTGTCGATTTTCATGACGCTCTTCCCTATAGCGCCATGAGGGATTCATGTCAAATGGGTTCCCCTGCCGTCAGGATGTACCGGCAGGTCCCTGGCGGGCGGATTGCAGGCCCGTGCGGGAAAAAGCGGTGAAGGGTTGCGCATCACATAGGCCAATCGCAAGTAGCATGACCCGCCGGGGCGGGCAGGGTTCGTCGGCGCTCCGTGAGCCCCGGCGGGGATGCTCCGGCCGCCGGCGCTGAAAGGCGAGAACTCGCTGCGCTCAGACAGCTCGCCTTTCTTTACGCGCCGCCGGCCTGCGCATCTTTTTCCCGCCGGTTCTCCAACTGCGCACCGCCGAACCCTGCCCACCCCTTGAACCCGGGTGCACACAGATAATGAAAGGCCCGGCATCAACCATGCCTATCGCAACTTGCGATTGCCCGGCCAGGCCGAGGACAGTGCTTGCGGAGGCCGGTTTGAGTGTGGTATAAATCTTCTCTTTAATTTTGAATTGAGGGTAAACGCCTTCATAAAAACTTCAAAACTCAAAATCGGCGGACGGCGGACAATGCAACAGGCGGTGGTGTCCGGCGCGCTATTTCAAAGAGGGATAAGGCATGCCCCCACTGGTGCTGTACAACACGTTGACGCGCAGCCGGGAAGCGTTCAGGCCCCTTTTCGATGACTTCGTGGGGCTCTACACCTGCGGGCCGACGGTCTACAATTACGCCCACATCGGCAACCTGCGGACCTATATTTTCGAAGACATCCTCAAGCGTGTGCTGCGCTACAACGGCTACCGGATCCGGCACGTCATGAACATCACCGACGTGGGGCACCTGACCGGCGACCGGGACATGGGCGAAGACAAGATGGAGAGCGGCGCCGCGCGGGAGGGGAAAACCGCCTGGGAGATCGCCGCCTTCTACACCGAGGCCTTCAAGCAGGACATCCGACGGCTGAACATCATCGAACCCGACATCTGGTGCCGGGCCACGGACAACATCGCCGAGCAGATCGCGCTGATCCGGCGACTGGAGGAGCGCGGCTACACCTACCGCACCAGCGACGGGGTCTACTTCGACACCTCGCGCTTTCCCGACTACACCAAGCTGAGCCACCAGAACCTCGAGGCGCTGCAGGAGGGCGCGCGGGTGGAGAAAAACCCCGAGAAGCGAAACCCCACCGACTTTGCGCTGTGGAAATTCTCGCCGCCGGGTGTCCAGCGCCAGATGGAGTGGGATTCGCCCTGGGGGGTCGGCTTTCCGGGCTGGCACATCGAGTGCTCGGCCATGAGCATGAAGTATCTCGGCGACCACCTGGACATCCACTGCGGCGGCACCGATCACATCGACGTCCACCACACCAACGAGATCGCCCAGTCGGAAGCGGCCACGGGACGCAAGTTTTTCAACTACTGGATGCACGGCGCCTTCCTGATCGTGCGCGGCGGCAAGAAGATGGCCAAGAGCGAGGGCAATTTCCTGACCCTGGAGAACACCTTCGTCAAGAAGGGCCTGTCTCCCCTGGTGTACCGCTTTGCCACCTTCCAGACGCACTACCGCAAACCCATGGAGTACAGCCGGGAGGGCATCCGGGCCGCCCGCAACGGCCTCGAGCACCTGCAGCACCAGGTGCGCCCCCTGCTGGAGGAAAGCGGTGATGTCGCCGCCGAAGCGCACCCGGCGTTCAAAGAAAAATTCCTGGCGGCCGTCAACAACGATCTGAACATGCCGGTGGCCATGGCCGTTGTCCAGGAGACGCTCAAAGCGCGCATCGATCCGGCCGTCAAGCGGGCCACCGTGCTGGATTTCGACCGGGTGCTGGGCCTGGATCTGGACAAGGTGGCCCGGGAGGAGGCCCTGCCCCCCGAGATCCAGCAGCTGGTCGAACAGCGCCGGGCGGCGCGGGCGGCCAAGGACTGGGCGCTCTCGGACCGGCTGCGCGACGAGATCCAGCAGCACGGCTACCTGGTCCAGGACCGCAAAGACGGCATGAAAGTCATCAAACGATAGAAACGCTAGGGACGTCCTTAAGTAATTCAATAACTGCC
>CAYUAQ010000171.1:0-6738 GCA_964442705.1 uncultured Desulfobacteraceae bacterium
GTTGGCCCGCTCCCGGACCAGGGCCTGGGGTTCGCCGCAGGAAGAGCCGATGAAAACGCGTTGACCGGACCGGACCATCCCGATGGCTTCCTGCGCGGTTCTCCGGCGCTCTACATAGTTATCGGCCCAGTGGTTTACGCTGCGTGCCATGGCTCACTTTCCCCATGCAACCGTCAGGATTCTGCAACCAACTAAAATCATATCATTTTCATTTATCAGGTAAACTTACGTTTTTTATCGCACCTTCCGAAAATTATCAAGCAAAACCTGTCCTCCGTCCGAACCTGTCAAACCGCGCATCACGCCGTTCTCTATAAAAAAATGCCAAAAGCAGCCCTGCAGCTTGACTTCCAAATCCGATTCCGTTTATGAGTAACGGTTATTTTTTTTTTAAGAGTCAAGCTGTGGGGAGATCCGTTTAATGCGTTTCTTAAAGGGATATGTCCGGATTATCGATGCCATGAATGAGGGTATCGGCCTTTTCGTGGCCTGGCTGACCAGCCTGCTGGTCCTGAACGTCTTTTACGACACCTTCATGCGCTACGCCTTCAAAAAGGGTCACATCGCGCTGCAGGAACTGGAGTGGCACATTTTTTCGGTCATCTTCCTCATCGGGGCGGCGTACACCCTGAAGCACGACGGCCACGTGCGGGTGGACATCATCTACACCAAGCTCAGCGACCGCGCCAAGGCCTGGATCGACCTCATCGGCACCTTCGCTTTCCTGATCCCCTTCTGCCTGATCGTCATGTACTCCACCAAGGGCTTCATCGAGAACTCCTGGGCGGTGCGCGAGATGTCGCCCGATCCCGGAGGGCTGCCGGCCCGCTATATCCTGAAATCCATGATACCGCTGGGCTTCTTCCTGCTCATGCTCCAGGGGATCGCCGAGGCCTTCAAGTGTATCGTCAAGCTGAAAAGACCGCAGGACCGGCGGGAGGGAGGGCCCCAGGATGGCTGAACTGATCCATGAATTCATGCCCCTGGTGATGTTCGCCTCGGTCTTTGCCCTCCTGCTGCTGGGCTACCCGGTGGCCTTCACCATCGGCGGGGTGTCCCTGTTTTTCGGTCTGCTGGGCTTCGGTCCCGACTTCTTCAACCTGCTGCCGCTGCGCATCTGGGGCCGCATGACCGCCTTCACCCTTTTGGCGGTGCCGCTCTTCATCTACATGGGCGTCATGCTGGAAAAATCGGGCATCGCCGAGGAACTGCTGGAGACCATGGCCCTGGTGTTCGCCAAGGTCCGCGGCGGACTGGCCATCTCGGTGGTGTTCGTGGGCGCCCTCATGGGGGCCTCCACCGGCATCGTGGGCGCCACCGTGGTCACCATGGGCCTGCTTTCGGTGCCCACCATGCTGCACCGCAGATACAACAAGGCCCTGACCACCGGCACGGTGGCCGCCTCGGGCACCCTGGGCCAGATCATCCCGCCTTCCATCGTGCTGGTACTCCTGGGCGACATCATCAACGTACCCATCGGCGACCTTTTCATCGGCGCCGTGATTCCCGGGCTGGTGCTGGTGGTGCTCTACATGCTCTACATCGCCATCGTGGCCATCGCCAGGCCCGAATGGGCCCCACCCATCCCCGCCGAAGAACTGGCCGCCATCTCGAGAAAAGAGATGTTCAAGCGGGTGGCGCGTGCCTTGGTGCCACCGCTTTTCCTGATGCTGGCGGTGCTGGGCTCCATCTTCGCGGGCATCGCCTCGCCCACCGAAGCGGCCTCGGTGGGGGCCGTGGGCGCCACCATCCTGACCTTCATTTACAAACGCTTCAGTTTCCAGGTGCTCATGGACGTCATGAAATCCACCACCACCCTGACCTGCATGGTGTTCATCATCCTGGTGGGCGCCACCACCCTGGGCCTGGTTTTCCGGGGGCTGGACGGCGACACCCTGGTGCGGGAGCTGATCCACGGCCTGCCCTTCGGCAAGTGGGGCATCCTCTTCATCGTCATGAGCATCATCTTCATCGCCGGCTTCTTCCTGGACTTCATCGAGATCACCTTCATCCACGTGCCGGTGCTGGCCCCCATCATGATCAGCATGGGCGTCAACCCCCTGTGGCTGGCGGTGCTCATCGCCGTCAACCTGCAGACCTCCTTTCTGACGCCGCCCTTCGGTTTTTCGCTGTTCTACCTCAAGGGGGTCTGTCCGCCGGAGGTCTCCACCATGGACCTGTACAAGGGCATCATCCCCTTCGTCATCATCCAGCTCATCGGCCTGGCGGTCATCTGCCTGATCCCCGAGTCCATCACCTGGCTGCCGCGGGTGCTGCTGGGAGACTGATGGCGGCGGGGAAAAGCAGGCACAAAAAAAGCGGGGCCGACGCCCCGCTTTTTTGTGCCTGCTGACAGGAAATGCGGTTTAGAGGTGTTTGAACTTCTGGTATTGCTCCTCGGTCAGGGCGTCCCAGGCGTTCTTGCCCTTCTGGAAATTGAGGAAGTGTTCATACACTTTCTTGCTCATGGGATCCTTGGCCGCCAGATCATCGAGGACCTCCTTGGACAGCTTTTTCAGATCCTTGAGCACGGCCTCGGGGAACATCTTGACCTTGACGTGGTGTTTGTTGACCAGCTCTTCCAGGGCGGCGTTGTTTTTGCTCTCGAATTCCGACAGCATCCAGATGTTGGAGCGGTATGCGGCGGATTTTACGACGGCCTGCAGGTCCTTGGGCAGCGAGTCCCAGGCCTTCTTGCCCACGATGATCTCCAGGGCCGTGCCCGGCTCGTGCCACCCCGGCCAGTAGTAGTATTTGGCGGCCTTGTAAAACCCCATCTTGAGGTCGTGGTAGGGGCCCACCCACTCGGTGGCGTCGATGACGCCGCGGTCCAGGTTGGTGTAGATCTCGCCGCCGGCCACCAGTACGGCGTTGCCGCCGGCCTTGGCGATCACCTTGCCGCCCAGGCCCGGGATGCGCATCTTCAGGCCCTTGAAATCCGCGATGGTGTTGATCTCCTTGTTGAACCAGCCGCCGGCCTGCACGCCGGTGTTGCCGCCCAGGAAGGGTTTGACGTTGAAGGGGGCATAGACCTCCTCCCACAGCTTCATGCCGCCGCCAGTCAGAATCCAGGCGTTCATGCCCTGGGCGTCCAGCCCGAAGGGCACGGCCGCGAAAAACTGCGAGGCGGGCGCCTTGCCGGCCCAGTAGTAGGCGGCGCCGTGTCCCATCTCGACGGTGCCCTGGCTGACGGCGTCGAACACGCCCAGCGGGGGCACCAGTTCGCCGCCGCCGTACACGGTGATCTTCAGCCGGCCGTTGCTCATCTCGTCGCACCACTTGGCAAACAGGTCCGCACCCTCCCCCAGTGCCGGGAAGTGCGGTGGCCAGGTGGTGACCATCTTCCACTTGAATTTTTTCTCTTTGGCAAGGGCCGGGACCGCACTGGATGCAATGCCGGCCCCGATGGCGGCGGCACCCAGACCCGCTTTTTTGATAAAACTGCGACGCTCTTTCTTCATGATACCCTCCTTGCTTTGGATTAACGCTACAAAGACCGGATCCGCATGGGCGGCAGCCGCTGGGCCCTTCCCCGGCGGTTCCGCCTTTACCCGAATGAGATTCTGCAACCAGACAGTGGGGTAGATTACCAGCACGCTGCCGGTACTGAAGAATGCTCAAAATAGTTTATATAATTGGATTTGACTTGATTTGTCAACAGCTTGTTTCAGATTCACCCCCCATCATACCACCGCTGCGCCGCAACCGCTTACAGTGCACCGCGTTGCGCCTCTCCGGTCTTTCCGCACTTGCACGTTGCCATGGAAAAGATTATAGTGCCACCATGATCACTCCCCGTGAACGTCGTATTCTGCTGATCACCTGTTTCGGCCATTTCATGAGCCATTTCAACATGCTCGTCTTCCCGGCGCTGGTGATGCCGCTCACCGCCCAGATGCACATCGGCATTGCGCGGGTGCTGGAGCTCTCCTTCTGGATGTACTTGTTTTTCGGACTGACGGCCCTGCCCTGGGGCCTGCTGGCCGACCGCTGGGGAGCCCGACGGCTGATGATGCTCTTTTTTCTGGGGGCCGGCGCAAGCTGCCTGGCCGCCGCCCTGTGGATCGACACGCCGGCGCTCTTCAAGCTTGCCCTGGCCTTTCTGGGGCTTTTTGCCGGCATCTACCACCCGGCCGGGCTGGGGCTGATCTCGCGGGAATTCGAACACGTGGGGCTGGGCATGGGGTACAACGGTATGGCCGGCAACCTGGGACTGGCGGCCGCACCCCTGCTCACCGGCATCGTCAACTGGTTCTGGGGCCCCGTGGCCGTCTATCTGGTGCTGGCCGTGCTCAACATGGCGGGTATCTTCCTCATGCTGGCCTTTCCGCTGTCCGAGTCGGAAGTTGCCGCCAGCACACCCGATGCCGGCGACAATGGCAACCTGAAAGCCTTTCTGATCCTGCTGGTGGCCATGATGCTGGGCGGCATCGCCTACCGTGGCGCCACCGTCATCCTGCCGGCCTACTTCGAGCTGAAAACCAGCGGCATCCTGCAGGCCCTTTCGGGTTTTGCCGGCCGGGCGCTTTCGGGCAACGTGGTGGCCACGGCCGTGACGTCGGTTATCTTCCTGGCCGGCATATTCGGCCAGTACGCCGGGGGACGGGCGGCCCAGCGCTTCGACGCACGCTACTGCTACCTCCTCTTCCACCTCATCACCATTCCGGCGGTGTTCCTCATGACCGTTACCGCCAACCTGCCCCTGGCCGGCCTGTCCATGGTCTACTTTTTTTTCCTGCTGGGCATGCAGCCGCCCGAAAACACCCTGGTGGCCCGCTTCTCCTCCCGGCGCTTTCACCACTCGGCCTATGGCACCAAGTTCGTGCTGACTTTCGGGGTAGGAGCCCTGGCCGTCAAACTGGTGGAACGTATCGAAAAGACCTGGGGTATCGAATACACCTTCACGGCCCTCGGCACCGTGTCCATCCTGCTGGTGTGCGTCATCGTCGTGCTGATCCGCAACACCGGCGCGCCGGGGATGGAAGAAGGAGGTGTAAAGGTGCAAAGTAACCGCTAGCTGGGACGTGGCATTTTCCATCCGGGATGAAGCCTGCCAGCCATCCGGCGTCAAGAATTTCAAGCTGTTTGAGGAACTTGCGACGAGTTCTTGGAATTCAGACGGATGACTGGATGACGTCCCGCATGGACACGGGAACGGAACCTAAACGGTTCTTGCGCGGGACGCCAGAATACACGTGGCTGCCTGCTGTCGACACGGCCGCCCACAGGCTCAGTCGCCCTTTTCCGGTCCTGGGGATGCGCCCGGCCGATCCTGGGCAGCGGTCGCTTCCTCTCCGGAAACCTTTTGAGAACGCGCATCACCAGGCCCGGCATCTTCCGTCTCGCCGACAGACGCTTGCCCCGCGGCAGTTTCGGTCTCCGCCGGGGATTGTTCCGGCACAGGCGCTTCGGCTTCCCCGGAGGACTCACCCGGCCCAACATCCTGCTCGGAAGCCCGCTCACGGGCCGCCCGGGCCGCCTCTCGGGCCGCTTTTTCCGCCGCTTCCCTGGCCGCTTCCTCCCGGCGGTAGTTCTCCAGAACCTCCGCCACCTCCTCGCCGGACATGACCTCCTTCTGCTCCAGCAGGGCGGCCAGTTCATCGAGCAACGCCCGTTTTTCGGTCAGCAGTTCCCGGACCCGCCGGTAGCTCTTTTCCACCATGCGCTGAACTTCCGAGTCGATGATGCGGGCCGTCTCTTCGCTGTAATTTTTCTCTTCACCGTACTCGGATCCCAGAAACAGGGACTGGTGCTTCTTGCCGTACGTCAGCGGCCCCAGCCGGTCACTCATGCCGTAGGTGCAGATCATGTTGCGGGCAATCTCGGTGCAGCGCTCCAGGTCGTTCTGGGCGCCGGTGGAGACATCGCCGAAGACGATTTCTTCGGCCACCCGGCCGCCCAACAGGATGGCGATCTGGTCCAGCAGCTCGTTTTTGGTGGCCAGGAACTTTTCCTTTTCGGGTAGCTGCAGCGTGTAGCCCAGCGCCCCCATGCCGCGGGGGATGATGGAAACCTTGTGAACCGGCTCGCCGGTAGGCACGAACTCCGCCACCAGGGTGTGCCCGGACTCATGGTAGGCCACGCGGCGCTTTTCTTCGGGACTCAGCGTGCTGCTCTTCTTTTCGGGCCCGGCGATGACGCGGTCGATGGCGGCCTCGAAATCCGCCATGGTAATGGCGTCGCGATCACGGCGGGCGGCCATGATGGCGGCCTCGTTGGCCACGTTGGCCAGATCGGCCCCTGCAAAGCCGGGTGTTCTTCTGGCCACCACGCTCAAATCCACATCCGCTCCCAGCTTCAGGTCCCGGGTGTGGATCTTCAGGATGGCCTCGCGACCCTTCATGTCCGGCTTGTCCACCACGATCTGGCGGTCGAAGCGTCCCGGCCGTAGCAGGGCCTTGTCCAGCACGTCGGGGCGGTTGGTGGCCGCCAGCACCACAACACCCTTGGTGGTATCGAAGCCGTCCATTTCCACCAGGAGCTGGTTGAGGGTCTGCTCGCGTTCATCGTGCCCGCCCATGGCCACCGGCCCGCCACGCTGCCGGCCGATGGCGTCCAGTTCGTCGATGAAGATGATGCAGGGCGCCTTCTTGCGGGCCTGGTCGAACAGATCGCGCACACGGGCGGCCCCGACGCCCACGAACATCTCGATGAAATCGGATCCACTGATGTTGAAAAAGGGCACTTTGGCTTCACCGGCCGTGGCCCGCGCCAGCAGGGTCTTGCCGGTCCCCGGCG
>CAYUAQ010000172.1:0-6587 GCA_964442705.1 uncultured Desulfobacteraceae bacterium
GCCGGCGGCGCGTCAAGAAAGGCGAACTGTCTGAGCGCAGCGAGTTTTCGCCTTTCAGCGCCGGCGGCCGGAGCATCCCCGCCGGGACTCAACGGAGCGCGGACGATGCCTGCCCGCCCCGGCGGGACTGGCTGCGGACGTGGCACGCCCCCCTCAAAGAGACAGGCTGCTTGCGATCGCCCTGGCCGGCGGGCAGGTCCGCGGCCGGTCACTTGTCTTCCATGCCGTGCTGCAGAATGCCCATGCCGATGTAGATGTAGTGCAGGCCGGAAACCGTTGTCAGGGCAACGGTCAGCCAGAAGAGCGGCGGCAGCACGGCGGTGGCCGCCCCCGGCACCCCGCGGTTCAGCAGCGCCACACAGACCGACGACAGCTGCGCCACCGTGGTCAGCTTGCTGGCCACGATGGGTTTGATTTCAAGGCCGAGGCCGGTGATGGCGATGATCAGAACACCGAGAACGATGACCACGTCGCGGCTGATCACCACCACGGCCAGCCACGCGGGGACCATCTGCAGCACGGCAAGGGACACGTAAGCGGTGGTCAACAGCAGCTTGTCGGCAATGGCATCGAGATAGGCCCCCAGCGTGGTCCGCTGGTTCAGGGTACGCGCCAGGAAACCGTCGAGCCCGTCGGTGACCGCCGCCGTGGTAAATACCACCAGGCAGGGAATGTAGTTTTCCCTGATAAGCAGAATGACAAACACCGGCGTCAGGAGAATCCTCAGCACCGTCAGTATGTTGGGCACATTGACAGGCGGCATGCGGCCTCACTGGGCCTGTCCGGCCGCAGCCACGGGGTTCAGTCTGACCTGCAGGCTGCCGGGGGTCACCTCCCCGATGCTGAGCCCGAACCCCACAAAGGTCTGCCGCATCAGCGCATCGGCCAGGGACTGGGCATCACCTTTCCAGGTCACCTCGAGCGTGGCCGCGTCGGCGGCCAGATCCTTGACCTGAACCTGTTCCAGGCCGGGCAGGGAAGCCAGCACCCGTCGGAAATTGACGAAATTTCCCAGGTTGGCGGTTCCCTGCACCAGGATTTCGACAATGCCGGCCTGGGCCTGCCGGGTGCCCCAGACGGCGCTCAGCTGTCCGGCGAGATCTTCGGCAGCCAGGCTGGCCGCACTGCCCAGCGCCGTCTGGGCGCCCACACGGTAGTCGGCATTGACGGCCACGGCATCGCGGGAAACCGCGGCAATGGATTCACCGTCAGACACCTGGATGGCCCGCACGGAAATCGTGGCCCTGAAAGTGCGGATCTCGGCCCCCATGGTATTGGGCGCCACCTCCACCACGGCGCTCCCCACCACCACCACATCGGCCTGCAACCGTCGGCCGATGTCGACGGCCTGTGCATCGGTCAGATCAGGCTGATCGGCAATGATCACATCGGGGTGTTCGCTCAGCACCGTGGCCGGATCCAGCACCGCAAAGCCCCTCTGGGACAGCAGGTGTCCCATGGTCTCCTGGCTGGTGGTCAGCCGGGTCTCTGCGGGGGTGTGCCACCAGTAGCGGGGGGCCAGATCCTCCAGGCTCTGTTCGCTGAGGAGCAGCAGGACGCTGGGCAGCAGGGTTTCTCCGGCCGAAAGGATGCCGGTGCTCAGCAGCTGATCCTTGATTTTGCGGACCGCCACGGTCACCTCCACCAGCACGCGGTAGGTTTTATCAAAACGCCCCTCGGTAAGTACCCGGTATCCCTCGACAAAATCCTCGGCACGGTCGTACAGGGCCTGGTTGAGGGTTTTGAAATGCGCCACCTGCACCTCCACGGGGAGAAAGTCGCCGGCTGCCAGGGAAATGGCCACCGCCTGCCCGTTTTTTATGGCCAGCTGCCGCCCCCTCTCAATGTCGGCTCCCGCCACGGCACTGCTGCCTGTCACCGTAATAGCCCGGGTTTCCTCCGATGCCAGACCAAATGAAACCGTCGGCGAAATGACCAGCGCCAGGACCACCCACACGCCTGTCAGAAAACCGGCCAGGATTCCGGAGCGGTGTCTAAACCCTAGCATGGCGATTTCCTCCTTTGCTCCCAATGCCATGAAGCCACGACTGAGTGAACGGAAATTTGATTATCGGAACCAGCGTTCTGGGAAAATCGTCCGCTGGAATTTACAGGCAGGCCTAAACTTTGCGCACCAGGGCATAGTCGGCGACATCCAGCAGTATTTCACGGGTTTCAGAAGGCTCGAAAGTCATGATGGCTTCCCTGGCCTGCTGGACGTGGTCGGTGGCCCGGCGCCGAGTGTAGGCGATGCCGTCGTAACGATCCAGCAGCGTGACGAAATGCTGGAATTCCTCGTCGGAAAAATCCTGCCGTGAGATCATGTTTTCCATCTGGCGACGATCACGTGCGTCGGCGGATTTCAAAGCCACGATCACCGGCAGGGTCAGCTTGCCTTCACGAATGTCGGCGCCCACGCCTTTTCCCCACACGCGGGTGTCCGGCGTGTAGTCCAGTACATCGTCGATCATCTGAAAAGCCATCCCCATGTGAAACCCGTAATCGGCCAGCGCCTGTTCCCGCGAAGGTGGTGCATCGGCCAGCAGTGCGCTGACCTGGCAGGCGCCCTTGAAGAGGACCGCGGTTTTGCGGCGGATGACCTCGTAATACTCTTCCTCGCTCAGGCTGATATCACCGCGTTTCATCAGCTGGTGGATTTCTCCCTGACTCATGTTTTCGGTGATATCTGCCACCACCGATATGATCTTCGCATTTCTGGTGCGGGCGGACAGGGAGATGGACCGGGCCAGGAGAAAATCCCCCACCAGAACCGCCGCCGGGTTTCCCCAGATGGAATGCGCCACCGGCTCGCCCCGCCGCATGCTGGCGCCGTCGATGATGTCATCGTGCACCAGGGTGGCGGCGTGCAGGTACTCGAAAATAACAGAGGAGGTGGTGTCCATGTTTCCCCGGTAGCCGCAGAGGCGGGCGCCCAGAACCACCAGCAGCGGCCGCAGCCGCTTGCCACCGCTGAACAGGATGTGCCCGGCGATGTCGGATACCAGCTCCAGATAGGGGTTCAGGTTCACCCTGAGGGCCTCTTCGATGGTTTCCAGATCGCTGTTCACTCCCTCCAGGATTTTACGCTTAAGATCCTTCAAACAGCCGCTCCCATGAGATCGTAATCCAGCGCTTCGGTAATGCGGACCGCCACAAATGTGCCTGCCTGGATCTCGCCCTGTGCCGGCGCTGTTTTCACAAACGTCACCCCGTCGACCTCGGGCGCCTGGTGCGCACTGCGCCCCTGGTAAAGCCCCTCTTCCAGGGCGTCTTCCACCAGAATTTCAACCTGCGCACCGATGTACCGCCGCCGGCTTTGCGCACTGATGCCCTGCTGCACTTCCATCAGCCGTTCGTAGCGTTCCTTTGCCACTTCGGAAGGGACGTGTCCGGCCAGCAAATGGGAAGCCAGATCTGCACTATCCGAATACATGAATACACCCAAATGGTCAAACCTGATTTCCTGCACAAAGTCAAGAAGCCGATGAAAATCCGCATCCGTTTCTCCGGGAAAACCCGTCAGCAGCGTGGTTCGCAGCGAAACCTGCGGCAGCCGGGAACGGATTCCGGAAAACAGGCGCCGCAGCTCATCTGCGGTGTAATGCCGTCCCATGGCTTTCAGAACCGCGTCGCTGGCATGCTGTACCGGGATGTCGAAATAGTTGCAGATGTTCTCATGCCGGGCCACGGTTTCGATAATTTCGGGGGTCATACTCTGGGGGTGGCCGTACATCAGCCGGATCCATGTGCTGCTGTCCAGGGCCGCCAACTCGGCCAGCAGGGTGGGCAGACCCGGACCGCCGGGCAGACGACGTCCGTAGGCCGTGGTCTCCTGGGCCACCAGCACCAGCTCTTTCTTGCCGGCGGCGATCAGCATTTCGGCCTCGGCCGTGAGCTCCTCGACGGGCCGATCCTGCTGCCGTCCCCGCAGCCGCGGGATGATGCAGTAGGTGCAGCGCCGGTCGCACCCTTCGGAAATCTTCAGGTAGGCCGTAGGCCCTTCCTCCAGGACGCGTTGCGCGGGCCCACCGGCCACCGCGGCCCGGTTGGGATCCGGCAGGTGACAGCCCGTCCGGAGCGTGCCGTCCACGGCCTGGACGATGGCATCTATCCCGCCGGTTCCCAGGAAAACGTCCACCTCGGGCAGCGCCTCGCTGATGGACTGCCGGTAGCGTTCGGGAAGACAGCCGGTCACCACCAGGCGGCGGCAGGACCCCGCTTCCTTCAGCCGGGCCATCTCCAGGATGGTGTCGATGGACTCGTCAGCGGCCGAGGTGATGAAGCTGCAAGTGTTGACCACGATGACCGCGGCTTCCGCCGGGTCCCGGGTCAGCCGCCAGCCCGCCCCTTTCAACAGCGCCAGCATCTGTTCGCTGTCCACCTGGTTCTTGGCGCACCCCAGGCTGGCCAGGAAAATGCGCTTCACTCCACAAACCTCCGAAAATTCCTCGAATAGAAATCCACCAGGCGACCGTCGGGTTTGCGCACCACGATCAGGCACTCCACACCGTCCAGCCGGTCCACCAGGGCGATGCCCTTCTGCGCACCCATCACCATGAGGCCGGTGGCCAGCCCATCGGCCAGGGTGCAGGTGGGCGCCACCACCGAAACGCTGACCACGCCGTTGTCCACCGGGTAACCGCTGCGCGGGTCGATGACGTGGGAGTAGTGACGGCCCGCGATTTCAAAAAAATTGCGGTAATCCCCGCTGGTGGCCAGGGCTCCGTCCGTGAGGGACAGCACCCGGTAGACGTCTTCCGGAACGTCCCCCGGCTCGGGGCGGCTGATGCCCACCTGCCACGGTTTGCCGTCCCGGCGCCGGCCCGCCGCCAGCACTTCCCCGCCGATTTCCACCAGAAAGTCGGAAAACCCCTCGGCCCGCAAAAGGGAGGCGATGCGGTCCACCCCGTAACCCTTGGCAATGGAAGCCAGATCGAGCGCCACCCGCGGGCCCTGCTTGGTAATGCGGCGGCCGGGCAACAGGCGGATGCGGTCAAACCCCACCCGTGACAGGGCTGCCTCGATGCGGTCCCGTGACGGCACCTTGTGGGACGCCAGCGCCCCGTTGAACCCCCACAGCGCGATCAACGGATAGACGGTGCCGTCCCAGGCACCGCCGGTCAGCTTGTACACACGCTGCGCCGTCTCGAGCACCTGCCAGAAATCCTCGGAAACCTTCATGGGTTTGGCGCCTGCGGCCAGCGCATTGAAGCGGCTGATTTCGCTGTCCGCCCGGAAGGTGGACATGCTGCGGTTGATCTGTTCCAGCCGCCAGGCCACGCGCTCGCGCAGCTTTTCGATGGGATAGGAGGCCCCTGCCACCACCCTGATGTGATAGGTGGTGCCCATGGTTTCGCCGGCTAGCCGGCTCTCGCGATTGCGGTTGCAACCGACGTTCAGGGCCAGTACCAGCAGCAGGCCGGCCAGGGCCTTTGGCAGAACGCTCCTGTTCATCAGCAGATTCTGGGCAGCTGTTCACCGCTGAGCATGTCCACGATGCGGCTGCCGCCGATGCGGGTCTGCAGCACCACCCGGCCGGTGTGCCGCGCGGTGACCTCGCCGATGATGACGGCCTCCTTCCCCAGGGGGTCCTCCCGCATGGCCGCCAGCACCCCGTCGGCATCCGCCGGATCGACGAAGGCCAGCAGCTTGCCCTCGTTGGCCACGTAAAGGGGGTCCACGCCCAGCAGTTCGCAGATGCCGGCCACCGCATCTCTGACCGGAAGGCGTTCCTCGTGGATGTCGATGCCCACAGCCGACTGTCGCGCGATTTCATTCAGGGTCGTGGCCACCCCGCCGCGGGTGGGGTCGCGCAGCACGTGAATACCGCCGCCGGCATCGAACATGCGGGCCACCAGGTGATTGAGCGGCGCGCTGTCGCTGCGCACATCGGCCTCGAATTCCAGGCCCTCCCGCTGCACCAGCACGGTCACGCCGTGGTCGGCGATGCTGCCGCTCAGAATCACGGCGTCCCCGGGGCGCGCCCGGTCCCCGGACACCTGTATGCCGGGCGGCACGACACCGATGCCCGAGGTGTTGATGAAGATCTTGTCGGCCGCCCCCCGCGGCACCACCTTGGTGTCTCCGGTGACCACGGCCACGCCGGCCCGGCGGGCGGCACGCCCCATGTCGGCCAGGATCTTTTCCAGATCCCGGCGGTCAAAGCCCTCTTCGATGATCATCCCGGCACTCAGGTAGCGGGGTACGGCCCCGCACATGGCCAGGTCGTTGACCGTCCCGTTGACGGCCAGGTCCCCGATGCTGCCGCCAGGAAAAAAAACCGGGTCCACCACATAGGTGTCCGTCGAAAATGCCAGTCTCGTGCCCTCCATCTCCACCAGGGCACCGTCGTCCAGCTGCGCCAGCATCTCGTTGTCGAAGGCCGGCAGCATCATCTCCGCTATGAGCCGGTGGGTCATGGCGCCGCCGCTGCCGTGATCCAGCAGGATGCGCCCTTCTTTCATGTCTGCAGCCATTGGCACCTTGCTCCGGTAAGGCTGTCATAAAAAACAAGAAAATGTATCCGCAGATTACGCGGATTAACACAGATTACACGGACCTGATGACGCAACGAACGAAGTTGACAG
>CAYUAQ010000173.1:0-6493 GCA_964442705.1 uncultured Desulfobacteraceae bacterium
CCGTGCCGTCCGATGAAAAAATTTTCAGCTTGCGCACGTTTGCCGAAAGGACACGGTAAACGTCAGGTTTTCGGTTTTGAGCGTCTCCATGATCTCCCTCCATTCGGTGATGGTTGACGATGGAGAGAGTGTAGCAAACTAGAGACACAAAGTCTAGACTTTTATAACTATCTAGTATTATTACGTTTATTGCCTATTTAAGCCCGCTCGGAAAACGATAGAAAAATAGACCTTTTTGGGCTTTTAGGGGTGTTGAAAGTAAGGTATGTGTCAGGATGCTATGGTAAGGAAGATTTCCCTGTGGATATGGTTGATCAGGTATTCTGTATTGACGACCAACTGGTTGATGAGCAGGTGACCAATACGGACAATGTGTTTCTGGCGGACTGCTATGAAGGCGGAGAGGATGCGGGGTTGTTGATGGAAGCGACCCGGGCGGTGGCGCGGTTGCTGCGTCAGGTATGAAGCCTGATCGGCCTTTTAAAATAAAACCACACCCAGTTGACAGCCACCAGCTCCCATCCCTCCTTTCCATATGCATTCAGTATCTTTGATGTTTTTTTGCCCCAGCCCCAGATAAAAACACATCTGTATTCAAATTTCTGCATTCATATGCTCCTCAACCTCGCACACGCCATGATTTCAGGCATGTGATGGAAAAAATGGCTGCCAAACCGCTCAAGTCAGTATTCTGCGCAGTTGCAGGACGGCAGAATGTCAATAATCGGCCCTTTGCGGAGACCCATCAGGCCCCCTTTCCTGGCCTGGAGATACGAAATGGCAGGCCACGGCGTGCCCTTCCCGGATATCGATAAGGGGGGGCTCTGTTTCGGAGCACACGGGTTGGACAAAACGGCAGCGCGTCCGGAAGTGGCAGCCCGAGGGAGGATCAATGGGGCTGGGTACATCGCCCTCCAGCACGATGCGTTTGCGTTTGAGGGTCGGGTCCGGTACCGGCACCGCCGAAAGCAGGGCCTCGGTATAGGGGTGCAGGGGTTGGTTGTAGAGCAGCTGCGTGTCCGCCGTTTCCACAATTTTTCCCAGGTACATGACCGCCACCCGGCTGGAGATGTGTTTGATGACGCTCAGATCGTGGGCGATAAACAAGTAGGCAAAACCGAATTGAGCCTGGAGGTCTTCCAGCAGGTTGATGACTTGGGCTTGGATGGAGACATCCAGGGCCGACACGGCCTCGTCGCAGACGATCAGCCTGGGGTTCAGTGACAGTGCCCGGGCAATGCCGATGCGCTGCCGCTGGCCTCCGCTGAATTCGTGGGGATAACGCTGTATGTGATCCGCGCTCAATCCCACGGTTTCAAGGAGCTGCGCCACCCGTTCCCGCCGTTTGCGGCGCTTCATGCCGAAGTGAATGTAAAGCGGTTCTCCCACGATGCTTTCGATTTTCATGCGGGGGTTTAAAGAGGCGTAGGGATCCTGGAAGATGATCTGCATGTACTGACGGGTTTTGCGCAGGGTTTCCTTGCCGAGGGCGAAGATGTCTTTTCCCTCGAAAAGAACCCGGCCCTTGGTGGGGGGCAGCAGGCCCAGGACGACCCGGCCGGCGGTGGTCTTGCCGCAGCCCGATTCGCCCACGAGCCCGAGAATTTCACCCGCTTTCAGGGAAAAACTGATGCCGTCCACGGCTTTTACCTGGCCCACCACCTTGGAGAGTATTCCCCCGCGAATGGGAAAATGTTTCTTGAGGTCGTCAACCTGCAGGAGGTACTCGTTCTGGTCAGCCATGCGCCCTGGTCCTATGAAAACAGTTTTTTCGTTTCAGCGTTGAACTTGAAGCATCGTACCTGATGCCCCTCCGCCACGGTTTCCAGGGGCGGCTCTTCAACTCGGCACACATCTCTGGCGTATTTGCAGCGGGGGTGAAAACGGCAGCCGGCCGGGAAGTTCAGCGGGTTGGGTACGGTGCCGTGGATGACCTCCAGCCGGCGCTTGTGGGTGTCTGTCAGGCGCGGTATGGAATCGTAAAGCGCCTGGGTGTAGGGGTGCATGGGCGCCTTGAAGATGGTGATGACATCGGCATGCTCGACCACTTTTCCGGCATAGGCCACCACGACGTCCTCGGCGACTTCGGCCACCACCCCCAGATCGTGGGTAATCATCATCACCGACATTCCGAATTCGTTTTTTATGCGTCGGATCAACTCCAGTATCTGGGCCTGAATGGTGACATCCAGCGCCGTGGTGGGTTCATCGGCAATGAGCAGGTCCGGCTCACAGGCCAGCGCCATGGCGATCATGGCCCGCTGGCGCATGCCGCCGCTCATCTGGTGGGGGTATTCATCGATACGCTTTTCGGGCGAGGGGATGCCGACGCGTCGCAGGCTCTCGATGGCTTTTTCGCGGGCCTCGGCCTTTTCCAGTTTCTGGTGCTGGATGACGGATTCGCAAATCTGGTTGCCGATGGTAAAAACGGGGTTCAGCGACGTCATGGGCTCCTGGAAAATCATGGATATCTGGTCGCCCCGTATCTTCCGCATCTCGGTAGGGGTTTTCTCCAGAAGATTTTCTCCCTTGAACCAGATTTCGCCGTCCATGATTCTGCCCGGGGGCTGTGGTATCAGGCGCATGACGGACAGTGCCGATACGCTTTTCCCGCAGCCGGATTCCCCGATGACCCCCAGTGTTTTACCCTGCCGGATCTGCATATCCATGCCGTCAACAGCCCGGGCGGTCCCCTCCTGGGTGTAAAAATAGGTTTTTAAATTTTTTATGTGCAGCAGTGGCGTGTCCAATGGTCTTTTCTTTGTTTCGAAAGCGCTGCCTATTCTCCCCGCAGGCGGGGATCGATCATGTCGCGAATGCCGTCGCCCAGGGTGTTGAAAGCCAGAATGGTGATCAGAATACTCAGGCCGGAATAGATGGAAATGCCCGGCGCGTTGATGAGTACATCCACTCCCTGGCGTATCATGTTCCCCCACGTGGGGGTGGGTGGCTGAACCCCAAGCCCGATGAACGCCAAGTTGGCCTCCAGGCGGATGGCCACGCCGACCCACAAGGTCCCCGCCACCAGCAGTTCACCGAAAATGTTGGGGAAAATGTGGCGCACGAGCACGCGTGGCACCCTGGCTCCGATGGCCTGGGCGGCAACGACGTACTCGCTCTCTTTCATCTTGAGCAACTGCCCGTGAGAAAGCCTGGCAAAACGGGGCGTCATCACGATGGCGATGGTGATGATCAGGTTGACCAGGTTGGAGCCCAGCACGGCGGTGACCGCAATGGCCAGAATCAGGTCGGGAAAGCACATGAGCACGTCGACGGCGCGCATGATCAGGGTTTCGGTTTTTCCCCCGTAGTAGCCGGCCACCATGCCCATGCCGGTACCCACAACCAGGCCGGCCACCACCGAAAAAAAGCCGATGATCAGGGATACCCGGCTGCCCCAGATGATCCGGGAAAGAACGTCGCGGCCGAAGTCGTCGGTTCCCAGCCAGTGGGCGCCGGAGCTTCCCGCCAGTCGTGCCACGGCGTCCTGTGCCAGTGGGTCGTAAGGCGACAGCAGCGGCGCAAAAATAGCCACCAGCACGATGAGTACCGCCAGGACACCACCGACGGAGGCGGTTTTATTGCGGCGGAAGGCCGCCCACATGCGGCGACGCTGGGAAACCCCGACAAATACGTCTGTGCCGCCAATGGTCTGTTCCTGCGACTGTCCCATGTGGCTCTCTTTATCGTTGCAAAAAAGGCTGGATTTTCATCTTTTTGTGTTTTTTCTGCGCCAGGAAAAATTTCTTGTTTATAGGATGGCGCTCGACCATTAATCTGCTAGCTGTATTTGATTCGCGGATCGATGAAACTGTATATCAGGTCGGTGAGCAGATTGATGATCACCACCATTACCGCATAAATGACCATCACCGACTGCAACGTGGTGTAATCCCGTTGTTTAATGGCGCCCACCATCAGCTTGCCCAGGCCGGGCCGGGAAAACACGATCTCCACCATGACCGAAGAGCCGATCAGCACCACCGCATACAATCCGCCCAGGGCGACAATGGGAATCAGCGCATTGCGCAGGACATGCTTGTAGAGGACGATGCGCTCCAGCAGCCCCTTGGCGTGCGCCGTGCGGACATAGTCCTCCCGCAGCACATCAAGGATGGAAGATCTCGTCATGCGGGTCACGTAAGCCATCATGAGCAACCCCAGTGCCAGGCCCGGCAGCACAAGGTGGCGGAAATTGTCCTTCAAATCCCAGAAATCGCCCCCGCCGACCACCGGAAAGACCGGAAAGATAATGGCAAATACCAGAATCAGCAGAATGCCGAGGTAAAAAGCCGGCACGGAGAGACCCAGCAAGGAAAAAATGCGGTTGAAGTAGTCGATGAAGGTGTTGCGGTGAACGGCGGCCGAGATGCCCAGGGGGATCCCCAGGATATAGCCGAACAGGATGGCGAAAAACGTCAGTTCCAGGGTAAAGGGCAGCACACGCCTCACCTGTTGTGCCACCGGATAACCCGTAATGGCTGATTTCCCCAAGTCCCCGGTGACCAGGCTTCCGAAAAAGTCGATGTACTGCTTCCACATGGGCTGATTGAGCCCCAGCTTTTCCCGCAGCGCATCCACCGATTCCTGGCTGGCATAGTCTCCCAGTGCGGCCACTGCCGGATCGCCGGGAAGCACCCGGACCACCAGAAAAACCAGGGTCAGGACGATCAGCAGGATGGGTATGCTCTGGAGGATGCGCCGGGCAGCGTATTTAAACATGGCGTGGCAGGCCCCGCGTTAAAAGCCGGTGCGGCTTGCTGCCGCAAACCGCACCGGCTGTCCGGTTTTTAGTGCACGAGAATGCGTGTTTTTTCGGTAATCTGTGGTGAATAGGTCTGCCAGCTGAAGTCCAGCGGGTGACCGATGTCGACGTAAGACTTCATGGGGAATGCGTATTTGAGCCGGATGATGGGCACCACGGCCACATTTTTGAGAAGCTCGATCTGAGCCTCTTTCCAGAGTTTGGCCTGTTTGGCCCCGTCGAGCTCGTAGCGGGCTTTTTCGATCAGGCCGTCGATGGAGTCTATTTTCCCGTCGCCGTTGGCGTCCACGGCGCCGTAGTGGGAAAACCCGGTGTCCGGTTTTTTCCCCTTCACCACCTCGGAGGCGGAGTAGTAGAAGCGGGTGAGGAAAACGTCGCAGTTGGGCCGCCAGCAGGCATAGTACACCACCGGGCTGGCATCCTTGCGGATCAGGCTGTGAAAAGAAGAGTGGTCCACCACCTTGAGCTTCATGTCGATGCCGGCCTTTTTCAGCTGAGCCTGCAGGGCGACCATGGGTTTGCGATAGCTGGTGGCCAGCTCGCTGATGATCGCTTCGAACTTCAGGTTGGGTTTGCCGGCCTCCTTGAGCAGAGCCTTAGCCTTTTCAACATTGTTTTCGTACACGACACCGGCTGCTTCGGCTTCCTGCTTGGTGAGGGCGCCGGGTGCCGGTGGTGCCATGGCAGGGGAATAGATGGGCACTGCCAGGCTCTTTCCCATGAAAGCGGCCACTTCGGATCGGTTGATGGCGTAGCTCACTGCTTTTCGCACTTTCAGGTCCTTGAAAACCTCGTTGGTCATGCTGAAATGCAGTATTTGCACCTCACAGGGACCGAAAGACTTGACCGAAACCTGGGGAAATGTACGGATCTTTTCCACCCATTTGGCCTCGTTCAGTCCCTCGATGATATGAAGCTCGCCGGTTCTGAGCCCGAATTCCCTGGAGGCCACGTTGGGCATGTACTTGATGACCACTTTCTCAAGAATGGGCTTTCCGCGGAAATACTTGGGGTTGGCCTTCAGCACGGTCTGCTGGCGGGGGTCATAGGACGCAAACATGAACGGTCCGGTACCGACCGGATGTGTCTTGAACCCGTCATTGCCCATGGCTTCGATCGCCTTCTTGGACACGATGAAACCGCCGGCGTAGTTAGCGAATTTTGCCAGGAAAAGCGTGGGCGAAACAGGCTTGTCAATGCCTATCTGCACGGTGTAGGGGTCGACAGCCTTGACGGTGATACCCGTGTACTCACCGGCATAGGAAGAGTGATCCGGGTTGGCTGCCCGCTGCAGTGAATACACCACGTCCTCGGACGTCAGCTCGTAACCATCGGGCTGTTTGGGGAAAGGGTGAAAGAAAACGCCCTTGCGCAGGTGAAACGTCCAGGTCTTGCCGTCGGCAGAGGTTTCCCAGGATTCGGCCAGGTCCGGTTCTACATTCACCTGGTCTCCCGGAGGATAACGCACCAGGCCGTTAAAAATCGGGTCCACGGTCGACCGGTCCACCGTTGTGGTGGCCCGGTGAGGGTCCAGATTTTTCGCGTCGCCAGCGTCAAAAGCGATCGTCAGAACCTGTTTCTTGGCCAGATCTGCCGACATTGCCGTCGAGCACAGCAGCGCCAAAAAAACCGAAAACGCGATTATTGCCGCAACCCCTGTTTTTCTTCTCATGGCCTCTCCTTTCTTTAAGATAAGCTGTCGTTTGAGGTGCTGGTAAAAGATAATAT
>CAYUAQ010000174.1:0-6404 GCA_964442705.1 uncultured Desulfobacteraceae bacterium
CGGTCGCTTTTTTGCCGGAAGGCATCGCGCCGGGCGACATGCCGCCCGCACCCGGCATGTTTCCCGTCACCGCTGTGCCCGTAGCCTTCATGCTGCTCATGTTCATGGCGCCCTTTCCCTGCGTGCCGTCCTTGTCCATCGACCCCATGCCCATCATGCCGGGGCGGTCGAATCGGCCGGCCCTGACCGCTTCGTCAGGCATGCCCATGCTGCCGGCCGGGGTGAGGGCCAGGAGCTTTTTCAGGCTGAGACCCCCCATGGTGGCGTAGAGGTTGGGCTTGGGAACCACGGGTGCCGCGTGGCGCCGGCCGGCGCCGATCCAGACCGAGGCATAGCCCGAGCCGTCGTGGGCCGTGGCACGCAATTCATAGGCGCCGCCGGCAGGGACTTTGACCAGCACATCGTAGGTTTCGGCCACGCCGATGAGAAAGCGGTTTTCTTGGACCGGTTTGACCTCCAGGCCATCGGCGGACACGATGGTCATGGGGCCGCCGGCGAACTGCAGGTGAAAGTAGGTGGTGGCCGAACCGTCCACGATGCGCAGCCGCACGGTTTCGCCCGGTGCGGCATCCAGGGTCGTTGTGGGCCGGCCGTTGGCCAGGAAGCGGTCGTAGGCCACGTCGGCGATGTCCATGGGCGGCATGCGCTGCAGCTCGCGCTTGAAATAGTCGCCCAGCATGCCCAGGCGGGCGGCGCCCAGGATGCTCTGGGCGCTGCCTTTTTCGATGGCGTACCACTCGCTGCCGCGCTTGAGGGTGCGGTTCACTTCGTGGGGATCCTCGTCGGTCCAGTCGGACAGGACCACCACGTAATCCCGGTCGGCAATTTGGGCGCCGCCGCGCGGGTGGATAACGATGGCGCCGTAGACGCCGCTCTGCTCCTGCAGGTTGGTGTGGGAGTGATACCAGTAAGTGCCGCTCTGGCGGATGGGAAATTCGTAGGTAAAGGTCGAGCCGGGTGCGATGGGAGGGAAACTGACATTGGGAACGCCGTCCATACCCGGCGGTACCAGTATGCCGTGCCAGTGAA
Organism: uncultured Desulfobacteraceae bacterium; assembly: GCA_964442705.1. Classification (GTDB taxonomy): domain Bacteria; phylum Desulfobacterota; class Desulfobacteria; order Desulfobacterales; family JALSRD01; genus JALSRD01. The sequence goes on from CAYUAQ010000174.1 coordinate 1,030, forward strand.
CGGAGGTTTCCACGTCCATGCTGTTGTGGACGTGGATGCGGGCCGTGTCTCCCTCCGTGAAGGTAAGGGTGGGCCCCGGAATGCCGCCGTTGACGGTCATGCCCTGCGCGGGCCTGCCCGTGATGTTGACCTGCTGGCGGGCCAGGGTGAGGTTGTACTCGGTCAGATCGGCCCGGGACGACGGCGGCAAGAGCAAAAGCAAAAAAAGAGCGCCGGCTGCCAGTGTTTTTGGTCGGTGTATCATGGGATCCTCCTTTTTTGGTCGCCGGCGACCCTGGCTAAGTATAAATAATATATTCGCGATAGTCCGAAGCCGGGATGTTTTCCAGTTCGAAAAAATGGCTTTCGGCGGTTTCCATGAACACAAAGGCCTCTAGGCCATGGCTTCCAGTGCCTGCTGCAGGTCGGCGATCAGGTCCTGGGTGTCTTCGATGCCGACGGAATAGCGGATCAGCCCCTCGGGGATACCCATGGCCGCACGCTCCCGGGCGCTGCACTCCACATGGCTGGTGGTGGCCGGCGGACCGGCAATGGTCTCTACCGCCCCAAGGTTGGCGGCGGCGTGGGCATGGTGCAGCCGCGGCAGAAAGCGCCCCACGGCTTCGAGGGTGTTTTCCTTCAACTCGAAACCGAGCACGCCGCCGAAGCCACGCATCTGCCGGCGGGCGATGTCGTGTCCCTCGTGGGACTCCAGGCCGGGGTAATAGACCCGCCCGACGGCCGGGTGCGTGGACAGAAAGCGGGCGATTTCCTGGGCGCTGCGGTTTTGCTGCCGGATGCGAAGATGAAGGGTCTTCATGCCGCGCAGCAGCAGGTAGGCCGCCATGGGGTGCAGGGTGGCGCCGTTGATTTCCCGAAAGTGATAGATCTGTTCGATCAAGGCCTTTTTACCGCAGATCACCCCGCCCAAGGCATCGGCGTGTCCGCCCAGGAACTTGGTGGCGCTGTGCAGCACCAGGTCCGCTCCCAGCTGCAGCGGGTTCTGGTTGATGGGCGTGGCGAAGGTGTTGTCCACAACGACGATGGCAGCGACCGCGCGGCCGGCGGCCGCCAGGCGCGCCAGGTCGATGACCTTGACGGTGGGGTTGGTGGGGCTCTCCAGGTACAGCATCCGGCAGCCGCGGGCGATTTCGGCCTCGATGGCCTCATGCTCGGTGGTGTCGCACAGCACCGCCTCGATCTGAAAGCGGGGCAGAAACTCGGTGAACAGCTTGCTGGTGCCGCCGTAAGTGTCTTTTACCGACACCACCCGGTCGCCCGGGGACAGCAGGGCAAACAGCGTGCTGCTGATGATGCCCATGCCGGTGGCCGCACTGGTGGCGGCCTCGGCCCCTTCGAGGCGCCGGACCTTTTCCTCGAAAACCTGCACCGTGGGATTGGTGTTGCGGCCGTAGATGTGCCCGGCCTCCTGACCGCGGGCCACCGCCAGCCACTGCTCCAGATGGCGGTATCCAAAGGATACGCTGTGGACCACCGGCACCTGGGTGGCATGGTCCATGAGGGTTTTTCCTTCACCGGCCCAGACGCACAGGGTGCCGGTCTTGATGCTTTTTCTGGAAGACATCCGGCTGCTCAATCTGCACCGTTTTTGCCGCGACGCAATGTATATTTTTTTGAGAGTACGTGCGTTGTCGGCATCATATTCAGCGTTTTGCTTGTGTTTTCCATCTGTAAAAAGTGTATCCTGCCAGCAGCAGCGGAACGATAAACACGAGTGCCGTCAGTTCATTCCTGGAAAGTCCGAAAACCTCGAAATCCGCCGGCAACAGGAAAAAGGCTGCTGCGAAAGGAAACATCCACAACGTTCGGAAAAATTTTTCCCGATAGGAGAGGTGCCAGTAGTTAAAGAAGGGGCCTCTGCGGGTCCTCTTAAACATCGTCTTGCGCTTCCTCCTGTTTTTACAGCCCCGGGGGTCCGTTGCGGTCCACTGTTGTGTTCCCTTAATACCCGGGTTTGGACCAAATCGAAATAAAAAAATCAACGCTGTCCATAAAAAGTGATTGCATCCAGCGCGTCTGATCCCATACCCTGATCGATCGTAGCCCTGCGCGGTTCGTTTGGGCCGCGTTGGACGGAAAAATTTTGAGGGGAAAACTAATGGCGATTTCCAGAAAATGGATATGGATCGTATTGGCCCTGGCCATCGTGACAGCCGCGCTGGTCTTTTTCGTTATCAATTCCGTCAACGACTACAAGCGGTCGGGGGAGTTGCGCATCGACGGATTGAAGAGCCGCGTGCGGGTGTTGCGCGATGAAAAGGGCATGGCCTACCTCTATGCGGACAACACGGATGACGTCTTTTTCGCCCAGGGGTTCGTGGCCGCCCAGGACCGCTTGTTCAGCATGGAAGTCACCAAGCTGCTCGCCGCCGGCAGGCTGTCCGAAGTTTTCGGTGAAAAGCTCAAGGGCAGAGACATCCAGATGCGCACCATAGGTTTCCATCGCCAAGCCAGGAGGCACGGCAGGCTCCTGGGTCCTGGGGAGCGCCGTATGTTCCAGCGCTACGTGGACGGGGTCAATGCGTATCTTGAAAGCCAGCCCGGGACCATCCATCTCAAGCTGAAAATAGCCGGCATCACGCCGTCGCACTGGGAAATCGCCGACAGCCTGGCCATCCTCTATTACATGGGATGGGGGTCCTCGGCCAATCTGTGGGACGAGATCATCTCCCAGATGCTGGTGGAGAAACTGGGGCCTCGCAAGGCGGTTACCCTGTTTCCCATGAACGTCAACCCCGAGGACCCTTCCGGAAAACCCCTCAGGATTCGTTTCGATGCCCGCAAGAGCCTGGGGGACGCTGCGGCAGGGCTGTCCCGGACGCCGCCATTTTTTGGTGAAAGCCCGCTGCGCATCGGCAGCAACAACTGGGTGGTTTCGCCGGCACTGTCAAAAGGCGGCAAGCCGGTTCTGGCCAACGACCCGCACCTGGACGCGCGCATCATACCGGGGCCGTTTTATCCGGTGGGGCTCATCACGCCCCAGTTCCGCTCGGTCGGTGTGACGGTTCCCGGTTTTCCGGGCATGGTCATCGGCAGAACGGGAACCATCGCCGCCGGAGTCACCAATGGTTACGGCGACATCCAGGATCTGTACGTGGAAACCGTCGATCCTGACAATCCGCAAAATTACCTGGAGGGGGGCCGTTCCATTCCCTTCAGAATCATCGAGGAAAAACTGCGAATAAAAGACGAGCAAACCGCGGGGGGCTTCAGGGAGGAGACGGTCAAGATCCGTCTGACCAGAAGAGGACCCGTGGTCTCAGGGATATTTTCCGGTTTGAAGAGCACCCGGGTGTTCAGCCTGCGATGGTCGCCCTTTGAAAGCATGGGGCCGGAAATGGGGTTTCTGGGGTTGCTGAAGGCCCGGGATGTGTCCCAGGCCAGGGAGGCCCTCAGGCACCTCAACGCCATCATGCTGAACTTTGTGCTGGCGGATGTCAGCGGAAACATCGCCTGGCAGACCACCGGCAAGATTCCCATCCGCGCGCAGAACGACGGCACCGTTCCCTTCGTGGTGAAAAACGGTGAGGACAACTGGCAGGGCTGGATTCCCTGGGACCAGATGCCCCACAGCGTAAACCCGAAGAGGGGATGGGTGGGCACCTGCAACCAGACCACGGTCAGCAACGCATATCCCTATTACTTTTCCTCTCATTTCTCCGCTTCCTGGCGGTACCGGCGCCTGGCACAGCTGCTTTCGGCAGCGGGGAAAAAAACAGTGGACGATCACTGGCGCTTTCAGAGAGACACCCGCAACGTCATGGCAGAACGGGTCGCCCCCATTGTAGCCGGCATCCTGAAGCGCAGCGCAGGAACCCGACGCATGGGTGAAATCCTGGACGGCTGGGATTTCAGGGACGATCCGGAAAAGGCGGCGCCGTCCGTTTTCCAGGTGGTCATGCGGGAATTGATGCTGCGGATCTATTCGGACGAATTGGGTCGCGAATTGACCATGGCCATGGCCGAAAACTGGTATTACTGGCAGGAAAGGTTCGTAGCCATGATAACCAGCGGCGACAGCCCCTGGTTCGACGACATCGGCACGACGGATAAAAAAGAGGGTCTGGAAGATATGGTCCTCGGGGCCGGCCTGGCGGCCGCCAAGTACCTGGGCCAGCGCTTCGGCGACAATCCCGACAAATGGACCTGGGGTCGCCTGCACCGCATGGAATTCGTCAGCGCCATACGCCGTTCCGGTTTCGGCAAAAGCCTGCTGGGCGGTTCATACCCCATGCCCGGTTCGGGGGAGACCCTCTTCAGGGGCCTCTACCCCATGGATGAACCCTACGACGCCTCCGTAACGGCGGCCCTGAGGATGGTGGTGGATCTCGGCGACCCGGACAAGATCGCGGCCGTCCTGCCCTGCGGGGTTTCCGGCCGCCTGTTGGACCCCCACCGCACCGATCAAACCCCTTCCTACATGAACGGGGAAAAACTGTACTGGTGGTTCAGCGACAAAGCCATCGAAGAGCACGCCAAAGCGGAACTCGTCCTGCTGCCCGCGCGCTGAAACGCGACTCCGTATTCCAATCTCACGGGATTATTGAGATGTATCCTTCTATCATACGAAAAACACAACTGAGCTGGCAATCAGCCACTGCGCGGCAAAATAAGCGGTCAGGTTCATGGCACGAGACATTTTGAACGCCTTGCGGAAGCGATTGATCGCCAGGATCGTGTCTGAAATGACAAACAGAAGCGCCCCGGCGAAAGCCGCCAGCTCCCCGCCATGACCCCCCTGGTTCCAACGCTCCCATGCCAGCCAGGCCATGATCAGGATGACCAGAACATAGATGACAACCGGCCATTTGAGCTTGCCGAGGACAGGGGCTAGAATGATGTAAACAATAATGCCGTAGATGGCTAGGGGTATCAACGGCCACCATGCCAGCGCACTGACCTCCGACACAAAGGCGGCGATATAGAAAAGATGCGCGATGAGAAAGGCGATCAGCCCGGCCACGAAGCGATCCGAGGGCAGCATCAGGAAAACGTCGCCCGCCAGGGAAAAGAGCAGGCCTGCAGTGATCATATGCTTGTAAAACGGGGAGTCGGCACGTCCAAAGATGGCGATCAGCAAGATAAACACCATCGTCAGGGGCTTGAAAATGTAGATGTGCCGCCGAGGACCGTGATACTCAGCCCGAATGTGCATTGAGGCCGAGATTATAATCGGCAGCAGGAGTGTGAATGGTAACATTGGCATTGCCTAAGCTCCATCGGACCGATCCCGAATCTTGAACTCCTCATTTTTTCCCCCAGTGCCATTTTGCTTTCTCACCCTTTTTCCAGCATATGAAAATAAAAAGAAGGGTCAAAATCAGACTGGTTTTTGACAGTTGAACGGCATTTTTCTAAATTTCTTAGTGTAAGTT
>CAYUAQ010000175.1:0-6375 GCA_964442705.1 uncultured Desulfobacteraceae bacterium
CCGGTCACATCGGGCAGCCGCGGCAACATCCGCCCCAACAAGTGGGGCATCTTCAATGACATCGACGGACACGAGTGGCACGCCAGGGTGGTCCAGATCATCGAAAACCCCATCAGCCTGACCGAAGCCATCGCCCATCCCTTCGTGCGCGTGGCCCGCGCGTTCATGTCCCGCCTGGAGAAGGTGTCAGTGGAAACGGAAAAGAAGCTGGGGCTGGGCGTGCTCAAGGACGTAGGCAAGAAGAGCGGCACCGACACAAAGCAGCGGGGCGGCGACATCTCGCCGGCCGGCCTGCTGGCCGGCGGGGGCGTGGCCCTGGCCGCCATGGGCTCTTCCGTGGCCTTCATCACCCAGACGGTTGCCAACCTGAGCCCCAACATCATCCTGGGCGCCGTGCTGGCGGTGATCCTGATCATGGTGGTGCCGGCCTCGATCTCGGCCTTCTACAAGCTTTCCGAACGCGACCTGAGCGCCATCCTGGAAGGTTCCGGCTGGGGCGTAAACGCCCGCATGAAGCTGACGCGCCGGCAGGCATACACCTTCACCCATCGGCCCCCTTACCCAACGAAAAAGTCGTGACGCCCTGCTGCAGCCGTGCGATTTCAAAAAGCGGCAGCCGGAAAAAGGCCAGGCCGGGCACCAGGCGGCGCTCGCGCACACGGAAGCCGCTGCGGCACAGGGCCGCGATGACGTCAGGGGAGGCGTGGAAGTGGTCGCGGGGTTTGGTCTTGCGGATGACCCTGCGGCCCAGTTCATAGAGCCGGTTTTCCGTCGGCAGCGAAACGATCAGGTGCCCGCCGGGTTTCAAGTGCCGTCGGATGAAGGCAATGGGAACCGCCAGATCCCGGAAGTGCTCCAGTACATCCAGGGCGGTGATGACGTCGTAGGATCTGCCGATACGGCGTGAAGCCACGTCCGCTTCGATGATGCGCACATTGTCCAGCCCGTACCGCGCCGCAATACGACGGGCGTCGGAGGGGTCCAGATCGATCATGTCCACCTGTTCGAAGTAGCCGCACAGCGCCTTTAGGAAAACACCGCTCCCGCCGCCGAAATCCAGTATTTTCTCCCGCCGGTGGTGCCGGCTTTCCAGCAGGTCGTAGACATTCACCAGCCGCGACCAGAAGATGGCGCGGGCCAATGCCAGCCGGTGGGTGTAGACATTGCGCTCGTTGTCCACGTCGGTGATCTCAATGAGCTCCGCACGGGGAATGACGACGGCGTGACGCAGCAGCCGGCAACGGCGCCAGGCGGCGTGTGCGGTGAAAAGACACAGGCCGGCGGCCATGCACAGAAAGGGCAGCGCGTAGAGGTGATAGCGGGGCATGGGAACCGGGGCGTGCACCAGGATGTAGAAAAGGCCGAAAGTAAAAGAGACGAACACCATGCTCCAGTCTCGGCGCACCAGCCAGGCCAGTATGCGGCAGGCCGCGGCCGCGTATACCACCGTCGCCAGCAAGAGCAGGGGGAACAGCAGCAGCAGTGGTCCATAGTTTCCCCTGAAGTAGTGCGCCGCCGCAGCCGCGAGGCCCTCGCGGTTCATGACGTCCAGGGTGCCGCGTCCGCCGGTGGTTATCCCCAGCAGCTCCAGGAAGGTGGCGGCGTCGGGAAGCAGTATGGCGGGGCGCAGAAACAGGCGAAAGGCGGCCAGCGGATGCCTTTTCACGGCATCTCTGAAGTACTGCTGCATGTAGGCGATCCTGGCGTTCTTGTCGGCATAGCGCTGCGGGTGCCTTTTAAATTCTTCTTCGGCGCGGTGCAGCATTTCTTGGCGCAACGTTTCACCGTCGCGCTTTTGCGCCACCGAAAGAACGGCCGAAGCCAGATTGACGGCCGAAAAACCGATGTTGGAGCTCAGCCGGAAACCGACTCCAAAGGTGCTGTTGCGCGCCATCCAGGGCATGACCAGGGCACAGAAAAAGGCAAGCGCCACGGCCGTACGCAGGATTCTCTTGGAAACACTGCCGCGTCCGGATGCATAGGCGGCCAGCGAGAGGGGCACCGCCAGCAGCAGGGCCACGGGCTTGGTGAGGGCGGCCAGGCCCAGCAGCAGGAAGCAGACAATCAGGTTCTGCGTGTGGCGCGTCACATAGTACTTCATGAAGAAATAGAGCTGCAGGGCGGTCAGGAAACAAAAAAGGGTATCTGACAGGATGAGCGGCGCCAGGGCAACGGCGGTGATGCTGAAGGCGAACAGCAGCGCCGCCGTCACGGCCGCGCCGAAATCCCCGGCCAGCCGCGTCGTCTTGTAGACCACCATGCAGGTGATCGTGCTGATCAGGCAGGATGCGATGACGACCAGAGCGATGCTGCCGCCGCCGACGGACAGCAGAACGGCCAGGAGAAGGGGGTATCCCGGGGGGCGCTGGGTCGCCGGCAGCGGGCTGCCGAAATCACGGTGATAGCGCAGGTCCACGGCCAGGGACCTGGCCGGTCCCATGTAGCTGGGCGTATCGGGCCTGAAAAATCGCTGCGGCTCGGCGGACAGCAGTCCCGGCAGGCTGACGCCGATCCTGAGCGCCAGGGCCAGCAGCAGCACACCGAGCATGACGAGGCGCCGCTTGCGGCGGGCGGCAAAATGGGCGCGCATGCCGGGAACTTCTGCCTCCAGCCGCGTCCGCAAGCCGCCGATGGCGGCAAAACGCCACCTGAGCGCCGCCAGAAAACCCACCAGGCCGTCCCTGGAGCGGATCTTCTTGCCTTCTCTGGCCTTGCGCGGGGTGTAGTGCACCGCCACCTCCCTGATTTTAAACCCCAGCCGGATCAGCTTGGCGGTGATCTCGGGTTCCCAGTCGAATCCATGGGCCTCGAAAGGAAGGGCGCGGATCAGCTGCCCGTCGAAACACTTGTAGCAGGTGGGCTCGTCTGTGAGGACCGTTCCGAACAGCAGGTTGACCCAGCTGGTCAGCAATATCCCCCCCAGGAAAAAGGCGGGTGACGAGATGGCCCGCAGGGCATTGGGCGACAGGGCCCGGGAGCCGTAAACGACCTTGCAGCTGCCGTCCAGAATGGGGGCCACGCACTTTTCATAGTCCCGGGGATCGTATTCCAGATCGGCATCCTGGATGATGACGACATCCCCCGTTGACCGCGTGAGGCCTTCACGGACCGCCGACCCCTTGCCGCCGTTGGCCTTGCTGATCAGGGTGGTGGTGCACGAGGGCGTGTCCGGGTTGTCCGCCACCCACCGCGCCGCTTCCTGCAGCGAAGCGTCGGTGGAGCCGTCGTTGACCACGATGATCTCGCGCTTCAGGGAGAGGGGGCAGTCCCGTACGCGGTCGAGCAGCGCCGCTATGGTGCCCTCTTCGTTGTAGAGCGGAATGATAATGGACAGCGTTTTCGTCGTCGAACTTTTCAACTCGCAGCCTGTTTCCGGTGGACCTTTTTCCGATTGAACGCCGCCGGGTCCGCGGCCTGACGGGCTTCAGCCCGCATGTGCCTCCGGGTCGATGGCATCGATCTGTTCGGCTTTCAGGTACTGCGCGGCATAGGCCTGGGGAATGCCGGTGCGCAGGAAGAGGTCGAACAGCTCGGCATCGATGAGCCCCTCTTTTTTCATGGAGTCCATGATGCCAATGGCCTCGGAGAGGGTTTTGCCCTCCTTGTAGGGCCGGTCCGAAGCCGTCAGGGCTTCGAAAATATCGGCGATGGCCATGATGCGCGCCGGCACCGAGAGCGCTTCTCCGTCCAGCCGGCGCGGGTAACCGTTTCCGTTCATGGTTTCGTGGTGGGTCCCGGCGTACTCGGGTATGCGCGCCATGTCCTCGGGATAGGGCAGCTGTTCGAGCATGCGGATGCTCATGATCACATGCTCGTTGATCTTGAAGCGCTCCTCTTCCGTCAGCGTACCCCTCTCGACGCACAGGTTGTAAATCTCGCCGTGATTGTATAGGTAGCGGGGCACTTCCAGCGTGAACCTGTCCCGGCGGTATCCCTCGGCATCGAAAGCGACCCGTTCCACCAGGTGCTCGGGGCGATCGGCCAGCAGCGGCTCGACCGCGGGCAGGGGGCGCTTCTGCTCCCCGGCGCAGCGCAGGCGTTCGATTTCCGAGAGCCCCAGGCGATCGTCGAAGTGCCGCAGCCACGTGCGGCCGGCAATGGAGCGGATGCGCTCCTTTTCCACTTCACCCATGTACTCCCCGCCGATATTGCACCGGGCGATGAAGGTGAAGTCATCCGTCAGCCCACGGTGCTGTTCCGCTTTCCAGGCTTCCAGCGCCCCTCTGTCTTCCCCCTTGATCAGCCGCCGGCAGTATTCGATCTCGACGTCCCGCCAGACGACCTCGAAGCGGGTTCGGATTTCGTGAATGCGGTTGTAGATGGTTTCGAGCTTGGTGGCCTTGTCGACCACATGCTCGGGGGTCGTGATCTTCCCGCAGTCGTGCAGCCAGGCCCCCATCTCGAACTCGTGCCAGTCCTCTTCGCTTTCGAATCGAAACGACGCGAAGCTCCCCGCCAGGCTGTCGCCGGCGGCCCTGGCCAGCATCATGGCGATGACCGGCACCCGCTTGCAGTGCCCCCCGGTGTAAGGCGACTTGGCGTCGATGGCGTCGGCGATCAGCCTGAAAAACGAATCCATCAGCTTTTTCTGAGACCGCTGGTAGGCGTGGATGCTTTCGGACATGGAAACCAGTGATGCCGAAAGCTCCGCAAGCTCCACGATGTTGGTCTCGACCGGCTCGACTTCGTCGAAACGGCGACGTCGGATCTTTTCGTTTTCCACCATCAGGGCTTTGACGGGCCTGGCGATGCGGGAGGTGGCATAAAAAACCATGGGGATGCCGGGCACCAGCATGAGCAGCGCAACACCCAGGGAATAGAGGATCTTCTCCAGGTATGGTTTCAGCATCACGCCGCTGTCAACGCTGAAGCCAAGCCGCGTATCGGTGCCCAATTCCCTGGAAAGGCTTGTGGCCATGGCGAAAAGCGTCCTGCCGTCGGCTTCCTGGCTGAACATGCGGTCGGTCTCTCTTTTCCCCAGTGCGTCGAGCAGAGACCGGTTGACCGGTTCTCCGTCACTGACAGATGATGCGATGATGGACCCGTCCCGGCCGAACATGTAGATCCTGCTGGTGGGGACAAACAACTCCCGGCGCAACATGGCATTCAGGTTTGACAGGGTGATGTCGATGGCCAGGACCGCCCTGCCGCCATCGATGTCTTTGGAGAAAGTAATTCCCCTTTGGCCCAGGTGGCTGAAGAGATAGGGGTCGCTGCGGGTAGCTTCGCTTGTCCGCAAGGCCTGGACAAACCAGGGGCGCCTGTCGGCCCGGTATTCAGAGGGCGCTTCCCGGCTGGAAATGGAAGCAAATGACGCATCCAGACAGTCCAAGCGGCGTGTCCTGCCCCCCGATTCCCCGGTGACCCGAATCACCATCCACCTGGTATCAGGCGGTGCCTTGAACACCTCGTGAAGATCGTCGGCGCTTTGCATATTGACCACTTCGAGAAAATCGCCGTTGGCGTGCCCCACATAAATGGCGTAAATGCGGCTGTTGAATCGCATAATGTGTGCCAGGCGGGCGATGGTGGCCAGCGGCAGATCCCCGCCGACCGGATCGGTGAGGCCGGGGAAAAGCTCCATGTGGTACAGCATGTCCTTGGCGGACTGGTCGCGGCTCTGGATATGCAGGGTGATCTTTTCAGCGGTCTGTCGAAAGGTTTCACGGGTGGCGTCCAGGGCCATGCGGTAGCTGAAATAGTACTGCAGGCCCAGCAGCGATCCCACCACAAGCCCCACGACGATAAGAAAACTGGTTAAAATGTCGGTGCGGATTCTTATTCTGCCAAACACAGCGGAATCCCCCTCTGCGGTATGTGATGGATGGATTCGGTGATGGCCTCGATTTTAAATGCCAGCCGGGAAAAAAGCAACATCCCCATTTTGCCCTCACCTGTGTCGTGATTTACACAGTTGTGGGAATTTTTTCACCGTCTGAAAATTATTGCCCTTTAATATCAGGAAGATAAAATATATCATTTCCGGCACAATTATTGCTGTTTTGTTCATTGGCCCGCATTCCAGGAAAAGAGGAGGTGATCGCTCCACCGGCGACCCACATGGACATCCCGATAAAATATCCGCCTGTGGCCTGTCCCCGGCGGCACCGGGAGGGCACCGTTGCCCGCTCCGGCGGCCGCGGCCTGCCTTGCGCCGGGCTTGTCTCCACCACCATCCCGGCGCGCCCTCTCCCCGGTGCTGGACACGGAAAGGGGGCGGCGCCTGACAGTAAACGCCTGCCGTGCCGACCCCACGCCTCCCCGCCCCCCAAAGGATCGCTGATCGACGTCTTCGCCTGACCGCCGTCACACCCGGACTGAAAACGGACTCTGCCACCACGGCCTGAAAAGCAGACGGATGAAAATCTTTTGCCC
>CAYUAQ010000176.1:0-6266 GCA_964442705.1 uncultured Desulfobacteraceae bacterium
GGCGTCAAGAATTTCAAGCTGTTTGAGGAGCTTGCGACGAGTTCTTGAAATTCAGACGGACGGCTGGATGGTGCTCCGGATGTCCGCAGCCGTGAAGCCGAAATGCCTATGGTGCGGGGGACCGCCGGAACTTAATTGAAAACATACGCCGAACGATTATCGGTATCGCCGGCTGACAGGCCCCCACACATTTGACAATGCCGCCGCCTGAAGATAGTCTGCGGTCAATGTGCCTGGTGATGAACCGATAAGATCAGGAGATTTTGCTCTCATGGACACCGCACCTCACTACGCCGTTCTCGACCAACCCTGGATCCTCTCGCGCCTGTTTCACCCGCGCCCCGAACCGGCCTGGCGCCGTCCCCCGCCCGGCGCCGTCGACGTGCGCATCCCGGTGGCGGCGGACACGTCGGTCGGCGCCTGTTTCTACGTATCCGACCAGATGGCACCCAATATTCTTTTTTTCCACGGAAACGGCGAAATCGTGGCCGACTACGACGAACTGGGGCCGCTCTACAACCGCCTGGGGATAAACTTTCTGGCCGTGGATTACCGCGGCTACGGGCGGTCCACCGGAACACCGGGAGTGGCTTCCATGATGGCCGACTGCCACCGGGTGCTGGCCTTCGTGACCGACTGGTTGCAAAACGGCCGCTTCCTGGGCCCGCTGATCGTCATGGGCCGCTCCCTGGGCAGCGCCTCGGCCCTGGAGCTTGCAGCCCGCCGGGGAGACGAGTTGGGCGGGCTGATCATCGAGAGCGGCTTCGCCTATGCCGGTCCCCTGCTGGAGGTGCTGGGGATCGACCCCCGGCGCATCGGCTTCCGGGAAGAGGAGGGCTTCTCCAATCTCGAAAAAATCGGCGCCTGGAACAAGCCGCTGCTGGTGATCCACGCCGAATACGACCACATCATCCCCTTTGGCGACGGCCAGGCCCTCTACGACGCCTGCCCGTCCGCCCGCCGGGAGCTGCTGAAGATCCCGGACGCCAACCACAACGACATCCTCCAGCGGGGCCTTGCCGAGTATCTGGCCGCCGTGGGCCGGCTGGCCGCTGCAGCGGCAAACGGGAAAAAAACCACCCTCGTGGATTGAGGCCTTCCGAGTCTACGCCGCCGTGAAAAGATCATGATTTGAGGGCTTCCAGCAGGGCTGCCAGGGCGTCCACTTCGTCCAGGGAGGCCACCCGGCGCCGGATCTCGACGGCCTCCTTGAGCTCGTCGGCGTCGAGCAGCAGGTGCTCCTTGCGCGTACCGGACTGGCGGATGTTGATGGCCGGCCACAGCCGGTGCTCGGCGCACTTGCGGCTGAGCACCAGATCCATGTTGCCCGTGCCCTTGAACTCCTGAAAGATGACGTCGTCCATGCGGCTGCCGGTGTCCACCAGGATGGTGGCGATGATGGTCAGCGAGCCGCCGCCTTCCAGGTTGCGGGCGGCACCGAAGATGCGCCGCGGGACCTGCATGGCATTGGCCCCCAGCCCCCCCGACAAGGTGCGGCCGTGGCTGCGGGTGGTGACGTTGAATCCCCTGGCCATGCGGGTGAGCGAATCGATGAACATGACGGTGTCCAGCCCCGCCTCGGCGTAGCGGATGGCGGCGTTGATGGCCAAACCGGTCATGCGCATCTGCTGGGTGACGCTCTGGTCGGACGAAGACCACAGCAGGTGGGCGTCTTCCAGGGCCCTCCTGAAATCGGTCACCTCCTCGGGCCGCTCGTCCACCAGCAGCACGAAAACCGCCACCTGCTCGTGGTTTTGCAGGATGGAGCGCGCCATGTGCTTCAGGATGGTGGTCTTGCCGGCCTTGGGCGGCGAGATGATCAGCCCGCGCTGGCCCTTGCCGATGGGCACGATGAGGTCCAGGGCCCGCCCCAGAACGTCGTCGGGCCCCTGGGTGAGGACGAAGCGCTCGTCGGGGCTGATGCTGACCTGGTCCTGCAGCAGGGCGATCTTGGCGTAGTCCTCCAGCGGGATCCCGTTGATGCGCTCGATGGCGGCCAGCTTGAGGTTCCGGTTGCGGCCGTCGCCGGCCTCGCCGCGGCCCTCGATGAGGGCGCCTTCACGCAGGTCGAAACGGCGGATCAGGTTGGCGGGCACGAAGGTGTCCCGGGGACCGGGCTGGAAGTTTTTTTCCACCGCGCGCAAGAAACCGAAGCCGCGCTCCATTTTCTCCAGATAGCCTTTTACAGGTTCCACGGTTTAGCTCCTGATACGATCGTCGCCCAGTTCCCGGGCGGCCTCGGCCATCAACCGACCGATGGGCATGCGCCGGGGGCATCTCTTCTCGGCCAGCCGGTAATCGGTTGTGATCAGTCTGTGGCGCACTTCCCGCGGCAACCGGGCGAAATGCGCGCCCGCCCGCCGGGCATCGCCGTAATTGCGCCGGTACATGAGAAAGCGCATGATGTCGGCCACCGGCACCGGCGCGGGCAGGCACGACTCGCAGATATCGGCGCAACCGGCGCAGTAGGAAGACGCGGTTTCGCGGTCCAGCCGCCGCAGCAGGTTCAACTCCTCGGCCGAAAGCGCGGTGGTGTTCATAGCGGCGGCCGCGTTGGCCATCAGGATGTCCAAGCTGGGCATCTGGGAGCAGACGCTGGCGATGTGGGGGTTTTCCCAAACGGCCTTCAACTTGGCCTGGGGGCCGGTGTAGCCTTTTTTAAGAAAGCGTCCGGCCACGCGCAGCTCGCTCTCGGTGGCGGCCGTGACCACGCCGCCGCCCTGGGTCTTCATGGCGGTCAGGCCAATGCCGGCCGCCGCACAGGCCTGAACGGCGGCCTTCATCTTGGGCTGGTGCATGAGCCGGTAATTGTATTTCATCATGATGCCGTCGATCCACCCCAGCCTGGCGGCCGCCAGCATGCAGTCTTCCATGTTGCTGTGGGTGCTGAAGCCGAACAGACGAATCCTGCCCGCCTGCTTGGCCTTTTCGGCCCAGGCGCGGGTGGCGTCGGTCAGCTCGCCGATGCGGCGCAGGCCGTGGAGGAGGTACAAGTCGATGTGGTCGGTCTGCAGGCGCTTCAGCGAGCGCTCCAGCAGGCGCGTCATGCCCTTGGGGTCGCGCTTGTCGGACTTGGTCACCAGGAAGACCTGCGACCGCTTCCGGGGGTAGCGCTTGAAGAACTTGCCGATGCCCTTTTCGCTGCGCCCGCCGCCGTAACAGTCGGCCGTGTCCCAGTAAGTGACGCCCCAGCGCAGGGCCTGCTTGAGCAGCAGCTGGTTGGAGGGGATGTCGAACATGCCCCCCAGCGACAGCATGGAGACCTGTACGCCGCTTTTGCCGAAAGGACGCGTGCCCACGGTGCCGGCGGCGCTTTCGTCCGTGCCGGCCCGGGCGGCGCCGGACGCGACAACGCTCGTGGACAGCAGCAGCCCCGCGCCGGCGGTGGCAGCGGTTTTCAAGAAATGCCGGCGATCGGCATGTTTTATTTCCTCTTTCATGAAGAGCTCCTTAACTCCGTTGAACGCTTACAGTTAAATTCATTCAGCCGAAACCGAAGGCCTTCACAGTTTCAGCCGATGGTCGCTCTGGCGGGATTCGTTCTCGGCCGTCACGCGGATGGCGCGCCGGCCGCTCACCGGGCACTCGTGCTCACAGACGCCGCAGCCGACGCAGCGGTCCGGCAGGACGTAAGGCAGCTGCAGGCGTACCAGGAGTCGCAGCCGGCTTCCCGGCGGGGGAGGCGAACGAAAGGGGGCGGCAAGGCGCAGACTGTCCCTGCCGTTTTCCATGATACCCTGTCTGACGCCGGGGTCAAGTCCTTTCGGGCTGCAGAAATAATCGCCGCCGGCAAAGCGGCCGGGAACCAGGCCCGCGTCCTGCAGACGTATCCGGGTTCCCTTGGCGACAGACACCACCAGCTCACGAACTCCGGCAACGGGCTCGAAGCGCTCACGGGTGATGATAGCCTTGGGACTCACGGGACAGTTCTCCTGGCACACGATACAGGGTGTGTTCATGGCCCAGGCCAGACAGCGGCCGCGGTCCATGAAGGCCGTGCCCATTTTCAGGCCGCCGCGCCGGGCGAAGTCCCCGGTCCCGCGGCGCTCGGCCAGGTTGACCGGTCGCAGGGCCCCGGTGGGGCACAAGTGGCTGCAGGCGATGCAGTTCAACTGGCAGCCACTGGTTCCCAGGCGGTAGACCAGCACCGGTGTCCACAGGGCCTCCAGCCCGAACCCCGGCCCGGCCGGGTGGATGACGTTGGTGGGGCACACCCGCATGCACTGGCCGCACTTGATGCAGCGGCGCAGGAACTCGGCCTCGTCGACGGCCCCCGGCGGCCGGATGCGGGCGGGATCCCACCCCGGTCCCACGCCGCCGTCCAGCCGCAGGGCCGGCCAGAAAACGGCCGCCCCGGCAAGCGCCGCCAGGGCCTGACGCCGGGACAGGTCCGGGGCCGGCTTGAGGCCTGCCGGCGCCTCCTGGGCATCGTAGGTCATCAGACCGTGGGGGCAGTCACCGATACAGTTCATGCACAGCAGGCACTCACTGAGGCGTATCTCCCCCATGGGATCGCAGGCGCCCTCGCAGGACACCTGGCACAGGCGGCAGTCCGGACAGGGGTGCTCGGTCTTGCGCACACGCCAGGGCGCCCAGCGGCCCAGCAGGCCGAAGAGCGCCCCCAGGGGACACACGAAACGGCAGTAGAAGCGCGGCACCACGAGGTTCAGCAGCAGGGCCGCTACAAAAATCGTACCGATGAGGGCCGCGCTGCTGGTAAACCGCATGGCCGTCACGGGGTTGGGCAGTGCCGTGCCGGCCAGAGGCAGCAGCACCAAGTTGATGGAGCGGTGCAGCAGCACCATGGGGTCCAACAGTCCGATCTGCAGCCCGTAGATCGACACCCAGCCACTGCGCCAGACCAGGCCGCCCAGCAGAAAAATCAGCAAGACATATTTTACCGCCTGGGCCCGGCGGTAACGGTTGGCCTGCACGCGGTCCAGCAGCCTGCGCCGACGATGGCCCAGGTAGCCCACCAACTGCTGCAGGGCGCCGAAGGGGCACACCCAGCCGCAGAAAAAGCGGCCCAGGAAGATGCTCGGCACGGCGGTCGCCAGGGCCCACAATAATCCGGGATAGAGGGCACCCGTACTCATCGCGATCCCCAGGGCCACCAGGGGGTCCAGCTGTATGAACCAGTTGACGGGCCAGCCGCGCAACTGCCACCAGGCCTCGCCCAGGGTGGCCGCCAGGCAGAACCAGACGAACAGCGCCAGGAAAAAAACCTGGCAGATGCGCCGTGCGGTGACGATTCTCATGGCATCCTATGCGGACAGCTCCACGGGGTTTAGGCTGCGGTAGTCGTCGGCGCCCAGGCCGGCCCGCCGGCACATGCCGATGAACGGCAGGTCAGCGGCGGTCTTGCCCAGCAGGGTGGCGCCGAAGGCGTCGGCGGCCACCTGGTCGGTGCTGACGATCAGCGTGCCGGTGCTCTTCAGATCCGACAGCGACCCGCCCGTGGGCCCGTTGGTCATCATGGTGACGGTGCCGTCCAGGATCACCAGGGTGGGCCGCACCATGAGGCCCAGGTCCCGAATGATGGTGTTGATGTCCTGGTGAAAAATGCTGCGCCGGCCGCCCAGCAGGCCGTACCAGTTCTTGAGGCTCATGGAGGCGCCGCTGCGGTGGTGGTCCTTGACCGGGGCCAGCCCGATGACGCGGTCGATGTTTTCCAGCGGGCCATACAGCACCGGCCAACGGCGGATCAGGCGCGCCTCTTTCACCGTGAGCGGCCGGAAATACGCCTCGCGCGGCAGCACCACCCGGGCTCCGGCCTGCCGGGCGGCCGCCCCGATGCCCGTCAGGGCGAAACAGGCGGCCGGGTCGTTGATGGGGTTGTCGGTCACCGTGACCCGGGCGGCGCCGGCCAGCAGGCACGCCTCGACGGCCGCCGACACCAGGTCCGGATGGCTGGTGGCCCCCAGGCTCGGCGGCGCGGCAAAGGCGGCGTTCACCTTGAGCAGCACGCGCTCTCCAGGACGTACGAAACATTCCATACCCCCCAGGGCCGCCAGGCCGCCCTGCAGCGACAGCCGCCGGTCGGTGCCGTGGACGATGCTCATGCCGACCGGCGCGTCTTGGACGGCAAAATCCGGCAGCGATACCGGCTTCTCGTCAGGCGCCACAGGGTAGGCCGGGCGCCGGGAGAACCACCCGGCGGCCGCTGACACCCCGGCCGCCAGCAGCCCGGAGGCGGCCAGGCGGCGCAGAAATTGCCGGCGGCTTTCCGGCGTACTGCCTGTTTCAGGAGCCATTTCCCCGCCCCT
>CAYUAQ010000177.1:0-3117 GCA_964442705.1 uncultured Desulfobacteraceae bacterium
AACAGTTAAAATAGATGGAAAAAAGTGCTTGATATCCCCCTTATAGGGTGATAAATTTTCCTTATAAGGTTATATTGAGCGGAAAAAGTGGAAAAAAAGAATAAAAAATATCCATAATATTCTCGGTACATGATGTTATGACGGAAAGCAAGCCAAAATTCACGCCCGATCCGCGCTTGAAACTCATGGACCAGGTGCGCCAGGTACTGCGCTACCATCATTATGCCTACCGTACCGAAAAGAGCTATTGTGACTGGATCTTGCGGTACATCAAATTCCACGGAGCCAGGATCCACCCGAAAAACATGGGCAAACAGGAAGTCGAAGCTTTTCTGAGCCACCTGGCATCTCATCAAAAAGTGTCCGTATCCACCCAGCGCCAGGCGTTAAATGCGCTGGTTTTTCTTTACCACCGTGTTTTGGACAAGCCGCTGGGAGATCGCATCGAGCCGGTCAGGGCCAAGCGCCGGCACAGTCTGCCGGTGGTGCTCACCCAGGAGGAAGTCAGGCGGGTATTTGCGCAGATGCAGGGGATTCACCTGCTGATGGCGAGGCTTCTCTACGGCAGCGGCATGCGCCTGATGGAGTGTATCCGCCTGCGGGTCAAAGACCTTGATTTCGAACGCGGGAGGATATATATCCATGCCGCCAAGGGAAACAGGGACCGCGTAACGATTCTGCCGGCTTTTCTGGTGGATGAGCTAAAGAAGCAGGTGGAGAAAGTCAGAACGCTGCATTACGGCGACCTGGCCGATGGTTACGGCAGTGTGTATATTCCCGCGGCGCTTTCCAGGAAATACCGCAATGCCGCCCGAGAATTCCGCTGGCAGTATGTTTTTCCGTCCAAAAAGCTCAGCCGCGATCCGCGAACGGGCGAGCTGCGGCGGCACCACGTGCTGGAGTCCGGGCTGCAGAAGGCGGTGAAACGGGCCGTCGAACGGGCCGGCATCACCAAGCGGGTGGGGTGCCACACCTTTCGGCACTGTTTTGCCACGCACATGCTGGAAAACGGGGTCAACATACGGGTGGTGCAGGAACTCATGGGCCACGCCGACCTGAAAACCACGGAAATCTACACCCACGTCATGGAAAAGGATTTCGACGCCGTGCGCAGCCCCCTGGACACGCTGGAATCCGGGCGGCCATCAACCGCAAACAGCGAGAAGAACTAACCATCATGTCAACTTCTGCATCTAAAAAGGTCATCTATGCCGCGCTTATCGGCAACTCGCTGATTGCCGTCACCAAGTTCATCGCCGCCGTCATGACCGGCAGTGCCGCCATGCTTTCCGAGGGCATCCACTCGGTTGTCGACACCGGCAACCAGGTGCTGCTGCTCTATGGGCTGTGGCGTTCCCGCAAACCGGCCGACGAGCACTTTCCTTTCGGCCACGGCAAGGAGGTCTACTTCTGGAGTTTCGTGGTGGCCCTGATGATCTTTGCGGTGGGCGCCGGGGTGTCCATATACGAGGGGGTCCACCGCCTCATCAGCCCGCAGCACATGGAAAAGGTGCTGGTCAACTACATCGTGCTGGGCCTGGCCATGGTCTTCGAGGGGGGATCCTGGCTATTCGCCGTCAAGGAGTTTTCCAAGATCAAGGGACGCCACGGGTTCATCGAGGCGGTCCACCGGGACAAGAACCCGTCGGTGTTCGTGGTGCTGTTCGAAGACTCGGCCGCCATGCTGGGACTGGTGGTGGCGCTGGTGGGCATCATCCTGGGCCAGGTTACCGGGGATCCCCGCTGGGACGGGATCGCATCCATTGTCATCGGACTGCTTCTGGGGGGCACCGCCGCCTGGCTGGCCTGGGAGACCAAGAGCCTGCTGGTGGGCGAAAGCGCGCTGCCCGAAGTCGTGCAGGACATCCGGCGCATGGCCGGTGAATACCCGCAGATCGAACACGTCAACGAGGTGCTGACCCTGCACATGGGACCCGAGTTCATCCTGGTCAACCTGAGCGTGGATTTCAGAAACAGCATATCGGCCGACGAGGTGGAGCGCACCATCCAGCGGCTGGACAGTCAGATCAAACAGGCCCACCCGCTGGTGAAGCGTGTTTTTGTCGAGGGGGAGGCCCGGCGCACCGGCACAGCGGGGAAAACCGCTTCCTAGGCAACCTCACTTTCCCTTTTTCTTCAGCAGCCAATTGATCACCGCAGAGGGGTCGGGCTCGTCGGAGGCCGCTGCCGGCGGCGTGCTTTTTTCAGAGGCGGCTGTTTCGGACGGCGGTGGAGCGACGGCGGCGGGCTTTTCAGCGGTTTCAGCAGGCGGGTTTTGCGGAGAGAAAAAGGCGCCGTCCTTCAGAATGTCCTGCAGCAGCTTGTTGACCGTGACCGTGGGCAGCGGCGTTCTCTGATCAGGGGCGGCCGGTGGCGATGTTTTTTTCTCTTCGGCCGGTGCCGCGTCTTCGGGTGGAGACGGGCTCTCAGGCTGGGGTTCGAGCGCGCTAGTTGCGGGCATTTCCGGCGCGGCCGGTCTGGGCGAGACAACGGGGGCGGCGCTTTGGCCCGTTTGCGCCACTGCCGGCGTGGTCGCTTCTTCGGCGGCAGCGCGCGGGGCCTCATCCGCCGGCTTTTCAGACGCTGCCGGCGGCTCGGCGCTCACTTCCTGCGGCACATCCGCAGGGGGCTCAGTACTTTCGGTCGACAGGGTCGGTGATGGCGCCGGCCGGGTCGGCTCGGCATCTGTCTCCTGGCGGCCCGTGGGTTCCGATGAGGTTGCGGTGAGAGCGGCTGCGGGCGCTTGCACCGGCAGCGGCCGGCGCTGAAGCGTACCGGCATCTCTTGCAGGTTGGGTGGCGGATTCCCCGGGGTGCGGGGAAGGGGCCGCCGCTGCCTGCTGCGGCTCCCGGGAGGGGACCGTGGTTTCAGCGATCGCTTCCGGTTCGGGGACGCTGGCGGAAAGGACCGCGGGTTCATTGGCCGGCCGCGGTGCGCTTTCAACTACAGGCAATGCCGTTTCAGGTTGCGTATCCGCTGTCGGGGTGACGGCGGGCAACGCTGCAGCCGTTTCCTGGTGCCGGGGAGGCTCTTCGGGTGTGGAAGCGGCCGTGGTTTCTGACGGCGTCATTGGGGGTTCCGCCGCAGACTCGTCGACAGGACCCTCATCGGCGGGTG
>CAYUAQ010000177.1:3217-6209 GCA_964442705.1 uncultured Desulfobacteraceae bacterium
CGGCGGGTGCAGTGATGGGTGCCGTCGTTTGCGGCGGTATTGCGGTTTCCACTATCGGATGCGGCGTACCTTCAGAGGACTCCACGGCATGGCCGGAAACGGTCGCGGGCGGCGGTGACTTTTCCGGGCCGGCGGGGGTGTCGGCGGTGGCCGAAACCCGGGGGGTAAAACGATTCAGCAGACTGGAGAGCGAACCGGAGGCGGGATTGAAAAAAAAGTATCCCCCTGCCGCCGCCAGCATAAGCGCTGCCGCGGCCATGGCCGGCTTTAAAACAGAACGGCGTTTTGGTTCAGAAGCAAATCCCCTGTTTTCTGCCGGCCCGGCTGGCTCTGTGGTGGCTGGGCGTTGATGCGGTTTTTCCGGAGGGGCGCTATCGACAATTTCTTCACCGGCGGGCGGTGGCGCTTCGCCTGCATCGTGTGCGGTCATTTCACCGTCAACAGCCGGTGAATATTCCCCGGCATCGGGCATGATGATGCCGTCGTCGATTTCCATCCCATATTCTTCATGGAATCCGGATTCATCCGGCTCCTCGAAATAGGCGTAACCTTCTTCTACCGGTTCTTCTTTTTCGGCTTCCTGACCGGTCGGTTCCTCGGCCATTTCCGGCAGGCGCAGGCTGTCGGCGCTCCAGCGCACGATATCTTCGGTAATGACCGGCGCACGTTCGGCAAAGCCCGAAAACAGGGAAAAGTCGCAAATCAGGTTGATCTGGATGGGGTAGCCTTCCGAGTGGCGGTACACTTCGGCCAGCGCCCGGTCGCTGAATATCTCCTGGACGGCACCGGCGACCTTGAGGCGGTGACGGACGTAGGCGGCGGTCTCGGCCGCATCGAGCGGGGCCAGATGAAAGTCGACCGTGATGTATTTGCCGAGCCCCCCGATGACGGTGGCCAGCGTGCGCCGGTTGCCGTCGGTCTGGCCCACCAGACACACGTGCAGCCTGCCGGTGGTGCCTGAGGCGCGCTTGACCATTTCAGCGAGTTCGACCGCCAGGTGCGGGGAGATGCGCTGGGCTTCGTCGATGACCAGCAGCACCTGTCTGTGCCGGCGAGCCGCCTTTTGCAGCAGCGCCTGGAAGTGACGGTGGAAATCAGGACGGGCTTTGAGGCTGCGTCGCACGCCAAAGGCGTGCAGCACCAGTCGATAAAAATCCGGGACGGTGAGGTCGGGGTCCGAAATCAGACAGGTCATCACCTTTTTGCCCAGCAGGTGCAGCAGACCGTGCATCACGGTGGTTTTTCCGGTGCCCACGTCGCCGGTAAGCAGGCTGATGCCGCCGCTACCTTCGACAGCCTGCTGCAGGGCCAGCAGGGCGCGCTGATATTGCCCCCCCTTCCAGAAAAAGGCCGCATCGGCACCCGGTTGAAAAGGTGTCTGCCTGAGCTGGTAAAATTGCAGGTACATGCTGGTTCCAGACTCTCCCCAGAGGCGGTTTTTACGGCTTGAGGACTTCTTTAATGGCGTTCAGCACCGGGTTGATGGCCGTCGGTGAACTTTTGGCGGGTGGAGCCGTCATGGAAAGCTTTCTCTTGACGCAGTCGTACTGCTCCCATCCCTTGAGTTTGTAGTTCAGATCCACGGCCTTCCACTTGGGGTGGCCGTGCTGCCGCAGCCAGTCCAGGTTGGTGAAGAGCAGCTGCCCGACGCGGCCGACGTTTTCGCAGTGGAAGTGGCGGAAGTTGTAGGAGATCAGCACCGCCTTGACCGCCACCGTAGGGACCTCCTGCTTCTGCCAGGCATAGGTTCCGGCCGGTATGACGGTGCGGGGGTAGAACTCGGTGATTTTGCGGTTGACGATGGACAGCAGCGCCAGGTTGTCCTGGGCAGCCACTTCCGTGGAGAGCAGTTTCACCGGGTATCCGGCCACGTAAAACATGGCGTCGATGCCGCCGGCCTTGAGCTGTGCCAGGGCCTCATCGGTGCCGATGGTCAGCTTCTGCGCCGGTTTGATGCCCGACAATTCGAAAAGCAGCATGGCGGTCAGGTAGGTGCCGGAGCCGTCTTTGCCGATGGCCACGCGTTTTCCCTGCAGGTCTTCGAAGCTCTTCAGGTCGGCCCGCCCGAGCAGATGAATCTCCTCGTTGTACAGGGGAAAGACCATGCGGATTTTTTTGGCGATTTGTTTCAGTACCGGGTTGGTCTGTACCCTGGCGACGAAGGCCAGCACATCGGCCTGGACAATGCCCAGCTGGGTGTTGGGCCTTTTGAAGACGGCGTAGATGTTTTCCACCGATCCGTTGGAGGGGAACACTTTCAGGTCGATGCCATGGGGCTGGAGCAGCTGCGACAGATTGAGGCCGAACTGATAATAAGTGCCCTTGGTGCTGCCGGTGACAATGCTCATGGAAACGGCATGGACGCTACTTACCGAAAGGGTCAGTAAAAGCAGGCTGGACAGGAACAGTGCGGTTCTTTTTTTCATGGCGGCCTCCTGTTGCTGAAGTGAAGGGTTTCGGATGCCGGACGGTCAGGGATGATGGTAGCCCAGACGGCGGGCGGCCCCGCTGCGCCGGCCGAACAGGTGCGCGACAGACAGGGTGAATATGCCAAAAAGGGTGCGATCCGTCAAGGTTTTCAGAAGGTTCGGCCAATATTAATAGCATTAGTACCTTACGCCGGTACGGCTGTCATAAAAAACAAGAGCGTTCATCAGGCCGTGTTGGCGTTGCATGAAAGGCGCAAAGGGGCAAAGGCACAGAGGCACAAAGTCAAGGAAGGGATTCAATTTTATCTCCCCCTGACGAAACAGACAACGGGCCACGGACAACCCACCACCCGACCGTCCTGATGGGTCCGTGGGGGCCTGTGGCAAAGCAGCAGAAAGCTGTTGGGTTGCGGGCAGGGTCCGCGTTGGACACTTGTGGCCGGAAAAACGAACAGCGGAAAAGAGAGCGGTGGCAGCGGCAACCGGGACAGCGAAAGCCGGGAAAATGGGGGGTGGCGCGCCCGGTAGGATTCGAACCTACGATCTTCAGCTCCGGAGGCTGA
>CAYUAQ010000178.1:0-6125 GCA_964442705.1 uncultured Desulfobacteraceae bacterium
TGATCAGCTGCATGCCGGCTTCGGGCGCCTCAGGCACAATCACACTGGACATGAAATACTGGCTTTCGATGGCCAGCCACTGCAGGTGGCCGGAAAGCTTATTTTTCTCCTCGATCTTCTTGATGGGAATCTGCTCCAGTTTCCCGTTTATGTATGCGCTGGGGCCTTCAAAACCATAACGATTTGTTTTTTCAGGAAGAAGGTTGAACAGGGAGAGGTACACATGATCCTTGATGTCCTCCCCTGAACGGTTCTTGATGCTGACGCGTAATTTGATCAGATAGGAGTCGGGCTGAAATTCGTAACTTTTTTCAATACCGATACCCCCAGGGGAGGTCCACGAAAAGACCAGCTTGCGGGCCGAACCCGACACATCGATCTTTTCGGCGACAGCACCGCTGTCGAACACCGCATCGCTGAAACCCTTCAACCGATGCTCCACGAGCCCGGCCTGCAAGGTTCCCGGGGTGAGTGAGGGCGTCAGGATGTGTTTCAGGGGAGCGTCGGGGTCGGCCTTTTCACGATACTTTTTCAGCACGAAACTCCTGATAACCGCCCCTTTTTCAGACAACTCGCAGGTATAAAAGGGATTGTCCACCGTAATCACCCGCGCGGGGCGGCTTTTCTGGACAACGGTTTGCGTTTCCGCTGGGACTTGCACGGCCGTGGCCTCTGTTTTCTCCGGGATGGGGGTCTGAGTGCCCCCGGGTACGGCGCTTTTTGGTGTTGGGGGCGCTTTTTCCGCCTGCTTGGTCGCTTGCGGCGCCGGTTTCATCGATTCCCTGTCTACAAACAAAAACTCCCACACGATGAAAACAAGGAAGGACAGCGCGATAGCGATAACCATACGACCGGTTTCCATGTTCTTCTCCTGAAATGATAAAACGGAATTTCATCCTGCCCCGCCGTTCAGAGCCGACCAGAGAAATTCCGTCTGCTGCGAGTGCAATTTTTTCGCCACCCGGCCGAATGTCGGCCTGTGATCCTGAAAACGGCTCCCGGCAGGATCCCGGGAAGCTGAAACCCTTCAGACCGATTTACGCGGCGTCATTTTTGCTCGACGGCGATGTCGGCCTGTTCGGGTTCACCTGTCGCCCGAACCTTCATCCAGACGGTCAAAGAGATCCTCGAGGGCGGCAACAATTTTCCGGGAATCCTGCCCGGCGGCCTGCCGTTTGGCAATGATGTTGATATCCCAACACCCGCCGAGGCCTGCCTGTCGCCGCCGGAAAAACTCCCTTGTCTGGCGCTTGATCCGGTTGCGAATCACGGCGTTGCCCACTTTGCGGGTCACCGTGATGCCCAGCCGGGAACGGCAGAAGGCGCTGGGGGCGGCAACAATGAGGAAATAGCGATTGTGGATCCTCCGGCCTTTCCCTGAAAGCCGGATAAACTCGCTGCGCCGCCGTAACCGGCTGTCCTTCGGGAAAGTGTAGGTTCCCACGCCGTCTGTCCCGGAAAAAGGTCACCGTGCCGCAGGTTCAAACCGCCAGCCGCTTGCGCCCCTTGGCTCGCCGTCGGTTTATGACTTTCCGGCCGTTTTTGGTGGACATCCGCTTTAAAAAACCATGCGTTCGAGCCCGCTTGATGCGGCTCGGCTGATATGTGCGTTTCATTTTTCTAAATCCTCTTTAAACAAACGATGTGTAATCGCCAAAATGATTTTCGGGGCCACCGTTGTGTGCGGACCGCCCGTAGATATCAGAAGTTATAGCCTTAAATTAAAATCATAAATCATTTTGCTTGTCAATAAATAACCCTGCCCCTTTTTACGGAACCCCCCCCATGCAGGACCGGTAGCCGGGGGTCCTTTCAGGTTCCGGAAAAATTCTCTATAATATCGAATTCTTCGAGATGAAAGCGGGGATGGGGATGCAGCACGATCTGTTTCTGAATCCTCTTTTCCATGGCATCTATGAGTCGTCCCTGTTCGTCGTGTAAAAATGCGGCCACCCTGGGGTTGACCCGGATGGTGATTCTGGAACCGGCCAATTCAGCGGCTTCGTGGAGAATCCGCCGATAGATATGATGACAGACGGTCTGCCGGGAAATGATATACCCGGCGCCGTCACACTCAAAACAGGCTTCACACAGTATCTGGTTGAGCGGTTTACGGATGCGCTTGCGTGTCATCTGGATAAGCCCCAGTTCCGAAATCGGCAGCACGTGGGTCTTGCTGCGGTCACGTTTAAGGGCTTCCCTCAGTGCGGTGAACACTTTTTCCTGGCTGGATTTTCTCTCCATGTCGATGAAGTCGATGATAATGATCCCGCCGATGTCGCGCAGCCGCAGTTGATAGGCAATCTCCCGCACCGCCTCCAGGTTGGTTTTCAAAATGGTCTCATCCAGATTGCGCTTGCCCACATAACGTCCCGTATTGACATCGATGGCGGTCAGGGCTTCGGTCTGTTCGATGACGATATATCCACCCGATTTCAACCAGACCTTACGGTTCAGCGCCCGTGAGATGTCCCCCTCCAGATTGAAGGCTTCGAATATGGGCTCACTTCCCTCGTAGAGCTCCACCGATTCCTTGAGCCGGGGCATGAACACATCCAGATAGGAAAGCACATCTTCGTACACCCGCCGGGAGTCGATGATCAGGTTCTCGACTTCATGGGTCAGCAGGTCCCTCACTGCCCGCAGGCTGATGTTGAGTTCCTTGTGAATCAGGGCTGGGGCCGGAACCGTACGGTACTTGGAGAGGATATCCTGCCACAGGTTGTTTAAAAAGCCCATTTCATAAGCCAGTTTTTCGTGGGCGATGCTCTCGGCGGCGGTGCGCACGATATAGCCGTAGCTATCACTGCGCAGCGATTCAACCTTTTCTTTCAAACGGGCCCGCTCCTCCTCGTCTTCGATCTTGCGTGATATGCCGATGTGGTCCGAATAGGGCATCAGGACCAGAAAGCTGCCCGGCAGTGAGATGTAGCTGGTCACACGGGCGCCCTTGGTTCCAATGGGCGCCTTGGCGACCTGGACCAGCAGCTCCTGTCCGGTGGTCAGCATGTCTTCAATGGTGCAGCCATCTCCGGTCATCAGTCCGCAGGCGCTGTCATCGGAAAGGCTGTATATCTCGTCGTTTTCTTCCACCGCCCGCAGGAAGGTTTCTTCGATATCGTCGAAGTGCTCTCCCACCAGGTCACTGACATGAATGAAGGCCGCCTGTTCCAGGCCTATATCCACAAAAGCGGCCTGCATCCCGGGGAGCACACGCTGAACACGGCCCTTGTAAATATTGCCGGCAATGTCGTTCATGTCCCGTCGTTCGATGAAAATCTCTACGAGATAACCGTCCTCAATCAGGGCTACCCGTGTCTCAAAAGGGGTATCGTTAATCAGCAGTTTTCTGTACATGGACCCTCGTCTTTACAACTTCGTGATCACCAACTTCCGGATCTCCTCGTCCTTCAAACCGAAAATACTGCCGATGACCTCGGCCGGTCTGACGGTGGCCTCTTGATAAGGCACCAGTTCCATCTCGAAAAGCGTTGCGTCGATCATTTTAAGTTCTGCCACGTGTTTCTTGAGGTCAAGCCGCTTTGTCCTTCCCCGACGGACCCTGGTGATCTCTGCCACGGGTCTGCGGGTGAATTCGACGACCTTCTGCTCATCGAAAATTCCGGATGCGGCCCGTATCCGGTAGACGGCCCGCTTTTCCGCCAACCGCCGCCTAACCGACCCGATCTCCCGGCACTGTATCACCTTCAGGCCCTCGGGCAGGTTCGTGTTCAGCCTTTCCTCGAGAACACGCGGGCTTTGCGGAGAAGCCAGGTGCAGGATAAAGCGCTCCTGCAGTCCCTCCATGCCGATGGGAAGGGGATCGGAAAAAGCCACCTTCGGTTTAGGGTGGAAACCGTGGGTACGTTCGACCACGATCCTGGCTCGTCTCAACGCCCTGAAAAAAATATTGACCATCTCCAGGTGACCAAAGAACCTGGCCGGACCCTTCTTCTCATACACCACTTCGACCCTGCGGTACACCGGCGGCGGCATCTCCATGCGCATGTCTTCCCCGGTGTCGCCGCTTGGTGCGCACGTGGCCACACGGGGCTGCACCCGTTTGAAATCACAGGCGCCGCAATTCAGGCAGTTTCCCTCGCGGCAATCCGGTGTATCGGCGCCCCGAAGCGCTCTCTGCCACTCCTGCCACAGAAATTCCCGACTGACCAGGGAATCGATATGGTCCCACGGCAGAGGATCGTCCCTATTCATTTCCCTAAACAGATAATTTTCGACGTCTATTCCCGATGCCTCCAGGGCCTGTGTCCACAGGTCGAAGCGAAACTGGTCGCTCCACCCGTCTAAGCGGCATCCCAACCGGTAGGCGTTCAGCAGCAGCCGGCTGAGCCGTCGGTCTCCGCGTGCCACCAGTCCCTCCAGCAGGCTGACTTCCGGATTCTGCCACTTGAAGTGAACACCGGGAATCCGCAAGGCGGCTTTCAGATATTCGATTTTACGCCTGGACTCGGCCAGGGAAATCTGGGCACACCACTGAAAAGGGGTGTGGGGTTTGGGAATGAAGGTGGCCACACTCACATTGATTTTGCCCCGGCGCCCTTTGGCCCGTCCCCGGACATGGTTTCTGAGGTCCTTCACCAGTTGGATGATGGCGTCGATATCCTCGTCTGTTTCGGTGGGAAGCCCTACCATGAAGTACAGTTTTATCACCTGCCACCCCAGGTCGAAGGCGTTCTGGACGGTTTGGAAAATGTCCTGCCGGGTGATATTCTTGTTGATCACATTGCGGAGCCGTTGGCTGCCGGCCTCTGCCGCGATGGTAAAGCCTGTCTTGCGCACGGCCTTTATGAGCGCCATCATGCCGGGCGTGAGGGAATCCGCCCGCAGGGACGGTAGCGACACCGCCGCCTGACAGCTGGCGCCGCTCCCCAGCAACCCTTCCAGCAGTGGCAGGATACAGCTGTAATCCCCGGTGCTGAGCGACAACAGGGAGATGTCCTCGTACCCGGTGTTGTCCAGGCACTGTTCCACTAGGCGCTCCAAAGTCTGCAGTGACCGCTCCCTTACCGGCCGGTAGATGACACCGGCCTGACAGAAACGGCAGCCGCGGGTGCAGCCACGCGCCACCTCCAGCCGCAGGCGATCATGGACCGGGCGGCCGTAAGGAACCACCGGTTTTTCGGGGAAAGGGGCCTGGTCGAGATCGGCGCACACCGCCCGGCGGATGCGCCGGTAGGAAGCGATGCGGGGGTTCAGCGTCTGCCGTCCGCCGTCGTCTGTCTGGGCCTCAAAGAATTCGGGAATATAGACACCCTCGATGGCGGCCCATCTTTCCAGCAGGCGGTGCCGGGAGTGCCCCGCCTTCTTCCAGGCCATCCAAGACTCACACAGCTCCCCGATGACCGCCTCGCCGTCGCCGATCACCATGGCATCGAAAAAGGGGGCCATCGGCTCGGGATTGCAGGTGCAGGGACCGCCGGCGATAATCAGGGGCTGCGAATCGTCGCGCTGGCGTGACAGCAGGGGGATACCGGCCAATTCCAGCATATCCAGCACATTGGTGTAGTCCAGTTCGTAGAGCAGGCTGAAACCGATGATGTCGAAGGCTTTCAGGGGGGTGTGGGTCTCCAGGGAAAACAGCTCCAGCCTGTTCTGGCGGAGTCGCTGGGCCATGTCGGCGGCCGGCGCGAAAACCCGCTCGGCCGCGACGAGCCGGTGGGCGTTCAGAACATGATACAGGATCTGCATTCCGAAATGAGACATGCCGATTTCGTAAAGATCCGGAAAAGCCAGTGCAATACGCAGCTGAACACGGGTGGGATCTTTTCTGACAGTGTTGGTTTCCGATCCCAGGTAGCGGCTGGGCTGTTCGACCAGTGGCAGGATTTCTTGAATGCTCATGCGGTCCATGTTATAGAAAATTTTCGGGCTTCGGGCGTTTGGCGGATATAGTTTTCAGCACCTTACCCTGGTAAGGCTGTCAATAAACAAGATAAATTTAACCATTGAGATCACAGCGGCCGCAGGGATCCCTCGTGTTTCTCTCCGTGTTCTCTGTGGTGAGTGATCTTCGTATTTTCAGACAGCAACTTTTTTAGGTTGCGGGCATCGCCTGTATTAGGCAAGATGAATCATAAAAATAAATTATTTATTATAAACCACAA
>CAYUAQ010000179.1:0-6116 GCA_964442705.1 uncultured Desulfobacteraceae bacterium
ATGGTGAACGACACCTATGGTCATCAGGTTGGTGACACGGTGCTGAGTGCGTTTGCCCGGCGCATACAGGCCGCCATCAGGAAAGATATCGACTGGATGGCCAGATACGGCGGTGAAGAATTCGTCATCGTATTTCCGGAAACGAGCCTTGATAACACCGCTAAAAAGGCAAACATGCTGAGGCGGATGATTTCCGAAAGGAAAGTCGGTGTATGCGGACATGATCAGATTTTCATCACCGCCAGTTTCGGTGTCAGCGGTATTGAAGCCATGGATGCCAAAAAGAAATTTACAGCGTCAGACCTGATAGGGGATGCCGACTACTGTTTGTATCAGGCCAAGTCCTCCGGAAGAAATCGCGTTATTAAATCCTCATGAGATGAGAAGATGATTCCGGGGGATGGGCCGGGCTGTTGTTATACAGAGCGGCACGCTTTATGCGGGATTCGAAGATGCCCAACCGCTGAAAATACTCGGACAGGATGAAAAAGCGGCCAACATGAAACTGAGGACTTTCACACTGCGCTTTGCGGGCGAAGACGCTGCTCTTGAGCCGGTGTTTTTAGAGGAATATTACCAGTATTGTCTGAAGCAGATCCGCTTGTCGATGCTGGCAGCGATATTTTTTTACAGCATATTCGGCCTTCTGGATGCCGTTCTGGTGCCGGAGAAGAAGAATATCCTGTGGCTGATCCGTTACGCCATTGTATGTCCTTTTATCTTTTCGGCATTCTTATTCAGTTATTTCCCGAAATTTAAGAAATATTTTCAGGTCTGTCTTTTTGCATGTATCGTGGTCGCAGGCACGGGCATCACCGTCATGATCGTTCTGGCACCGCCGCCGGCCACTTTTTCCTACTACACCGGCCTCATCCTCATTTTCATGTTCGGGTATACCTTTGTAAGAATCAAGTTCATATGGGCCACGGCCGCCGGCTGGGTCATCGTCCTGCTGTACGAATTTGCAGCCGTGTTTCTCAGTGACACACCAGTTCCCATACTGATAAACAACAACTTTTTTTTTATAAGCGCCAATCTCATCGGCATGTTCGCCGGTTATTCCATCGAATATTACGCCAGGCGTGATTTTTACATGGCACGGCTGCTGGCAAAAGAGCGCGAAAAGGTACGGCAGATAAACCGTGAACTGGAACAGCGGGTCCGGCAGAGAACACGCCAGCTGGTCAAAACCAACGAAGAACTGGTTAAGGAAATTGAAGCCAACCGCCGGGCCGAAGAAGAAAAAATGAGGCTTCAGATACAGCTTCAACAGGCCCAGAAAATGGAAGCGATTGGCACTTTAGCAGGTGGAATCGCCCATGATTTCAATAATATACTTGCAGCAATCATGGGATACACGGAAATGACGCTTCTGCGGCAGCCCGTTGACGGCGATCGGGAAACCCGCCAGAACCTCGACAAAATTTTAAAAGCCAGCCAGCGGGCCAGGGACCTGGTAAACCAGATCCTGACGTTCAGCCGCCAGAAACAACAGGAGGTCAGCACGGTTTGTGTCGGCCCCATCATCAAGGAGGGGCTTTCCCTGTTGCGCGCTTCTCTGCCCAAGCAGATCGAAATTATAAAAGAAATTTCGACGGAACTTGAAAACATCAGGGCGGATCCAACGCAGATACACCAGATATTGATGAATCTGTGCACCAATGCCGCTCACGCCATGGAGGAGACCGGCGGAACCCTCACCGTCCGGCTGGAAAACGTTGCGGTTACCCCTGGGGACAGGCATTACGCGGGCGGGGTCAGTGCCGGCAAGTATGTGAAACTGACGGTGCAAGATACCGGTCACGGCATAGATGACGACATCATCACTCGAATATTCGATCCCTATTTTACCACCAAGAAGCCCGGCAAGGGAACGGGCATGGGATTGGCTGTAATCCACGGCATCGTCAAAAGCTACAATGGCGCCATTACGGTCAACAGCACCAAAAATGGGGGAACCACTTTTGAGGTCTTCTTTCCGGTAGCGACAAAAGCCGCGGAACCAGGCGACAAAAAAGATGAGAAAACACCCATGGGCAAAGCCAATATTCTCTACGTAGACGATGAAGACTTTCTGGTGGAACTGGCTTCGCAGATGCTCGAAAAATTACAGAACAATGTCGTGGCCACCGACAATCCGCGCCGGGCATTGGAGATTTTTAAACGGGACCCCTATCGGTTCGATCTGGTGATCACGGATATGACCATGCCGTATATGAACGGCGTACAGCTTGCCAGGGCCGTCAAGGAAATTCGAAAAGATATCCCGGTGATTGTCTGCACGGGGTTCAGCGAACAGATCAACGGGGACAACGTGCGGGAGATGGGGTTGGACGGATTCCTGTTGAAGCCTTTTTCCATCAGGGATATCGCCATCGCCATTCGACGGGCGCTGGGAGAAGAAGACGAAGAATCGGAAATGTAAAGGGATATGTTTTATATATGAATTCCAAAGGTTATAATGTTGATCCTGTTGTTGAAAAAGTGTTGCCCTATGCCGAAGCACGCATTTACAAGCAGGGCGACAACGTGGTCAGCAAGGGCGCCGACGCCCACTGCCTCTATTTTGTTTCCAGGGGCGCAGTTGAAGTTTCTTACACCTTCGAGGGCACCAGTATTACCGTTGCCATCATTGGAAAAGGAAAGTTTTTTGGAGAAATCGGTTTTTTTGACGGCATTACCCGTATTCGCAATGTGAAAGCCACTGAAAATACCCAAATCAAACTGTTTGAACCCCACGCCATGAAACGACTGCAGGTGGAAGACCCCATCCTGTACGGTGACTTCTTGTCGTTTCTGGCACGCTCCATCTGTGAAAAGTTTCGTCGCGTGCTGGAGGAAAGGGAACCGTTGACCGGCTACGCCGCTTTTCTTTCCGCCGGCCGCCAACACTTCGAAGAAGCCCGCCTCCTGCCGGATGATTTTCTCAACACCGATGCGTGGCGGATAGCCAACAAGATTGCCGAGGAATTCAAGGCGCGCCTGTTCGATCTTTCATACAAACTCCAGAAACTGGAGGGCGATGAACTTCCGGAAGAACTGGTAAAAGAGGGATATCGCATCAACGACGGTTTCCACGACCGACTGCTGGGGATTGAAACCTACATCAAAAAAGAGGAGGATGAAAGATTCGTATGGGGATACGTATTCAAGGAATTTTTTCCCTATCTCATGCGAAGCCGTTTTGCCGAGCGCGTTTACTATAAACCCAAGGGCTATGCCGGCGATTTCATGATGATGGAGATGATTTATCGTAACGAACCCGATGGAGACGGCAAACTGGGAAAAATTATGGACGGGTGGTTTCTAAAATCATCGGCTGCCGATGCAGTACGGCAACGGCGTCGACTCCTGGCGGAGCTGCTCACCAAAATCAGTCATGCCAAGTTGGAGAAACAGGAAAACATCTCTATTATGAACCTGGCCTGCGGCTCCAACCGCGAACTGTTTGATTTTCTGTCCGGGTTTGAGAAAAGCCAGGCCATAGAGGCGCTGTGCATCGATATCGATCCCGATGCCCTGGCCTACACCAACCGCCATGTAAACGTATTCAACCACCAGGCGACGGTGCGGCTCATGAATGAAAATATCGTCAAATGGGCGCTGGGGCGCGCACGCCACGATTTTGGACAGCAGGATATCATCTATTCATCCGGTCTGACAGATTATCTGGAGCGCCGGCTGTTCGTGAAGCTGATTGAAAGGTGTCACGGCCAGTTGCGGGATGGGGGCGTGTTGATCGTCGGCAATTTCAGCCCCACTAATCCCAACCGCCAGTTCATGGATCACATCCTTCACTGGAAGCTCATCCACCGTGATGAACAGGAGCTCAGGGATATTTTTTCAGAAACCGCTTTTGGCGGCAATGTCGATGTGATATCAGAAACCCACGGCATCAACCTGTTTGTCGTGGCGACCAAGAAATGACAATTGGGTTTGTTTCTCCTGGCAGAAGACGAGAATTGCCGGGTGCCGGGATTAAAAGGAGAAAAACGGATGCGGAAAAAGGGCTTTGGACTGATCGTAGCGCTCTGTGTGCTGGCAGGGGCGTCGTTTTCGGCTGTGGCCGGCGAAAAGAGGGACATGGGCGGCTGGGGACTGGACAGCCCCTATAACAAATTGTACGACGCCAGTGAAATGGACAGTTTCAAAGGGACAATCGTAAAGATCATCGAAGTGGTTCCCATGAAGGGCATGTCGCCCGGCGTTGGTCTGGTGGTGCGCGAGCGGGGTGGAGACGATATCCTGGTGCACCTCTGTCCCTCCTGGTTCATCGACCGCAAGAGCACGGGCCTGAAGCGGGGAGACCGTGTAAAGGTGAAGGGTGTCTGGGCCGTCATCGATGACAAGGACGTGTTCATGGCGTCCAAGGTGAAAAAAGGCGACTATTTTCAGCTGAAGGTTCGTCTGACCAAGGATGGCACCCCGTTCTGGACCATGAGCCCCGAACAACTGGCCAAAGAGCGGGCCAGTCAGTAGTCGTTTTAAGGCCACGGACGGAATTAAATCCACGAATAGAGCACCGGATTTTTCTTCGTGTTCAAGGCGCATCAGCGGGCGCAGCCTTTTTGGGTTGTACCGGCGGATGCAACGCCGAACACGGACAAAAAGACCCGCTGGATTGTGGATTTAATTTGTTCCGGGGCCCTTATCTGCCCGGCAGTTTCACGGTTATGTAGTAGAGCCGGTCTTCGCGCTGCAGCAGGACAACCAGCGATTTTTTCTGCCGGTACTTTACGATGGCTTTCTTGAATTCTTCCACCGTCGCCGTCGTCAGGTCGTCGATTTTACGGATGATATCTCCAGGGCGGGCACCGATCCTGGCCATGTAGGACGATTCCGAAATGTCGACGATCACCACGCCCTGCGTTTCCGTCAGGCCATAACGGCGACGGTTCTGGGGGGTCAGATCGGCCACACGGATTCCCATCAGTCGATAGGCCAGTTCCATGGCGCGTTCCTTGGGGAAAGCGACCGCCTTGACGGTAACACGAATATCCTTCCCATCCCGCCACAAGTGCAGGGTCACTGTATCCCCGGCCGTATAGTCCTTTAAAGTGGCGTGGTAGTCCTGTACCGAAAACAGCTTGTAGTGGTCGATTTCCAATATGACATCGCCCCGCTTAACGTGATTTTGCGCTGCCGGACTACCAGGCGCCACTTCACGTACCAACACGCCCCACAGTCTTTTTCCGGTCTGGGCCGGAACCTTGAGGTAACGGGCAAGACGGTCATCCAACTCCTGTACGGATATCCCCAGCCAGGCCGGCACCACCTCACCGTAGCGGATGAGATCACTGATGATACGTCGGGCCTTGTTGATGGGAATGGCAAAACCGATGCCTTGGGCCTTGGCGTAAATGGCGGTGTTGATGCCGATGAGGTCGCCATTTATATTCAGCAGCGGCCCACCGCTGTTGCCGGGATTGATGGAGGCGTCGGTCTGGATGAAATCATGGTAAATTTTTTCTTCACTGCGGATGCTGCGGTGAAGGGCGCTGATGACACCGGTGGTCACGGTGTTGGAAAAACCGAAGGGATTGCCGATGGCGATAACGGTTTCGCCGATCATCAGGTCGTCGGAGTTTCCCATGGAAATGGCCGGCAGGGGTTTTTCGGACTTTATCTGCAGGACAGCCAGATCCGAGTCGGGGTCAGCGCCCACGATCTGGGCCTGAAATTGGCGCTCGTCTTTCAGTACCACCGTTATGGTGCCCCGGGCTTCGATCACATGGGCGTTGGTGAGAATAAACCCGCGCTCACCGTCGATGATGACGCCGGACCCCAGGCTGGTGCGCTTGAGTTGGCGCTGGTATCCCGGGTCAAAAAAATCCTTGAAAAAAGAATCGAAGAAAGGGTCCAGGCCGAATCCCGAAAAAGGACCGCGTCGACGTTGGAGACGCTGTTCGGAACTGATGTTGACCACCGCGGGGCTGACTCTCCGTACGGCTTTTACGACGGCATTTTCGCGCAGGTTTTCCCCGCGGCAGGGGGGTGGTGAGAAGATGACCAGGGCCGCCAGGCACAGGAACAGCGGCAGCCGGCAAATAACAGTGTTTCTGTGTTTGTGGCGGAAAGTCCTGTCTGGCATTTGCAACCTGGTGTTTTGTGGTTTA
>CAYUAQ010000180.1:0-6103 GCA_964442705.1 uncultured Desulfobacteraceae bacterium
CGGTGCTTTAGTGCCGGCCTCATCTTTCCTCCGGAAAAGATGATAAGCTAATATTTTAAT
Source organism: uncultured Desulfobacteraceae bacterium (assembly GCA_964442705.1). Classification (GTDB taxonomy): domain Bacteria; phylum Desulfobacterota; class Desulfobacteria; order Desulfobacterales; family JALSRD01; genus JALSRD01. The sequence continues at coordinate 61 of CAYUAQ010000180.1, forward strand.
ATTAAAAGCACATAGCTACAGCATGCGACCGCCCTGCGCCATTCTTTTTCATCCTATCTGGCATCGCTCTTGCTTATAATCATATCAGGCAGGGCCACCGCTCCGCTTCTCCTCATCTCCTTTCGCTGCCACCATTGCCGGCGCGGCCCTATGACCTTAACGGGAGTCTTCAAAATGCTGCGGTGAATTTTCATACAGGGGGTGCCGTCATGCAAAAAACCATTTCGTTCGCCATGGCAGGATTTCTGATCTTCGGGGTGGCGGTGACGCTGTCAAGCCGGATCGTTCCCAACACCGACACCGCCGGCTTGAAAAGCTACTACGGATTCATCATCGACAGGGTGATTACCGAGTGCCGGCAGAGAGGCCGCCTGAGAAACGGCCGCAGCGAACGGGCATCGGCGCTCAACTGCTTCAAGGCCACCTTTTTTAAACTGCGCAGCGACCACCTGATCGTTGAACTGGTGGACAAAAAGATCGGTAAAAGCGAATTGCTGACCCGATATCAGCTGAACAAAAGCTTTTACCGCCATCCGGGAGCCGCGCCACCCCCGCTTTGACAGGCAGGTGGCGTTAAAGTGACGTGGTTGCAGGCATCTTCAAGCGGGACGGTACACGCTGGTGGGACTGATGCGCCGGCGGCGGTATATCCACCGGGTGTCCGGCAAATCGCCCCGCCGGCGGTGATCCCTGTAGGACTCTGGAGTCAAGTGCCCTTATCGGGGAGGGGGCGGGCAATAACCTCTGACGCTGCCCCAGGGGCACCAGGAGCCTGGGCTGCCGGACAGCTTCACCAGGGCAAAGGGCCTTATGCCCTCAAATTTGCGGCCTTCTGTTTCGCATTTTGGACATTCTTCCAAGGGAACCAGTTTTCTGTCGTCTGGACCGATATAATCGCCAACCCCTCCCAGGATATCCGAGGTATTGCCCGGATAATTGTGCTCGGGGTCAAACAACACCACGGTCAACCCTTCGATCGTTTTGTCTAGTTCGTAGTGTTTTAGGATTTCTATAATCTTGGCCTCCACTTCCCTTATCTTATCATCTTGTGCCATTTGACCGCCTCCTTCCGGTTGCTGTTCGTAAAATTGACGGTTACTTGCCAACAGGGTGATTTCCGGTCTTGAGCGCACCTCCTTTCGCATATGGTAACTGTGTCCGCCCCTAAAAGGCCAACGTGATCTTTCCCAGCACCAGGCGCTCGGGGACGATGTCCGGGTTGACCATATCAGTGGTCTGGTATCGGAAACTTTCGTCGAACAGGTTTTTGGCTTCGATGCTCAAAAGGCCCAATCGTCTGGGCAGGCGGTAGCTGATGGAGGCGTCCACGACCCAGAAGCTGTCACTGCCCTCCACGAAAGGCGGCGTGGGATTGTAGTCGAACTGCCCGCTCTGGTCCACGTAGGTCGTCTTGACATGGGCGCTGAAACCATTGGGAAGAAAGATATTTAAAGACAGTGGCAGCCGCTGTGTTTTCAGCACATGCACCATCTCGAAGCCCGTCATGGCCGGATCCCTGTCGAAACGTTCCCACTGGTAGGCCACGCTGGCCGTCAGCCAGTTCAACGGCGCCCAGTTCAGATAGGCCTGAACATATTTTTCTTCCCACGAGGTTTCGTCGGATTCATTGCTTTGATTGATAAAGGTGACGTCACGGTCACGCCGAAAAAATTCGACCCCGCCGAAAAAAGCGTCGCTGAATTTCTGATCCAGAGCGATGCCGTAATGCCAGGCTTCGTCACCGCCGAAACCGTTGAAGAACTGGTTGAAGCCGGCCACCTGGGTGGGTTCGATGGTCTGGTTGGACACCATCAGGCTGCGGGTCATGACGCGAAAGGCGGCCGCCCGCAACGTGGTGGCGGAAAACGGATGCCAGGTGATGCCCAACTTGGGATTGATGCGGTCCTTGTCCACCAGGCCGTTGAAAAAATCGGCGCTGGCGCCCAGGGTCCAGGTGACCGTTGCCGGAAAATTGACCTGAGAGTAGAGATACATGTTGGTGTGGCGCATTACATCATCCAGTACCGTGTCCGGGTAAGGGGCGAATTTTATCCTCAGATCCTGGTCCATCCGAAGGAACCCGGCTCCGGCGGCAAGGTTGAACAACTCCGTACGGTACAACTGCTCGGCTTCCATCAGATATCCATAATTTTTCTCCTTGACCTCGAACCCGGCAGGAGCGACCTCTGTCTTGAAATCCAGGTCGCTGTAAATGGCAGTGGCAATCAGATCCGAACGGGGGGAAAACGAGTGCCGGCCCCCGATGCGGATGGAATCGCCCTCGTTGCGATGCCTTTCGTCTGGCCGGTACAGCTCCGGATCGAAGCGCAGCGGCAGGTCGCCGAACTTTCGGGTGCCGTGGCGATACTCCGCCAGCACGCTCGTATGGTACCAGGGCGCCACCTGGGCAAACACGTCGTAGAGATTCTGGTCCTGGTCGTTGTTTTCACGAAATCCGTCGGTCTGGTAGTGAAACTGGCCCACGCTGTAAGACAGCTTGTTCCACAGCCCGGACTGGGTGACTTCATCGCCGTAAGTGTCTTTGCCGCCGGCCACGCCCGAGGCCAGCAGGGCCAGACGGTTGCGGTTGAAAAGGGGCGTGTACTCGTTGAAAGCAGGCTGGGCCGGCCCCGTCCCCCGGAAGATGAAGGAATTGGCCTCTGCCATCTGGGGCTGGACCGGGTTGATATTGATGGGCTGCAGCAGCTGGGACTGGAGCAGTTCGCTGACGCGCGCGATTTCATGCTGCGGCTGGGACAGGTAGGCATCGGCCAGGAAACGGTGGGCCGAGTAGTTGGCGGGATCACGGTTGAGTGATTTCCAGCCCTCCACCAGGGCCAGCTGGTCGAAGTTAAGATCGCTGTAAACCCGCGCCAAGCTGGCGCTGCGTACGGCCAGGTCTTCGTCCAGCAGCAGTCGTGAGCGGTAGACGGCGCGGTTGTCGTTGAGCGCGATGGATTTCTGCAAATCGTGGAGGGCCTCCACCGGTCGGTTGACGCTTTGCTTGAGCAGGGCGTCGTACAGGTAGGGTGTGGGATCCCGCGGGTCGAGTTGCTTGGCGATGTTGAACTGGTTGCGCGCCAGCCGGCTGCGCTTCTCCTCGTAAAAGGCCTTTCCCAGGTAGCTGCGGATCAGCGAGTTGTTGGGATCCAGGGCCGCTGCGATCTCGATGTCGGCGCGTCCCTCTTCTAGATGCCCCTTGCGGATGCGGGCCAGCCCCTGTCCCAGGCGCGCCAGCGGCGAGGCCTGGTCCAGTGCGATGGCGCGCTTGAAGGCCGCCAGGGCCGGCTCGATTCTTATCTGCGAGAGGTAGGCGAATCCCAGTACGGTCTGACTGCGGGCGATATTGGGGTCGAGATCGGCGGCCTGCCGGGCGGTCACCAGGGCCTTGCCCAGCTCGCCCACCGACAGCCACAGCTCCGACAGGCGTGCCTGCGCCAGGGCGTTTTGCGGCTCCAGTCGGACGGCTTCCCTGAGAGAGGCCAGGGCCCCCCGGATGTCGAAACGCGCCTGCTGCGCGTAAGACAGGGCTATCCTGGCGGCGGTTGAACGAGGATTACGTTCCACGGCCTGTGTGGCCGACTCGAAAGCCTCGTCCGGCCGGTTCTGGACCACCACCATCACAGCCTCCAGGGCCACGGCCTCGCTGTTGCCGGGATCGACGGCCAGCGCCCGCGAGATGTCCGCCCTGGCCTCATCGACCCGTCCCACCGCAAGCAGGTTCGAGGCCCGCCGGACAAAGTAAGCGGCGCTGCCTTTCTGCTCGGGCGTCTCGCGAGGCGGCAGAATGGTCGGATAGTACAGGGCCCAGTTGACGGCGTCACGGGGCCGCACCAGGGTCATGGGCAGGGGGGCCTTGCCCCTGGCGGCGACCGTGGCCTGGCCGCTGGCAACCTTCAGCCGACCGGCCTTGTTGACGGCCACCACCCGTCCATGGAAAACGATGATTTCGGCCTTGTGGGCATCAACCCGCACCAGAAACTCGGTGCCCTCGGCCGATCCGTTGACAAAGGGGGTCACGATCTCCAGGCTTCTGGGCATTCGGCTGAAGAAGTTGATCATTCCCTTGAGGATCCCAATGATCGTTTTCTTCTCTTTTCGGCCGTGAAACGAGAGAACGGTGTTCTGGTCCAGGCGCAGCTGGGTTTCGTTGCAGAGCACGATGGTTGCCCGGCTGAGTCTGCCCACCCGGATCTTGTCGCCGGGCGAAAAGGTGTCTTCCCTCTTTACGGAGGTCCAGTTGGCTTTACCGGCCTTCAGGCCCATTATGCTGCCTTCCACGGCCACCACTTTGGCTATCCACCGGTCACACAGCCCGGTTGCCACGGCTGGAGGGGAAGAGCCCGCGGCGGCTAGCATCAGGACAGGGATTACGATACACCATGTCCGCAGACGTCCGGGGTTTCCGCGGCTTCCCAACAAGAATGGCTTCAGATCGGTCCGGCCCGCGCTCCGCATGGTTGCCCCCTTTTTCCGTGGGTACACCTCAAGGCTCACGTCGTTACGGGGCTTCCTGTCGCGCCACCCCGCCTGCCCTTCAGGGATTCCAACGACAAGCGGCCGTCATCCCTGGAAAGAAACGACTACGTTCAATGCTGAAATGAGCGCTGCAAATCGCTCCACAAGAGGAAAGTGAAATTATGGACTGTTATACCGGCTCATGGCCCCGGTGATCGTCATCGTTCGTGCTCGTGATGAGATGCCACAAGTTTTTTGGAAAGGTCTACGCTACCGCCTTCAATCAGGCATGGAGAAGCTAACAGCATGGCCTTCGAACGGGCCCTTACCGAGTGTGTGCTGAACTTCATATACATGAAGTCATGTGGGATGTCAATTTATTGAAGAGGAGCGCCGTTACCCGATCCAAGGGCCGGGTCTACTTGAAAACCAGGCGCACATGCCGATCGTCGCTTTCCACGACCCGGCCGATCATCACTGCCGCGGAAACACCGGCCCGGTTCAGGGATGCCACCAGTTCGGGACCCTGACCCTGGGGTACGGCCGCCAGCAGCCCGCCGCTGGTCTGGGGATCGAAAACGATCTCCTGGTGCCAGTCCGGGAGTTGGACCTCAAAACGCATATGCGCCGCCACCATCTGGCGGTTGAAGGCATTCACGCCGGTGTTCATCCCCCGCCGGTACATGTCCAGGGCCTCGTCCATGACAGGGATGCGGTCGATTTCGATCTGCAGGCACACGCGCGAAGCGCTGGCCATTTCAAAACCGTGGCCCGCCAGGCCGAATCCGGTGACATCGGTGGCGGCATGGACATCATATTGGGCCATGATGTCGGCGGCGGTCTTGTTGAGCGTGGTCAGGGTCTCCAGGCAGGCTTCCAGGGCGGCCGGCGACACCCAGTTCTTGATGTTGGCGTTGAAGAGGACCCCGCTGCCGACGGGCTTGGTCAGAATGAGCACGTCGCCGGGGCGCGCCCCGTCATTGCCCCAGTACCGCTCGGGGTGCACCACGCCGGTCACGGCCAGGCCGAACTTGGGCTCGTCGTCGTCGATGGTGTGGCCGCCGGCCAGCACGGCCCCGGCCTCGGTGATCTTGTCCAGGGCACCGGCCACGATGTCGTGCATCACGGCGGGATCCAGCTTGCCGGACGGAAAACAGATCAGGTTCAGGCACACCAGGGGGCGGCCGCCCATGGCGTAGACGTCGCTGAGGGAATTGGCCGCGGCGATCTGCCCGTAGACAAAGGGATCGTTCACCGGCGGGGTGATGAAATCCGCCGTGGTCACAATGGCGATGTCGTCGGTCAGCCGATAGACCCCTGCATCGTCGCTGGTGTCGAAACCCACCAGCAGGTTCGGGTCTTCGGTTCCCGGTATTTTCTTCAGCAGTTCTCCCAGCCCGACCGGGCTGACCTTGGCCGCTCAGCCGCAGGTCTTGGACAGGCTCAGGAGCGTCGCTTTCTGAAAAGGGTTCCACTTGGCCATGGCCGCAGCCTCCTCCAGTTTCCGCCGGCAACTGCGCCGGGCGGTGATTACCTTACTCCTGAAAGACTTTCATAAAAAACAAGAAATTTTATAAAAACAGAT
>CAYUAQ010000181.1:0-6012 GCA_964442705.1 uncultured Desulfobacteraceae bacterium
TGATGGAGGATCAGACAGCCCTGCGGTGCCGGAGTGAATTTTTCACACCGGAACTGGGTATTCGTACCACTCATTCCAACTGGATGGACATGGACTCGCGGGATATGACCGCGCGGGCCGCTAACCTGCTGAGAAAGCGGCTGGAGGAATATGAGAAGCCTGACATGGATCCGCAGGTGGAAAGAGACCTCATCACTTTTTTAAACAATCGCAAGGGATTGCACTAAGCCCAAGACTATGGGACCTCTATTCGCGCCAGCCCCTCTGAACCATCTGGAAGTTTATGTACTGATAGACAATTACGTAGATGGCGGACTGCCCGCTTCCGCTGGCGTAAAACGCTATCAGCTGAGCCACGATGGCAAGCTTCCCATGGACTCTTTCCTGGCTGAACACGGCCTGTCCCTGATTGTGCGTGGCACAGCCGGAGACAGGAGCCATCGCTTTATTCTGGATGCCGGCTGCAGTTCAGCGGCACTGCCTCACAACCTTGATTTCGGCAGGATTAAATTGGACGACGTAACAGATGTGGTGATCAGCCACGGTCATGAAGACCATATGGGGGCCCTTGCCCCAACTGCTTGCGAGGATGCCGCGTGCTACAAAGGTTTACGCCCATCCTTGCGCTTTTCATACACCCCGCTACTACCTCGCCGGTTACGGGGAGTTACTTCTGGAACCGGAATTCAGCAAGGACTGGATCCTCGAAGCCGGTGCGGAATTGATTGAGACCCCGGTGCCAACGCACATGGGAAACGGTGCATTCTTAATCACCGGTAAAATTCCGAGGATTACGGAATTTGAAAAAGCGTTGCCCGGCTCCTTGATGGAGGTAGACGGTAAATTGGTGCCGGACCATATACATGATGATCAGGCCATTATCGCCGTTCTGAAAGATTGTGGTCTGGTGGTGCTCACAGGATGTGCCCATGCCGGGGTCATCAACACGATCAAATACGCCTGTATGCTGACCGGTATAGATCGCGTTTACGCCGTCATCGGTGGTTTCCACTTATCCGGCGAGCCCTTTCGAAATGCTTTGGGCCCTACCCTGGATGCGCTGAAAGCCATTGATCCGCAGGTTCTGGTACCGATGCACTGCACCGGCATCGAGGCGAAATCATTATTTTACAGGAAACTGCCGAATCGTGTAAAAATACGCGGTGTGGGCACCACTATCAGCCTGCCGCTGCCGTAACACAGGCAGTGAAAACTTACTGTCAGCCTTGTGCTGCCTGTTTTTTTGAAAGGAATCGATAAATGATCATCATCGGAGAGCTGATCAATGCCAGTCGAAAAGCCGTCAAGGTGGCCATAGAGACTCAGGACGACAACGCTATCCGGCAAGTAGCAAAGCGCCAGGCAGAGGCCGGTGCTGACTACATCGATGTCAATGCCGGCATTTTCCTGGGCCAGGAGCCCGAGTATCTCAATTGGTTGGTGGAGACCGTCCAGGGATCGGTCGAGACACCCTGCGCCATCGACAGCCCAGACCCCACAGCCATCGAGTCCGCTCTCAAGGTGCACAGGGGGACCCCCATGATCAACTCCATTTCGCTGGAAAAGGAGCGCTATGAGAGCTTGTTGCCCATCGTGGCGGGCACTGATTTCAAGGTAATTGCACTATGTATGAGCGATGACGGCATGCCCCAAACAGTGGACGATCGGTTGGGGATCGCCGATAAACTTGTCAACGGCCTGTTGCAGGCCAACGTACCGGTGGAAAATATCTTCGTGGACCCGCTGGTTCAGCCATTGTCAGTGAAAGACAACTTCGGGGCCGAGTTCATCGACGCCGTTGAAAAGATCGTGGCCACTTTCCCGGGCATCCACACGGCCTGTGGGCTGTCAAACATCAGCTACGGGCTGCCGGCCCGAAAATTCATGAACCAAACGTTCATGGCCATTGCCAAGGGGCTGGACGGGGCGATCATTAACCCGCTGGACACCAAGATGATGGCCAACATCATCGCCGCCGAGGCCCTTTGCGGCCGGGACGAGTTTTGCTCGAACTACCTCAAGGCCTTTCGGGCCGGAATGTTTGAGTTCTGAATGATTCTTTATTTTTCCCCATGAATTGAAAAAAGGAGCATCATATGCACGGCTGGATGGGTAAAGTTCTTCGAGTCAATTTGACGACCGGAGAATGCAGTGTGGAATCCTTGGATCATTTTGTGGCCAAAGATTATGTCGGCGGACGAGGGTTGGGAATCTATTTTTTAAATAAAGAGGTCGATCCCCAGTGTGCCCCTTTTTCTCCGGATAACCTGCTAATAATGGCTACCGGTCCGCTTACGGGTACCGGTGCACCCACCGGTGCACGCTACATGGTGATGACCAAATCACCGCTTAGCGGAGCGATTACCTGCTCCAATTCCGGAGGCATGTTTCCCACTGAATTCAAACGCACCGGCTACGATGCTATTCTCTTTACCGGACGATCCAAAACGCCGACCTACCTGTGGCTCGATCATGAAAAAGCGGAACTACGTGCAGCGGATCATTTATGGGGTAAAAACACCCACCAAACAACTGATGCCCTTCTGAGAGAGACTGACCCAAAAGCCCGGGTGGCCTGCATCGGTCCAGCCGGAGAAAAGGGCGTCCTGTTTGCGTCCATAATGAACGATAAGGACCGGGCTGCCGGGCGATCTGGCGTCGGGGCGGTGATGGGCGGAAAAAACTTGAAGGCGGTTGTGGTGAAGGGCAAAGGAAGGATCCCCTTAGCAAATCCCGATGGATTTAAGGCCTTCAACAAGCAGATCATGGATTCTTTCAAGGAAGGGATCATGGGAACCCCTCTGGGGCTAACCGTCAACGGCACCGCTGGCGTAGTGGTGGCGACCCAGAACTTTGGCGTACTGCCCACCAAGAACTGGCAGCAGGGCACCTTTGACGGGTGGGAGAAAATTCATGGAGAAGAGCTGACCCGGCGATTCCTGAAGAAAAACTCGGCCTGCTATGGTTGCCCCATCGGCTGCGGACGCAAGACCAAAGTGGACGATCCCCGGTTTGCGGGTGAAGGAGAGGGTCCTGAATACGAAACCATTTATGCCATGGGATCCAACTGCATGGTGGATAACCTAGCGGCCATCACCAAGGCCAACTATATCTGCAATGAACTGGGCATGGACACCATCACCATGGGGGCTACCATAGCCTGCGCCATGGAACTGGTGGATCGCGGCTACCTGCTGGAAGATCAGGTGGGTCGTTCGCTGAAATGGGGCGATGCCGAAGCTCTGGTAGAACTGGCGCGAATGACCGGCAACCGCGAAGGGTTCGGGGATTTGTTGGCGGAAGGCAGCTACCGCCTGGCCGAACGATACGGCCATCCCGAACTGGCACCCGTAGCAAAAAAACAGGAATTCCCCGGCTATGAGCCTCGGGGATGCCAGGCCATGGGATTGGCCTATGCCACCTCACCCATTGGTGGTTCTCACATGCGTGGTGATCCTGCATATTTCGAACTGTTCGGCGTTCCCGAGTCCATGGATCCGCATCAGTGGGAGGGAAAAGGAAAAGTAACCAAGGCCTACCAGGATCTTTCCGCCATCATCGATTCAGCCGGCCTGTGCATTTTCTTTGCCGTAAGGTATTTAGCCGCCAAAGACCTGGGGGTGGCACCAGTTGGCATATTGGAATATCTGAATGCCGCCACCGGCGCCGACTATACCCTTGAAGAATTAATGCGGGCCGGTGAAAGGATCATCAATGCCGAACGCCTGTTTCTGATTAAAGCTGGCTTCACGAGAAAAGATGACAGTCTACCGAAGCGATTAACCGAAGAGCCAGCACCCACGGGCCCGGCCAAAGGTCTCGTCTGCCATCTGGATGAGATGTTGGATGAATACTACCAGGCCCAGAACTGGACGGAAAATGGCATCCCCAAAGAAGACGTGCTCGACCGGCTTGGACTTGCTTGATGCCACAATAAAGCATGCGGATCCACGTAGAGCTATATGGCGCTTTGAAAGCGTATGCCCCCGGAAATGACACCAGCTTTGTGTTGACGCTTAAGCCAGATGCAACCCTTGGGGATGTTTTCAAATTACTGTCAATACAAAAAGACTCCCACGTATCGCTCATCAACGGGCGCCGCGTCACAAAAGAAAACCGACTTGAAGAAGGTGACACACTTGTCCTGTTTCCTCCCATATGCGGGGGATAAAGCCTGATACAACTTTGAAAATCACACGGCTGCCAAATCACCCATCGGGTGAAAGCCCTTTTTCATATAGTTTGCTTAAACCTTTCAGCTAACAGCTGAAACCTGCCCGCTAACCGCCAAATTTAGAAAAAAAAGAACCACAATGAAACTGACGTTAATGGAAGGCAACGAGGCCCTCGGCCAGGGTGCCCTAGCGGCCGGCTGCAATTTTTTCGCTGGCTATCCGATCACCCCGGCTACAACCATATACAATACCATGCTTAAACTGCTTCCACCCAAAGGAGGTATCTGCCTTCAGGGAGAAGACGAGATCGCCTCCATCGGGTTTTGCCTCGGAGCGTCAATGGCCGGGATGAAGGCCATGACCGCCACATCGGGACCGGGCATCAGCCTGTACAGCGAGCAGATTTCTTTTGCCATCGGCAGTGAAATTCCCATCGTCATCGTTGACGTACAGCGCCTGGGGCCTTCCACAGGTTCTGCCACCAAAGGGGCTGACGGCGATATCCAGTTCCTGCGGTGGGGCAACAGCGGGGGACTGCCGGTCATCGTACTGGCCCCGGTGGATGTGAAGGACTGCTATGTGCTCACCATGCACGCCTTCAACCTGGCCGAACAATACCGCTGTCCGGTGTTCATTGCCGCCAACAAAGAGATCTCCATGACACGGGAGACTTTCTCTATCAATGAACTATCTCTTCCATCCATTGTTCGCCGCCGGGTGGCGGATTCGTCTACGCTATTTTTGCCTTTTGGGGTAAGCGATGATCACCAGGTTCCCGATTTTTTACCCATCGGCGGTGATCGCCTGGTGCGGCAGACCTCCTCCACCCATGGACCGGATGGATATATCTGTACCGCTCCCGATCAGATCGCCATGATGCAGGATCGTATTGACGCCAAACTCACCGAGAAAATTTCCGAGTTCACCTATTTCGACGAGCATATCGCACCCAACGCCGATACCCTGGTTATCGTATACGGGATAACGGCCCGCGCGGCCAAAGCAGCGGTCAGGAGACTGGCGCACGGCAAACACCCGGCATCGCTGCTGATACTCAAAACCCTTTGGCCGGTGCCAGAAACGCTGATTCGGGAAAAGGCTGGCCCGTACAAACGGGTCATCATGGCGGAGATGAATCTCGGGCAATATGTCAGAGAACTGCAACGGTTGCTGCCGGACAAGAAAATTGCCTTCATCGGACAGATGAACGGAGAACTGATCAATCCCGGACAGATCATGAAGGTGATTGAAAATGGATAACTTGTTAAATGAAGGACGTCCGGCCGTGTTCTGCCCGGGCTGTTCACACGACAGGGTACTGCATGTGCTGGATCGTGCGCTGAGCGACATGGGATATGCCGGGAAAGATATTGCCATCGTGACCGATATCGGATGTTCGGGCCTGTTCGATACCTTTTTTAACACCCATGCCTTTCATGGCCTGCACGGCCGGGCACTGACCTATGCCACCGGTATCAAAATGGCGCGACCTGACCTGAAGGTCATCGTGACCATGGGTGACGGCGGCCTCGGCATTGGTGGCGCCCATGTGTTGAGCACCTGCCGGCGAAACATCGATATTACTCTTCTGGTGCTAAATAACTTTAACTACGGGATGACCGGCGGGCAGTGTTCGTCCACCACGCCACAAGATGCCCAGGTGGGCTCCGGTTTTTTAAACCGGCTGGAAAAGCCTATGGATATCTGCCAGGTGGCTGGTGCCGCCGGGGCGGGGTATGTGTCGCGAATCTCAACTTACGACAAGAACCTCGTTGAGGAGCTAAAAGAATCGATTGCCTTTGAAGGCTTTTCACTGGTCGACATTTGGGGCATCTGC